>NZ_CP062229.1:961500-1282000 GCF_024707545.1 Mesorhizobium onobrychidis
TCGCCATCATCCTGCCGGGAACCAACCTCGCCGCGGCGCGGCTCTTCGCCGAAGGCACGCGCAGCGCTTTCGGAGCCTTGCCGATAGACTGTCTGCCGGCGCACCATCGTTGCACCGCCAGCTTCGGCGTTGCCGAGCTTCACCCGGCCGAAGCATTTTCCGACCTGCTGCAGCGCGCCGACGAAGCGCTCTATCAAGCGAAGGGCAGCGGACGCGATTGCGTGCGCATCTCGATAGGGTCAATCGCCACCCGGCAGACCGCTGTCGCCAACGCCGGGCCTAAGATCAGCGGCAGGGGCTGAGTTCTGGCATCTCGCCGTCGGAAAGGCCGTACATATAGCTGCGGCCTTTTACGAAAACCGGCGGCCTGTAGCAGTCGCGGCTGCTGACGTCATCCGGGTCGTCTTCATAGACGATTTTGGGCTGGCCGGCGCCGGTGTGGTCCGACAGTTCCTTGGCCAGGTTGCCCTCGCCAACGAGGATGCGCTTGTAGCCGGCGGCGCTCTCGATGACGAGATTTCCGAAGGAATCGGCGTAGACGCGGTCGCGCGTCCCGGCGAGTGCCGGTGCTGCGAAGCCGATGGCCACCAAGACGAGCGCCGGAAGGCGCGATCTGCCCGAATTCGAACGCATGGCGTCCCCCATTTGTCAGAGGCGAGTCTTCCTCGAATCACAAATTAACCTTTTCTTAACCTTTGTTAAGAGGCCGGCCCTGCTGGTAGCCAGGTCTCGGCAAACATGGTTAATATCCGGCGCCTTGGAAGGCTGCGGCCATCTTTCGGCCATGCTTGCCCGCACCATCGCGCCCAAGGTCAAGCGTGGCGCGGGTGATCTTGGCAAAGCATCGCGGCTGGATTGACGCGCTGGGAGGCAGCAGCATATGGCGTTAGGCTGGACGTTTCGGGTGACGCTTGCGCTTTTTCCGTTGCTGATCACCGTTGCCTGCGTATCGCAGACCAATGCGCCGAAGGCCGGAAATCCGCTCGCCGATTCACCTCAGCCGCGCACCGCGACCTACACTTGCGCCGATGGCGCCAGGATCACCATCGAAAATCTCGGCAGCTCGGTGCGGGTGCTTGGCCCGGACGGCGCCAGCGAGGACCTGCCGGCCTCGCCCGCCAATCAAAGCAGCCGCTTCGGCGAGGCGCATGACGCAATCGTGATCGACGGACGCGACGCGCTGGTGATGAAGGGCGGGAGGACGCCGCTGACCTGCACCCGCTGATCGGTGTGCTGAGATTCCGGTGAGGCCGACCTGCAAATGGCAGCTTCCTTCGCTTACGGTGCTCACTGGCGTCCAAACCAGACAGATATACTGCAGTGCAGCGACGATGCGCCGGCTTCAGGTGGAAGGGCTAATCGATTGAAGCGAGAACGGGCTATTTTGTCAGACTAAATTACGTTATCGAAACGATTTTCCGGCTTTGACGCGGTGCAAAAAGAGCATTAGAAACCGGGCTGTCCGAAGTCGCAACCGGAAGCGGTAATGCCGCATTTCCACCTGCGGCTCCAGAGACGCCGAACTGGGGGAGCCATGAGCAAATCACCAGCCACCCGCGAATTTGCCAGACGTGAACGGCCGCTTTCGCCGCATCTGACCGTCTATCGGCCGCCGATCACGATGACGATGTCGATCATCCATCGCATTACCGGCGGGGCGCTCTATTTCGGCACGCTGCTGGTCGCGCTGTGGCTGATGGCGGCGGCGAGTTCGCAGTCCACCTTCGATGCCGTCAACTGGGCCTTCGGCTCGTGGCTGGGGCGGCTGGTGCTGTTCTTCTATACCTGGGCGCTGATGCACCATATGCTGGGCGGCGTGCGCCATCTGATCTGGGACACCGGGGCGGGTCTTGAAAAGGACACGGCCTCCAGAGTCGCCTGGGCGACGCTGGCCGGCTCGATTGTACTGACGCTGCTGATCTGGATCGCCAGCTACATGGCGCGGGGAGCCTGATCGTGAGCCACCACAACACCGACATGCGTACGCCGCTGGCGAAGGTGCGCGGCCTCGGCTCCGCCCGCGAGGGCACGGAGCATTTCTGGCGCCAGCGCCTGACGGCGATCGCCAACATCCCGCTGATCCTGTTTTTCGTTGGCTTCCTGATTGCGTTGAACGGCGCCGGCTATGCGGAAGTGCGCGCAGCACTTGCCAACCCGTTCGTGGTACTGGTCCTGGCCCTGGTGCTCTTGTCCGGGCTCTATCATATGCGGCTCGGCATGCAGGCGATCATCGAGGACTATGTGCATGGCGAGGGCATGAGGCTGGCGCTGCTCGCGCTCAACACATTCTTTCCCGTAGTGGTCGGCGTCGCCTCGATCTTCGCCCTGCTCAAACTGGCATTTGGAGGCTGAAGTTTTGGCCAAGGACGCGAAAAACGCCAACACGGCGTCCGCCTACAGCTATGTCGACCACAAATTCGACGTGGTGGTCGTCGGCGCCGGCGGCGCCGGCCTGCGCGCCACGCTCGGCATGGCCGAACAGGGACTGCGCACCGCCTGCATCACCAAGGTTTTCCCGACGCGGTCGCACACTGTCGCCGCTCAGGGCGGCATCGCCGCCTCGCTGTCCAATATGGGCCCCGATTCCTGGCAGTGGCACATGTACGACACCGTTAAAGGATCGGACTGGCTCGGCGATGTCGACGCCATGGAATATCTGGTGCGCGAAGCACCTGCCGCCGTCTACGAGCTTGAGCATTACGGCGTGCCGTTCTCGCGCACCGAAGAGGGCAAGATCTACCAGCGGCCGTTCGGCGGCCACATGATGAATTTCGGCGAAGGCCCGCCGGTGCAGCGCACCTGCGCCGCCGCCGACCGCACCGGCCACGCCATCCTGCATACGCTCTATGGCCAGTCGCTGAAGAACAACGCCCAGTTCTTCATCGAGTATTTCGCGCTCGACCTGATCATGGAGCCGGACGGCACCTGCAGCGGCGTCGTCGCCTGGAACCTCGACGACGGCACCATCCATCGCTTTTCGGCAAAAATGGTGGTGCTGGCGACCGGCGGCTATGGCCGCGCCTATTTCTCGGCGACCTCGGCGCACACCTGCACCGGCGATGGCGGCGGCATGGCGGCGCGGGCCGGGCTGCCTTTGCAGGACATGGAGTTCGTGCAGTTCCATCCGACAGGCATCTACGGCGCCGGCTGCCTGATCACCGAGGGCGCGCGCGGCGAGGGCGGCTATCTCGTCAACTCAGAGGGCGAGCGCTTCATGGAGCGCTACGCGCCATCGGCCAAGGACCTTGCCTCGCGCGACGTGGTCTCGCGCTGCATGACGCTGGAGATCCGCGAGGGGCGCGGCGTCGGCAAGAACAAGGACCATATTTTTCTCCACCTCGACCACCTCGATCCGGCCGTTTTGCACGAGAGACTCCCGGGGATTTCGGAATCAGCAAAAATCTTTGCCGGCGTCGACCTGACCAAGGAGCCGATCCCGGTACTGCCGACGGTCCACTACAATATGGGCGGCGTGCCGACCAACTATTGGGGCGAGGTGCTTAACCCCACTGCCTTGAACCCGGACCAAGTGTCGCCCGGGCTGATGGCGGTCGGCGAAGCCGGCTGCGCCTCCGTCCACGGCGCCAACCGGCTGGGCTCGAACTCGCTGATCGATCTGGTGGTGTTCGGCCGCGCGGCGGCGATCCGGGCAGGTCAGGTGATCGACCGCAACGCCGCGATCCCCTCGGCCAACGAAGCCTCGGTCGAGAAGATCATGGACCGCTTCGACCGGCTGCGTCATGCCAACGGCTCGACGCCGACCGCGGTTCTGCGTGAAAAAATGCAGAAGGCGATGCAGGACGATGCGGCGGTGTTCCGCACGCAGGAATCGCTGGAAAGCGGCTGCAAGCGCATTTCGCAGATCTGGGGCGAGCTCAAGGATGTAAAAGTGTTCGACCGCTCGATGATCTGGAACTCCGACCTGGTCGAGACGCTGGAGCTGGAAAATCTGATGGCCAACGCCATCACCACGGTCTACGGCGCCGAGGCGCGCAAGGAGAGCCGCGGCGCGCATGCGCGGGAAGATTTTTCGGCGCGCGACGATGCGAACTGGCGCATGCACACGCTGGCCCGGCTCAGCGAGACCGGCGAGGTGTCGCTCAGCTACCGGCCTGTGCACACCGAGCCGCTGCTTAGGGAAGCAGACGGCGGCATCAATCCGGCCAAGATCGCGCCCAAGGCGAGGGTGTATTGACGATGGCCGCCGTGAACGGGATCTGGTCCGGGCTGAAGCTCGTCATCCGAAAGGACCTGAGGTAATGGTCGAACTCACCCTTCCGAAAAACTCGAAAATCAAGGCTGGAAAAACCTGGCCAAAGCCGGAAGGCGCGACCAATCTGCGCGAGTACCGCATCTACCGCTGGTCGCCGGACGATGACGAGAACCCGCGCATGGACACCTATTTCGTCGACATGGACGATTGCGGGCCGATGGTGCTCGACGCGCTGCTCTACATCAAGAACAAGATCGACCCGACGCTGACGCTGCGCCGCTCCTGCCGCGAGGGCATTTGCGGTTCCTGCGCCATGAATATCGACGGTTCCAACACGCTCGCCTGCACCAAGGGCTGCGACGACATTTCCGGCGCGATCAAGGTCTACCCGCTGCCGCATATGCAAGTGGTCAAGGACCTGGTGCCCGACCTCACCAATTTCTACGCCCAGCACGCTTCGAT
Source organism: Mesorhizobium onobrychidis (assembly GCF_024707545.1). Taxonomy (NCBI): domain Bacteria; kingdom Pseudomonadati; phylum Pseudomonadota; class Alphaproteobacteria; order Hyphomicrobiales; family Phyllobacteriaceae; genus Mesorhizobium; species Mesorhizobium onobrychidis. The sequence continues at coordinate 966,176 of NZ_CP062229.1, forward strand.
CGAGCCATGGCTGAAGACGGTATCGCCGGAGCCGGCCAAGGAGTGGCTGCAGAGCCATGAGGACCGCGAAAAGCTCGACGGGCTCTATGAATGCATCTTATGCGCCTGCTGCTCGACCTCATGCCCGAGCTACTGGTGGAACGGCGATCGCTATCTCGGCCCGGCGACGCTGTTGCAGGCCTATCGCTGGCTGATCGATTCCCGGGACGAGGCCACGGGCGAACGGCTCGACAACCTCGAAGACCCGTTCCGGCTCTATCGCTGCCATACCATCATGAACTGCGCCCAGACCTGTCCCAAGGGCCTCAACCCGGCCAAGGCGATCGCCGAGATCAAGAAGATGATGGTGGAGAGAAGGGTGTAGCGGCGGACCGGTGCCGTCGAGATCGTTCCATCAGTAGCGATCCTTCGCGCCCCCCTCTGTCCTGCCGGACATCTCCCCCACAAGGAAGGAGATCGGCAGCTTCACCGACAGCGCCCCGTCTGCAATGTTGGAGATTGGCGAAAGCCGTTGCGACAGCCAATCTCCCCCAAGTGGGGAGATGTCCGGCAGGACAGAGGGGGCGCTGTCCCTCCGGCCTCAGAAGGATAGCCATCCAATGACCGATACCGAACTCCCCATCCTTTCTCCCGTCGAAGCGCGCGTGCTCGGTTGCCTGATCGAAAAGAAGGAACTGACGCCCGACATCTACCCGCTGACGCTCAATGCGACACTTGCCGCCGCCAACCAGAAGACGGCGCGCGAGCCGGTGATGTCGGTCGAGCTTGCCGAGGTGAGACGAGCGCTTGGCCAGCTTGAGCATAAGGGTCTGGTGAGGCAGGTCTTTGCCTCGCGCGTCGAGCGCTACGAGCATGTCGTCGCGCAGCGCTTTTCCCTGACCTCGGCGCAGATTGCGCTGCTCGGGCTGCTGTTGCTGCGCGGTCCGCAGACCGCCTATGAACTGCTGGCGCGGAGCGAGCGCATGGCGCGGTTGCCCTCGATCGACGAGCTTCGCAGCAATCTCGACCTGTTGATCGGCCGCAAGCCACCTCTCGTCCAGCAGATCGACCGTGGACCCGGCCAGCGTGAGGATCGCTATGTCCATCTCTTGAGCGGGCCGGTGCCGACGCCAGTGGCTGCAACGCCCCTGCAATCGCCTTCGCCGGCGCCGGACCTCGAAGCGCGCGTGCAGGCTCTCGAGGAAGAGGTCGCAGAATTGCGCGCACGCATCGACGCGCTGACCGGCTAAGCGCGCTAGCGGCGGCATCCGGTCTGTGCGTTGAGCCACAAGAAACGCCGGCCCGAAAGTCGGCGCCGCGTGTGGTTGAAAAAACTCTCAGCCGAGCTTGGCGTCGAGCGAAACCTTTATGGCGCCAAGCGCCTTCGAAACCGGACACCCAGCCTTGGCCTGTTCGGCCAGCTCCTGGAATTTCGCCGCGTCGATACCCGGCACTTTGCCGACCAGCGTGAGCGCGCTGCCGGTGATGCCGGTGCCCGGAACCAGCGTCACCACGGCCTTGGCGTCGAGTTCGGTGGCGGGGGTGCCGTTCTCGGCCAGGACATGCGAAAGCTGCATGGCAAAGCAGCCGGCATGCGCCGCCGCGATCAGTTCCTCTGGATTGGTGCCGGATTTGCCGCTCTCGTCCTCGAAGCGCATCTTGAACGAGTAAGGCGTGCCTTTCAGAGTCCCGCTCTGCGCGTCGAGCGTGCCCTTGCCCTCTTTCAGATTGCCTTTCCAGACGGCGTTTGCAGTGCGGTCCATGAATTCCTCCTTTATGTGGTGGCTGAGCCATGATCGGGCGTCTGATCGACTATAGCGCGCGCGGGCACGAAGGCCACCCGTGCTTTCGCGCCAATGGCCACGCAAAAAAATCCGCGTGCAAAAATGTCGACTTCCATCTGCCTCGGCCGTCCTGTGGGCGGCCACAGGTTTCGTGGCCGGATGGAGGATCACATGAATGATTTGTTTTCTGCCCACTGGAGAGACACCGGCCGAAAGGCGGCTGAACAAGAAGCCGACTGGTTGCATCGGCCACCTTCCGGTTTCGGTCGACTGCTTGCGGCGGTCGCCATCATCGGGGTTGCGGTGTCCATTCTCGATCATGCGGCGGTCAAAAGCCCGGCTGGGACCTTGGTCGCCAACGGTTCGTCACAACTAGGAAGATGAGAGATGAAATATGTTTGCCTGGTCTATGGTGAGGAAAAAGACCTTTATGCAATGAGCCCGGAGAGGCTGGCCAAGCTCGACGCCGACTCGCTGGCCTATGACAAATCGGTGGAGCAAAGCGGTCGGCTGATCATCGCGCAGGCGCTGCAGTCGGTGAAGACCGCGAAAACCGTGCGCCGGCGCAAGGGCAAACGGCTGATCACAGATGGCCCTTTCGCCGAGACCAAGGAGCAATTGCTCGGCTTCGTCATGATCGAGGCCGGGGATATCGACGAGGCGCTGGAGATTGCCGGCGGCATCCCGCTGGCCGAAATTGGCACGATCGAGGTCAGGGCGATCTACAACCTGCCGGGGTCCTAGTGATTATCCGGTTTGCGTCCGGCGAATCAGATCTCTTCGGCGGGCGCAAACTTTTGCGAGTTGAAGCGAGGCAAGACTTCTCCTATCGTCGCTGCGGCTGGGGGATTTCGGGCATGCATATACTGATTGCTGCAATTGGCCTGTTGGGAGCGGCGGCATTCTGGTGGTACCGACTGAAGATCATGAACGACGCAGCGCGTGAGGTTGCGGACGTCGTTGGTCGCGTCCAGGGCAATGTGCGCCGCAAGCGGCTGCGCAAGCAGGCGGCGCTCTCACCGCTGACGGCGATCGACGATCCGGTCGTGGCGGCCGCGACGCTGATCACCGCCATCATTTCCGAGAACGGCCCGGTCCTGCCGCGGCGCGAAGCCGCGATTCGGTCAGTGATCTCGGAGATTGCGGACGAGAAGAAGACCGACGAGGCCGTGGTCTATGCCAAATGGGCGGCGTTACAGATCGACGATGCCACGATCGTCATCGACAAGCTGGCGCCGTTCCTGCGCGAACGTCTGGATGTGACTGAGCGAAACGATTTGCTGCAGATGGTGAACCGCGCGGCGCAGGCTGGTGAGCAACCCCTGGAGATATCCGACCAGCGGATGCTGAGGCTGCGCCAGAAACTCGGCTTCGAGGTCAACTGAACGAATTGCCTGACGCGCAGTATTGGTTTGCCGCTCTTCAGGGCTCTAGATCGCTTCGCCTTTCAATAGTTTCGGCGTGTCGCCGGACAGACCGGAGGCCTGGCGGATGAAGAAATCCTTCAGCCGCGGCATCCGTTCGACGAGGCCGAGGCCAATGTCGCGGACGGCCCGCAACGGGCCGATGTCGTTGGAAAAAAGCCGGTTCAGCACATCGGTGGTGACGCCCATCTGCAGCGTGTCGAAGCGCCGCCACTGCTGGTAGCGTTCGAGCACGTCGAGCGCGCCGATATCCTGGCCGAGCCGGTCGGCCTCGACCACCACTTCGGCCAATGCCGCCACATCCTTGAAGCCGAGATTGAGGCCCTGGCCGGCGATCGGGTGGATGCCGTGGGCGGCGTCGCCGGCGAGCGCAATGCGCGGCGCGACGAAGGCGCGGGCAAGCGTCAGGCCGAGCGGCCAGGCGCGCGGCCTGTCGGCGACGCGGATTTCGCCGAGCTTCAGGCCAAACCGCTGTTCGAGCTCGTGCTCGAAGACGAGGTCGTCGCCGTCGACCAGTTTTTCGGCGTCTTCCGACCGCTCGACCCAGACGATCGACGAGCGGTTGGTGCCGTCCTTGTCCGGCTTGAGCGGCAGCGTGGCGAAGGGGCCGGCTGGTAGAAAATGTTCTTCGGCGCGGCCGTTGTGCGGCCGTTCATGCGCGACGGTGCAGACGATGCCGGACTGGCCGTACTCCCATCTCACCGTCTTGATGCCGGCCATGTCGCGCAGCTTCGAGTTGACGCCATCTGCGGCGATAAGCAGCCGCGCCTTTAGCGTCGCGCCGTCGGCAAGATGCACGGTGATGCCGGCGCCGTTCACGTCGAACGCACTGACGGCGACGCCTTCGATGATGTCGATGCCGAGTTTTTCAGCGCGCCGGCGCAGGGCGCCGTTCAAATCCCGGTTGGCGACCATATGCGCAAAGGCTTCGCCGGGCGCGACTTCGCCATCGAAGGTGAGAAACACCGGGCGCACCGGATCGGAAGTGCGCGAATCGGTGACGATCATTTCGGTGATCGCCTGCGCCTCAGGCGCGATTTCGGCCCAGACGCCGAGCTGGTCGAGCATGCGGCAAGCGGCAGCGGCGATGGCCGAGGCGCGGCCGTCCTTTAGCCAGGCACCGGCGGGCGCGGCGTCGACGACAGCGACCGCCAGGCTCGGCCGCGCCTGTTTCAGCGATACGGCGGCGGCAAGGCCGACATAGCCGGCGCCGGCGACCAGAACGTCGAGCAAGGTCCGGTTTTTTGCATCCGCCTTGCGGTCCACCATGGCAATTCCTTTCCGGCCAAATCCCTTTCCGGCCTTGACTGCCCGTCATTCCTGTCGGAAACCGCCATAACACTTTTGCGGTGAGGGCGCGAAACATGACGGCGGCCATGGACGAGCTTCTCGGCATTCTCGACCTCGAGCAGCTGGAACACAACCTGTACCGAGGTCGCAGCCCCAAACTCGACTGGCAGCGTGTCTTCGGTGGCCAGACCATCGCCCAGGCGCTGGTCGCCGCCCAGCGAACGGTCGAGCCCGAACGCCACGTGCATTCGCTGCACGGCTATTTCATGCGGCCCGGCGACACCAAGGTGCCGATCATCTACCAGGTCGACCGCATCCGCGACGGCGGCTCCTTCACCACGCGCCGTGTCGTGGCGGTCCAGCACGGCCAGGCGATCTTTTCGCTGGAAGCCTCGTTCCAGCAGGATGAGGTCGGGCTCGAGCATCAAGTGCCGATGCCGCAGGACGTGCCGGCGCCCGACACATTGCTGTCGCAGCGCGAACTGATTGGCAAGTTCGGCGAGGCCGTGCCCGACGGCATCAGGCGCTACTGGGAGCGTGACCGCCCGATCGAGATGAAGCCGGTGATGCTGGAGCATTACACCAGCCGGGAAAAGCTGGAGCCGAAGCAGAACATCTGGATCCGCACGACCGGCCCGGTTCCGGCCGATCGCGCCACGCAGGCGGCAGTGCTTGCCTACCTTTCCGACATGACGCTGCTCGATACCTCGACCTTTGCGCATGGCCGCGCCATTTTCGATAGCGACATCCAGGCGGCGAGCCTCGATCACGCCATGTGGTTCCACCGCAGCCATTCGCTCGACGACTGGATGCTCTACACGCAGGACAGCCCGTCGACGCAAGGGTCGCGGGGGTTCACGCGCGGGTCGCTGTTTGCCCGCAACGGCACGCTGATCGCCTCGGTTGCCCAGGAAGGCCTGATCAGGCTGAAGCGGCCGCCCGCCGAATAGGCATTTTTGGAAAATTGCCTATTTTTTAATCAGATGCGTTGCCGCGACTATGCACAGTCAGCCGACGAACCTTCCCGAATTCCTTATTTAACAACAGGTTAACACCCTGCTTCGGCAATTGGCACGGAGCTTGAATCCTAGCGGGCACTCTCCGGCTCTCATGGGGATCGGCGACGTCCTACAAACGCGGGGGACCGCAACAGCAAAGGGTGAAACCTTATGAAAATCGTGATGGCAATCATCAAGCCGTTCAAGCTCGACGAGGTGCGCGAAGCGCTCACCGCAATCGGCATCCAGGGCCTGACCGTCACCGAAGTCAAAGGCTACGGGCGGCAGAAGGGACACACGGAAATCTATCGCGGGGCGGAATACGCGGTCAGCTTCCTGCCGAAGATCAAGATCGAAGTCGCGGTCGGCCTGGACATGGTCGACAAGGCCGTCGAAGCCATCACTGCGGCGGCCAAGACCGGTCAGATCGGCGACGGCAAGATCTTCGTTTTCGGCATCGACCAGGCGGTGCGCATTCGCACCGGCGAAACAGACACCGACGCGCTTTGAGCTGCGGACACGTATTCCAATGGAGAGTTCAATGAATATTCCTTCTACTTTGAAGTCGGCGGCGCGCACCGCGCTGCTGGGCTCGCTCGCTATCGCAGCACTGGGCACGGTCGCCGCATTCGCGCAGGAAGCGGCGCCGGCAGCGCCAGCGGCGCCGGCCTTTACTGTCGACAAGGGCGACACGACGTGGATGATGATTTCCACCATCCTGGTGCTGTTGATGACCATTCCCGGCCTTGCCCTTTTCTACGGCGGCCTGGTTCGCGCCAAAAATATGCTGTCGGTGCTGATGCAGGTCTTCACCATCACCAGCGTGGTCATGATCGTCTGGGTTTTCTACGGCTACAGCCTTGCCTTCACCCCCGGCAATGCCTTCGTCGGCGGCCTTTCCAAGATGTTTCTTGCCGGGGTCGACGTGACGACGGTGTCGGAAACCTTCACCAAGGGCGTCGCCATTCCTGAGCTGGTGTTCGTCATCTTCCAGATGAGCTTCGCCTGCATCACGCCGGCCCTGATCGTCGGCGCCTTCGCCGAACGCGTCAAGTTCTCCGCCGTGATCCTTTTCACCATCCTCTGGGTCACATTCGTCTACTTCCCGATCGCGCATATGGTCTGGTTCTGGGGTGGCCCGAGCGCTTACAGCGACCCGTCGGGGCTCATTTTCGGCTTCGGCGCCATCGACTTCGCCGGCGGCACCGTCGTTCACATCAATGCGGGTATCGCCGGACTTGTCGGCGCGCTCATGATCGGCAAGCGCATCGGCTACAACAAGGACGTCATGGCGCCGCACTCGATGACGCTGACCATGGTCGGTGCTTCGCTGCTGTGGGTCGGCTGGTTCGGCTTCAACGCCGGTTCGAACCTCGAAGCCAACGCCTATGCGGTGCTGGCCATGGTCAACACCTTCGTCGCCACAGCGGCGGCGGCAGTGACCTGGATCGTGCTTGAAACGCTGCTGCGCGGCAAGGCGTCCATGCTTGGCGCGGTTTCGGGCGCGGTTACCGGCCTTGTCGCCGTCACGCCCGCTGCCGGCTTTGCCGGACCGATGGGCGTCATCGTGCTCGGCATCTTCGCCACCTGCGTCTGCTACTTCTTCGTCTCGGTCGTGAAGAACAAGTTCGGCTACGACGACAGCCTCGATGTCTTCGGCATCCACTGCATCGGCGGCATCATCGGCGCACTCGGCACCGGCATCCTGGTCAATCCCGCTCTCGGCGGCGCTGGCATCGTCGACTATTCGACAGCCGACTTCGCTGCCGGCTATGCCGGCACGGCGACCCAGCTGTGGTCGCAGTTCAAGGGTGTCCTCGTAACCGTCCTGTGGTCGGGTATCGGCAGCGCCATCCTCTACAAGATCGTCGATATGATCGTAGGCTTGCGCCCGACAGCCGATGCAGAGCGTGAAGGGCTCGACCTCACCGCGCATGGCGAAGCGGCCTATCATCCGTAAGCCTTGCCACCCGTAAGTCTTGTCTGGGGCGGCCTCGGCCGCCCCACATTCTCCCATCCCGTCGTGACGCTCCTGCAAGGGCTCACGCATTGAGGCCCGGACCCGTTCCGGGCCTCCCTTTATTGTGCGACGCCGTGCCGGTGGCAGTTCAGGCTCGATCACAATCGCTTGATCGGGCGCTTGATGGCCTTGGTCGATGAAACATCGGCCGTGCTGGCTCCGAACTGTGTTGGCGATCATCGTTTGGGCGCTCGTGAAAACAACAGGGAAGGAAACCAGTCATGAACATCAAGAACGTCTGCCTCGGAGCGGTCGCTCTTTCCATGATCAGCGGAGCGGCATTTGCCGGCGCTCTCGATTCACCCGACAACATGGCGCCGTTCTACACAGACTCCAGCATGAAGACCATGAAGCCGAAGGAGGAGTTCAAGACGACCTTCATGTCGATGCCGAAGGAAAAGCAGGAAGCCATGAAGAAAGAATGCAATGACGCGGCGATGAGCAAGCCGTATGCCGAGTTCTGTGCGAACGTCCAGGCGCTCGGCGGCGCCAACTAGCGCATGACCCCGAACGCATGATCCGAACTTGGGTGCGGAAAGGATCATGCTCCAATCAAAATAGTGTTAGGGCGGCCGTCTAAAGGGACGCGCGGGCGTTCTAAGGTCTGGTGATCAGGCTGAGCCCTGATCGACCTGCCGATCCAAAATGATGGCGGGCCAGCGTACACGCCATTTTTGTGACCGCTTTTCCACCCGGGAGCTGCCGGCACGCCCATGGTTAATGCGGCCTTAACCTTCCCGCCGCTAGTCTGGCATCCGAATCTGCCGGAGTGCGTCATGCGTCCGGCCAGTCCATGACAGACGGGGAACGACGAATGCGTTCAGGGGCTTCAGCACCGCTCGCGCTGGCCGATACGGGGTACGGCATCCGGGCGTTCGCGCGGCGTCAGGTCGGCCGGCTGGTCGGCGCCGGCCTGTTTGCGCTGGTCGCCTTCGGTATCGCCAGCCTCGCCACCTGGAACGTCGCCGACCCAAGCTTCTCCCACGCCACCGATAACATCGTCACCAACGCCATGGGCTATGTGGGCGCTGTCTTCTCCGACCTTGCCATGCAGTTCTTCGGCCTTGCTGCCGTCGCGGCGCTGGTGCCGGCGGTGGTCTGGGGATTTCTGCTGTTTTCGGCGCGCGGCGTCGACAGGCTGCCGAGGCGCGGGCTCGCCTGGTTTGGCTACGCGGTGCTTGCCGCGGCCATCGCCGGCTGCGTGGTGCCGCCGAAGACCTGGCCGCTGCCGACGGGTCTCGGCGGCGTGTTCGGCGACATGGTGCTCAAGATTCCCGGCCTCGTCGTCGGCGGCTACCCGACGGGCCTCATCGCCAGCGTGCTCGCCGTGCTTCTCGCCGCGCCGGCACTGTGGCTGTTTGCCTACGGCTCGGCGCTGATTGCACGCCAGAACGGTTTCGCCGTCCTGGAGCAACCGGCTGCGCCCGATCCGAGGGAGCAGGACGACCTGCTTTTCGACAATGATGAGGACGAGGGCGACGAGGGCATTCTGGCGCTTGGCGCGATCACGCATTGGTGGTTGTCGTTGCGCGCCTATCTCCGCCGTCGCGCCGCGCGCCGCCGGGAGCGCGACGATTTCGAACCGGAGATGGAACCGCGCGCCAGCGCCTGGCGGCGTGCTGCCGAGCGGGTCGAATCGGCCGAATTCGCCGAAGCGCGGATGAGCCTGGATGGCCGCGCCCGCGTCGAGCCGGAATTCTTCGCCGCCATGGTCAACGACCGCAGCGCCTCGCTCGATCCCGACGACGCCGATGTTTTTGACGATGACGACGACATGGATTTTGCGCCGGAGCCCGTGGGCCAACGCAGCACTGCGCCCAATGCGAGGGTGCAGCCGTTCCGCTCCGATGCGGCCACACGCGTCGCGGCGCCGGCGCCCCGACCCGTTCCGGGCGCTCGTGTCCAGCGCGAAGCGCAGACCTCGCTGATCGGCTCCGAACAATTCGAAATGCCGTCGCTGCATTTCCTGTCCGAACCGAAGAACGTCGTGCGTGACGCCAGCCTGTCCAAGGACGCGCTCGAGCAGAATGCCCGTCTGCTCGAGGGCGTGCTGGAGGATTTCGGCGTCAAGGGCGAGATCATCCATGTCCGCCCCGGCCCGGTCGTCACGCTTTACGAGCTGGAGCCGGCGCCCGGCATCAAATCGTCGCGGGTCATCGGCCTGTCCGATGACATCGCCCGCTCGATGAGCGCGATCGCCTGCCGCGTCGCGGTGGTGCCCGGCCGCAACGCCATCGGCATCGAGCTGCCGAACGCCAAGCGCGAGACCGTCTATCTCAGGGAAATCATGGCCAGCCGCGATTTCGAGACCACCAAGGCCAAGCTGGCGCTGGCGCTCGGCAAGACCATCAATGGCGAGGCGGTCATCGTCGACATCGCCAAGATGCCGCACGTGCTGGTCGCCGGCACCACCGGTTCGGGCAAGTCGGTCGCCATCAACACCATGATCCTGTCGCTTCTCTACCGGCTGACGCCGCAGGACTGCCGACTGATCATGATCGACCCGAAAATGCTGGAGCTCTCGGTCTATGACGGCATCCCGCATCTTCTGACGCCTGTCGTCACCGACCCGAAGAAGGCGGTGGTGGCGCTGAAATGGACCGTGCGCGAGATGGAGGACCGCTACCGCAAGATGTCCAAGGTCGGCGTCCGCAACATCGACGGTTTCAACGCGCGGGTGCAGCAGGCGGAGAAGAAAGGCGAGAAAATCTCGCGCACCGTGCAGACCGGCTTCGACCGCCAGACCGGCGAAGCGATCTACGAGACCGAAAACCTCGATCTCGAGCCGATGCCCTACATCGTCGTCATCATCGACGAGATGGCCGATTTGATGATGGTCGCCGGCAAGGACATCGAAGGCGCGGTGCAGCGCCTGGCGCAGATGGCGCGCGCCGCCGGCATCCACGTCATCATGGCGACGCAGCGGCCGTCGGTCGACGTCATCACCGGCACGATCAAGGCCAACTTCCCGACCCGCATCTCCTTTCAGGTGACGTCGAAGATCGATAGCCGCACCATCCTGGGCGAGCAGGGCGCCGAACAGCTGCTTGGCATGGGCGACATGCTCTACATGGCCGGCGGCGGCCGCATCCAGCGCGTGCACGGCCCCTTCGTTTCCGATGACGAGGTCGAGAAGATCGTCGCGCATCTGAAGCTGCAGGGCGTGCCGGAGTATCTCGATGCCATTACCGAGGATGACGATGAGGACGACGACGAGCCGTCGGGCAAGGGGGGTTCGGGCGGCGGCGGCGGCAATTTCGAGGATTCCGACGATCCCTACGACCAGGCGGTTGCCGTGGTGCTGCGCGACGGCAAGGCCTCGACCAGCTACATCCAGCGCCGGCTCGGCATCGGCTACAACCGCGCCGCCTCGATCATCGAGAAGATGGAGAAGGAAGGCATTGTCGGCCCGGCCAACCATGCTGGAAAACGCGAGATTCTGGTGCCGACGGAAGACGACAAGTTCTGATCCGACCGGCAAGACGTCGACGGCGGCAACTTTGAACCTTCTGGCGCGTTTGCAACGACCAAGCGCTGTTCGGCCGCCAAACTTAAGCCCAACTGGGGGGCCAAACACTGCGACAACAGATAAACCAGACGAGAGTGACCGGCATGAAAAACTCTTCTTTTGCCACGATCAGCGACTTTGCCCCGACCCGCCGCCAGCTGCTTGGCCTCGGCCTGGTGCTGGCAGGTGCTGCGGCCATCAACGTCGTGCCCGGGGTCCAGTTGCTGGCGTCGGCGCAAGCGGCGGTGCCACCCACCGCGCAGAAGATCGCCGACCATTTTTCCTCGGTCAAATCGATGACTGGCGAATTCGTGCAGTTCGGACCCAAGGGCGAGCAGACCGGTGGCAAGTTCTTTCTGGAACGGCCGGGCAAGATCCGCTTCAACTATGACGGGACGTCGAATTTCAGGGTGATTTCCGACGGCAAGTCGGTGGTCATCCTCAACAAGCGGCTGAAAACGTCCGATCTCTACCCACTGTCGAAAACGCCGCTCAAGCTGCTACTCGACAACAGGATCGATCTCTCCGGCGGCCGCGTCAAAAGCGTCAAGGAAGAGAACGACGTCACCACCATTCAACTCGCCGACAAATCGGTGTTCGGCAGTTCGAAGATCACCATGATGTTCGATCCGAAAACCTACGAATTGCGCCAGTGGACGATCACCGATGCGCAAGGCAAGGACACGACGGTGATGATCTTCAACGTCAGGGAAGGCGTGAGCTTCGCCCCCGACACCTTTGCCATCGACTATACGGCGAACCGCGAGCTGAACACCAAGTCGCGCTAAGACTTGCTGCGGTAGACGTGTAGACTCATGGGCCGTGCCTTACCAGGCGCGGCCCGGCTTGTTTTTGAGTTGCGCGGCTGGCAGGTTCCGGCCCGACTCTTTCATGCGCGCATGACTCGCCAGAGGCGTTCACCTCCGGCGGCCATACGCTGTCCCCGGATCCTGTGCATGCCCTTTTCCATCGCCACCTGGAACATCAATTCCGTCCGCCTGCGCATGCCGATCGTCGAACGCCTGCTTGTCGAACAGGCACCGGACGTGCTCTGCCTACAGGAAACCAAAGTTCCTGACGAATTGTTTCCCGAGAAGGCGTTTCGCAAGCTCGGCTACGAGCACATCGCCTTCCACGGCCAGAAGGGCTATCACGGCGTGGCGACGGTGGCGCGCCGGCCGATCGCGATTGTCGAAAAGCGCCGCTTCTGCGAGATCGACGACTGCCGGCATCTGTCGGTCACCGTCCGGGCCGGCGGCAAGGCGATCCTGCTGCACAATTTCTACGTTCCGGCCGGCGGCGACGAGCCCGACCCCATTATCAATCGCAAGTTCAAGCACAAGCTGGATTTCGTCGCCGAAATGAACGCCATCCGCGCCGAGCACGACGAAGTGTCCGGCTCGATCCTGGTTGGCGACCTCAACATCGCGCCGCTCGAGCATGATGTCTGGTCGCACAAGCAGCTCCTGAAAGTAGTCAGCCATACGCCGGTCGAGACGGAAAGTTTCGAAGCGATGCGGCTCGCCGGCGACTGGGTCGACCTGATGCGGCTCAACGTGCCTTATGAACAGAAGCTCTACACCTGGTGGAGCTATCGCGCGCAGGATTGGGAAGCGTCGGATCGCGGCCGGCGGCTCGACCATGTCTGGTCGTCGCCAAACCTGGTGCCGAGCTTTGCCGGCTACGAGATCCTGCGGCCGGCGCGCGGCTGGGAACGGCCTTCGGACCATGTGCCGGTCATAGCGCGGTTCGACCTGGATTAGGTGTATCGATATTCAGATGAGGCCGGCCTGCGAATGGTGGTCTCCTGCGCTTCCGGTGCTCACGTACCCAAAAGTACGCTCCGCTCAGGTTCTCGGACCCCACCATTCTCGGCTCGGCCTGATCTGAATCTCGACACACCTCAGCCCTTGCCGCCCTGATCCGATTGGCTTTCACGGTCTGTTGTGAGAGCGAGTTGAAAGCATCCGGGTTCAGTTGTCGAAACGCGGCGCCAGCTCCTCGATGCGGCGGATCAATGCCTGAAAATCCTCGGAAATGCGCTGGTGCAGATGGACCGCGACATCGGGATACTCCTCCAGAATGCGGCGGAACATCTTGCGGCTGAGCCGCAGCACTTCCGAATCGATCTCGGCGGATGCGCTGGTCAGCCGGTTGGTGTCGGCGATCAGCGCCAGTTCGCTCAACATGGTACCGGGGCCGGCCGTGCCTATCGGCACGCGGGCGCCATCCTGCTCGCGATAGAGGACGATGCGCCCGCTGACCACGATGTAGGCGCAATCGGCCTCGTCGTCCTCGCGGTAAAGCTTGTGGTCGGCCTGCAGGCTGGTGGTTTCCGCGCCAAAGGCGAGCAGACGCAACTGTTCCTCCGTGAAGCCCTCGAAGAGCCTCACGGCGGATAGGATGCGGATGTCGTCATCCAACGCCATCTAGCTATGTCCCCGAACGGCCAGTCCAATCCCTCCTTAGAGCGCCGAGCCTCCCTTTGGACGCGCAAAGGACGCTCTAACGCTTTGAAATCGACGCACCCTGCTTTCCAAAAGATCGACTCCGATTTTTGGACCGATGCGTCTGCGAGTCCGATCCAGAACCACCTCCAGTCTCAGGATCGTACCCGAAAGCGGCCCCGCCCCGACCGCTCATTGGATAATTAAATGTTTAAGGAACCAGCTTGTAGCCGCCGCTTTCTGTCACAAGAATTTCTGCATTGGAAGGATCGCGCTCGATCTTCTGGCGCAGCCGATAGACATGGGTTTCCAGTGTGTGCGTGGTGACGCCGGAATTGTAGCCCCACACTTCCTCGAGCAGCACGTCGCGCGTCACCACCTTCTGGTCGGCGCGATAGAGATACTTGATGATCGAGGCTTCCTTTTCGGTCAGCCGCACCTTGGCGCCGCGCTGGTCGATCAGAAGCTTCTGGCTGGGCTTGAAAGTGTAGGGGCCGACCGAAAATGTGGCGTCTTCGCTCTGCTCATGCTGGCGAAGCTGGGCACGGATGCGGGCCAAGAGAACCGCGAAGCGGAACGGCTTGGTGACATAGTCGTTGGCGCCGGCTTCGAGGCCGAGAATCGTGTCGGAATCGGTGTCGTGTCCCGTCAGCATAATGATGGGCGACTTGTAGCCGCCCTTGCGCAGTATCTTCACCGCCTCCCGGCCATCCATGTCGGGCAGGCCGACATCCATGATGAGCAGATCGATGAGGCCGCCGCGGGCCATGGCGATGCCTTTGGCGGCGGTTGATTCCTGCAGGACGTCGAATTCCTCATAGAGAGATAATTGCTCGACGAGTGTGCCGCGCAGGTCGTCATCGTCATCGACGATCAGAATGGTGCGTGAAGTCATGGATCAATCCGTTGTTTTGAAAAGAAAATTCAGTTGACCGCTGCCTGTTTATGCGGAAGCTGACCGGCACAACAGCCGATCACAATGATTTGTTCCGTGGCACGATCATACAAGAAAAAACGCGCGTGCAATGAGGCGAGCGCATTTTTGCGAAAAGGGATTCGGGTTCTCACCGTGCGCGCCAGGCCCGGCCACCCCAGCCAAGGGCTCCTGCAGGCTGGCAAACTGGTGTTTTCATGTGCGCTGGGGCGCGGCGGCATATCAGCCGGCAAACGCGAAGGCGACGGCGCCACGCCGCTTGGTCCGATGCGGATCCTGTCGGGATATTTTCGCGGGGATCAATTCCCCGGCGGCCGCAAAACCCGATTGGCGATGACGCCGATCGGTCGCGATCTCGGCTGGTGCGAAGTGCCCGAGGACCGTAACTACAACCGTCCGGTCAAGATTCCCTATGGCGCCAGCCACGAGCGGATGCGGCGTTCAGACCGACTCTATGACGCCTGCCTGGTGCTCGACTGGAACATCGCGCCGCGCCGCCGCGGGCGCGGCAGCGCCATCTTCTTCCACCTGGCGCGCCCCGGTTTCACGCCGACGCAAGGCTGCGTGGCGGTGACGGCACGCGCGATGGCGCGGCTGTTGCCGCTGCTGTCGGATAGGACGGTGGTGAAGGTGGTACGTTAAGGGAATAGGGCAGTAGGGCAGTAGGGCAGTAGGAGAGTTGTCGGCAGCGATGTGCGCGGGATGCACGACCCCAGCTTTCCCTACTGCCTTACTCCCCTATTTCCGCCGTGGCCGTTGCCAGCCGATATCGATCAGTCCCAGCCGACCCAGCTCCCGGTCCATGGCGCGGGCGACATCCTTCCGCTCGACGCCGATGTCGAGCAGTTGGCGATCCGAGAGGTTCTCGATACTTTCATGCGGGGGCTTGGGCTCCCGCAGCAGGTTGACCGCGATTTTCGCGTGGCGGAACCACTCAATTGCGGCGCGTAGCCAGATTGGTCCGGCCGCCGGAGACTTCAAAACGATGTGTGACATGACCTGATCCGTTTCATCCGGACATCAAATCCGGTTTAATGGTTTCTCGATGGTCACATCATGACGGATTGAATTTTAAGAGGGAAACGAGTAGTTCTTTCAAGATCATCAAATTTTATTTGTGGATCAAGAGCGATGATCCTGCCAAAAATCGTCCCGCGCTGATGGCCCGCCTGCTGCCGGGAACCCGTGCCCTAAGGACGCTGGAGGCGGCGGCCCGGCACCTCAATTTCACCCGCGCCGCCGACGAGCTCGGCCTGACCCCGGCGGCGGTCAGCCACCAGATCAAGGAAATCGAGGATCAGCTGGGCCTCGTGCTGTTCACGCGTACCAGCCGCACCATCCGGCTGACGGAGGCGGGCACGCTGCTGTTCGAGGCCTCGGCCGAGGTGCTCGACCTGCTCGGCCGGGCGGTTTCAAAGGCCCAGAAGACGGCGCGCGGAACTGCCCTGCTGAAGATAACGCTCGACGCGCAGTTCGCGACAAAATGGCTGATGCGGCGCGTCGACGATTTTCGCAAGCAGCGGCCGGGCATCGAGCTGAGATTCGATATTACCTACGAGGTGCGCGATTTCGAACGCGACGACGTCGATGTCGGCATCCGTTTCGGCACCGGGAAATATGCCGGACTTTGCAGCCACCGCCTGTTCGACAACGTTATCATTCCCGTCTGCAGTCCGGCACTGTTGCGGGCGGGGCCGCCGCTGAAAGAGCCGCGCGACCTGTTCCATCATACGCTCGCCCATATCGCGTGGTCGCGCCAGGGCGTGACCTGGCCGAACTGGCGCATGTGGATGGCGGCGGCCGGCGTCGACGATTTCGATGACAGCCGGACCATCGTCTTCGGCAGCTCATCGGATGCCCTGCAGGCGGCGCTTGACGGCAATGCCGTTGCACTTGCCGAATTCGCCATGGTGGCAAACGACCTTTCCGAAGGGCGGCTGGTGCAGCCGTTTGAACTGGGCATCAAGGTTGCGCCCGACTTCGCCTATCACCTGGTCTATCCGCAGGGAGCCGCCGATGACGCCAGGATCGTGGCGTTCAGGGATTGGCTGCTGAACGAAGTCCACAAGCCGCAGCCAGATCCGACACGCCAAAGTTGGGACGAGCTTTAGTGTCGCTTCCGAGTTCGCAGTGTTGTCCTCAGCCCGCGACTTCCGCCACGCCGAACCAGCCGATGACCGCGCCGATGAGGAGCAGGACGCCAAGCCAGTGTCCGCCGTCGATGAGGGTAAGATCCCAGCCGAAGCCTTCGTAGCGATGGTTGACGGAAAGCGTCGTGGCGACGAAACCCAGCCAGAGGACGAAGCCGAAGACAAGCCCGGCGACGAGGCTGGGTTCGCCGCCCGTCATCGCGCCGACAATCAGGGCCATCACCAGCGCCATGATCAGTTCCGCAATGAAGGAGATGACGAAGGGCACTGCCGACTTCTTCATGGTCGCGGGATCAAGCCTGGTGGCCTTGAGCCACGGCTTGCTCAAACCCATGTACCAGGCGGCGCCGAACAGCCACGCGACCACGGCGGCGACGATCACCGCCAGCCAGTTCACGGCTGAAAAATCCATGCATTTCCCTCCCCGGAAGCATGTCGCCCAAAAGCGCCCGGCGGTTTTGGGACAACGACATGCGTATTCTCAAAAATCGATGCGCGATGGAACGCCTGTTCGGCGGTGCCGTCAAGCAAGGCGCCAGACAGTGGTGCGCTTGACCTCGGCGTCCTCCAGCGCCCGCGTCACCGTCACCTGGTAGACGGCCAGCGGCTCCAGCCCGGCTTTCGGCATATACGAGCGGCCGGGATCGCCGACGAGAATTTCGGCGCCGCGCGCCTTCAGCGTCGCGAACCATGGCATCAGCCTGTCGGCGAAGGACCTGTCGTAGAACACGTCGCCGGCCAGGACCACATCCCAGCCGGCATCGGTTGCGATACAGTCCGTGCCGAGGAACTCGATCCCGACATCATTGGCCTCGGCATTGAGGCGGATCGCCGTCGCGCAGAACGGGTCGATGTCGGCGGCGATCACCTCCGCCGCACCGGCCCGCACGGCGGCGATGGCGACAAGGCCGGAGCCGGAAGCGAAGTCGAGCACGCGCTTGCCGCGCACCGTATCGGGATTGTCGAGGACATAGCGGGCGAGGCCTTGCCCGCCGGCCCAGGCAAAGGCCCAGAACGGTGGCGGCAGGCCGATCTCGGTCAGCTCGTCCTCCGTGCGCTGCCACAGATCATGTGCCTCGTCGGCGAGATGCAGGAGAATCTCCGGCACATGCGGCGGGGCCATCAGCACCGTGTTGTCGAGGATGAACTTTTTCGCGCTGTCCGGCGTCAGCGCCGTCACGGCGCTGGTGTCAGGCCGCCCATGCGGCAGACCTCTTTCCATTCGGCCGGAGTCACCGGCTGCACGGAAAGCCGTCCGAGCCGGACCAGCGCCATTTCTGCCAGCTTGGGATTGGCCTTGACCTGTTCCAGCGTCACCGGCTTCGGCACATCCTTGACGGCGCGGATATCGACGCATTCCCAGCGCGGATCATCAGTCGTGGTGTCCTGATGGGCCAGCGCGCAGACCTCGACGATGCCGACCACGTCGAGCCCGTCGTTCGAGTGGTAAAGGAAGCCGAGATCGCCGATCTGCATCGCCTTCATGTTGTTGCGCGCCGCATAATTGCGCACGCCGTCCCATTGCGTGCCGGCCTTGCCCTTCGCCTTCAGCGCTTCGAAGGAAAAGACCGAGGGCTCGGATTTGAACAGCCAGTAATTCATTTTGCTCCTCCGTGCGATCAGGATTAACTAGCCACCGGCTTGTTAAAAACCCAATTCCACTGCCGGATTTGGACGCTCTCGAAAAGCCCGGCCTTGGCGTAGGGATCGGCGGCGGAGAGTGCTTCCGCGGCGGCCAGATCGGGCGCCTCGACCACCACGAGGCTGCCATTCGGCTTGCCGTCGGCGTCGAGGAACGGACCGGCGAAGGCCAGTTTCTTCTCACCGTTCAGCCCCTCCAGGAAGGCAACATGCTCGGGCCGCGTATCGAGCCGCACCTGCAGTGCTCCAGGCTTGTCCTTGCAAATCCACGCAAACAGCATTTTTCCAACTCCGGATCGAGATTATAGGTCGGTTTCGGTCTTCAGCGGTCGCGTCATCAACGCCGTGACAGCCTGACTTATGGTGATAGTGCCGTCCAGTATGGCGGCAACGGCTGTGATGATCGGCGCGTCGATGCCGCGCTCGATGGCGATGCGGGCGGCGATTGCCGCCGTCGGCACGCCTTCGGCCAAGGGCAGACCGGCAAGCGGCTTGCCTTGCCCGAGCGCCAGCCCGTAGGCGAAATTGCGCGACTGGGCGGACGAGCAGGTGAGCAACAGGTCGCCGAGACCGGAAAGCCCCATCAGTGTCTCCGGCTTGGCACCGAAGGCGGCACCGATGCGGCGCAATTCGACGAAGCCGCGCGTCACCATCGCGGCCTGGGCGCTGGCGCCGAGCCCGGCGCCGGTGACCGCACCCGCGGCAATGGCGAAGACATTCTTCAGCGCGCCGCCGATCTCGACGCCGATAAGGTCGTCGCTCGAATAGCAGCGCAAATTTTCCGCCGAAAAGCGCGCGGCAAGATCGGCGGCAAGACCCTCGTCGCGGGCGGCGACGACCACGGCGGTCGGCAGGCCCTTGGCGACGTCGGTGGCGAAACTTGGACCCGACAGGGCGGCGACCGGATTGCCCGGCAAGGCTTCCCGGGCGATCGCCGACAGCAGCGCGCCGGTGTCGCGCTCGATACCCTTGGCGCAGAGAACCAGCGGGACGCCGTGCGGCATATGATCTTTCGCGGCTGCCAGCATCGCGCGCAGCGACTGCGCTGGCGCCACCGCCAGCACGCAATCGGCGCCGTCGAGCGCGGCCTTGATGTCGCTCGTCGCCACGATGCCCGGCTCGATCGCAATACCCGGCAGATAGCGCGGATTTTCGCCGTGGTCGATCGCAGCGACGGTCTGCGGATCGCGCGCATAGAGGCGGACGAAATGGCCGGCACGCAGCATTGCCAGCGCCAGCGCCGTGCCCCAGGCGCCGCCGCCAAGCACGGCGACGCGCCAGCCGCTTGGTGCCCTGTCCTCGCCGCCGATCATGCCTTGGCTCCGCGCCGGCCCGAGCCGACCATCGGGGCAGAGATGCTGTCCAGGGGCCAGCGCGAGCGCGGCACAAAATCGGCGGCGTTTTCACCCGCGATGCCGGCGCGCAACCGCTCGATACCGGCCCAGGCGATCATCGCCGCGTTGTCGGTGCAGAGTTTGAGCGGCGGCGCGACGAAAGCAAAGCCGGCTTTCTCGCACAGGGCTTCCAGTGTCGTCTTGATCGTCCGGTTGGCGGCGACGCCGCCTGCAACAACGAGCGCAGGCTCCATCTCGCCTGGAAATTCCTGACGGAATCGGTTCAGCGCTCTCGAAACCCGATCGTCCAGCGCATCCGCCACCGCCGCCTGAAACGAGGCGCAGATGTCGGCAACGTCCTGGTCGCTCAATGGAGCAATGGCAGTCGCCGCCTGGCGCACGGCGGTCTTCAGCCCGGAAAAGGAGAAATCGGGCTGCGCCGAGCCTTTCATTGGCCGCGGGAAGGCGAAGCGCGTGGCGTCGCCGGTCGCCGCCGCCTTCTCGACATTCGGTCCACCGGGATAGGGCAGGCCGAGCATCTTGGCCGTCTTGTCGAAGGCTTCGCCGAGCGCATCGTCGATGGTTGTCGCCCAGCGCTGGTAGTCGCCGACGCCGCGCACCGCGACGATCTGCGTGTGGCCGCCGGAAACCAGCAGCAACAGGTAGGGAAAGTCGAGCCCGTCGGTCAGCCGCGCGGTCAGCGCATGGCCTTCGAGGTGGTTGATGGCTATCAGCGGCTTGTTTGCGGCCGCGGCAATGGCTTTCGCCGTCATCAGCCCGACGATCAGCCCGCCGACCAGGCCGGGGCCGGCGGTCGCAGCAATCGCGTCGATGTCGGCGAGATCGACGCCTGAATCGGCGAGCGCTGCCTCGATGACGCCGTCCAGCGCCTCGACATGGGCGCGTGCGGCGACTTCCGGCACGACGCCGCCAAAGGCGGCATGCTCCTCGATCTGGCTGAACACGATATCTGACAGGATTTTGGGTGCGCCGCCGGCGTCCAGCGCTACCACGCTGGCGGCGGTCTCGTCGCAACT
This sequence comes from Mesorhizobium onobrychidis, assembly GCF_024707545.1. Lineage (NCBI taxonomy): Bacteria > Pseudomonadati > Pseudomonadota > Alphaproteobacteria > Hyphomicrobiales > Phyllobacteriaceae > Mesorhizobium > Mesorhizobium onobrychidis. The sequence goes on from NZ_CP062229.1 coordinate 986,722, forward strand.
CGTCTCAATGCCCAGAACGCGGATCAATTCGTCGCCATCCCTAGAGATTGTGCAACCAGCCTTTCCCCGTTAGGAGAAAGCCGGGAAAACGGCCTCAATCTGCCGGGGGTTATCACGGACGGCGCGCCATGCAAACAACCTTGAAAATCGGAACACGCGGCAGCCCGCTGGCGCTGGCGCAGGCGCATGAAGCGCAAGCGCGGCTGATGGCGGCGCACGGCATGCCGGTTGAGGCGTTCGAAGTGGTCGTCATCTCGACCAGCGGCGACCGCATCCAGGACCGGCCGCTGGCGGAGGCCGGCGGCAAGGGGTTGTTCACCAAAGAGATCGAGGAAGCGCTGCTGGCGCGCCGCATCGACATCGCCGTACATTCGTCAAAAGACATGCCGACGGTGTTGCCCGACGGACTGGAACTGTCCGCCTTCCTGCCGCGCGAGGATGCCCGCGACGCTTTCGTCGGCAAGGCGGCGAAAACAATCGCCGGATTGCCGCAAGGCGCGAGGGTCGGCTCGTCCTCGCTCAGGCGCCAGTCGCTGATCCGGCGGATGCGGCCGGACCTCGAGGTGGTGATGTTTCGCGGCAATGTGCAGACGCGGCTGCGCAAGCTCGACGAGGGCGTCGCCGACGGCACCATCCTCGCCTATGCCGGGCTGAAGCGGCTCGGGCTCGAGAATGTCATCACCGACCTGATGCCGCTCGACACTTTTCCGCCGGCGCCGGGGCAAGGCGCGATCTGCATCGAAAGCCGCGTCGGCGACCTCGATGTGGAAAGGATGCTGACGGCAATCCACGACGTGCCGACCGGACAGGCGCTGGCCTGCGAGCGCGCCTTCCTTGCGGCGCTCGACGGGTCGTGCCGCACGCCAATCGCCGGCCATGCGACGATATCGGGCGGAACGGTTTTCTTCGCCGGGCTGATCATCTCGCCGGACGGCTCGCAATCCCATGAGGTCAGGGCGGAAGGCCCGGCGCAGGATGCCGCCCGCATCGGCGAGGACGCCGCCAGGACCGTGCGGGCCAGGGCCGGCGAAAAATTCTTCGACGGCTGGGCCTGACATGATTCGCGTCCTGGTGACGAGGCCGCAACCGGGCGCCTCGCGCACGGCACAGCGGCTGCGAGACCAGGGCTTTCAGCCGATCCTGCTGCCATTGACCGAAACGGTGGCTCTGCCGGTCGATGTGGACGGGATCGCAATCAAGTCCGCCGCCGTTGCGGTCACCAGCGCCAATGCTGCGCGCCATGCGCCGAAGGAAATCATCGCGGCGCTCGCCGCCTTGCCCTGCCATGCAGTCGGCAGACGGACAGCGGAATCGGCCCGCACGGCGGGATTCCTGTCCGTCAGCGAAGGCCCCGGCGATGCCGAGGCGCTGGCCGATGCGCTTGCCGGCGATTACGCCGGACAGACCATCGTCTATCTGTGCGGGCGCGTGCGGTTTTCGGGTTTCGAGCAGCGGCTGCAGGCGGCAGGCGTTCACGTCCGCACCGTCGAGGCCTATGACACCGTCGCGCTGGACTATTCCGACGAGGCCGTTCTTGCGCGCCTGTCCGGCCAGCCGGTTGAAGCGGTGCTTCTCTATTCGGCCAAGGCGGCGGCAGCGATGCAGGCCCTGACCGAACGGCCGGCGCTTCGCGATCTTTTTGAAGAGACATGGTTTTTCGCGCTGTCCGGACGTATTGCCGCAGCCTTGGAGACTGTCGCCTCAGAAAAGCTCCGCGTTGCGCCGGAGCCCAGCGAGGAGGCACTGCTGGAGCTTTTGCGGACGTGGCGTTGACCCCGTGTCATCACGCCGCCCCTTTTCACCGCTTGGTGATGTGCTAGACCCTTTCTGAACCATCCCGAAGCGAATTTTGCGGAGCCTAAGCATGGTCAAGACGCCGAAGATGCGGCATTCGAAAAGCCGTCGCGAGCCGGTGACCATCGAACTCGAACCCGGCGCTGTCTCGCGCGTTGCCGACGAGGATGCCGCCAACGGGCGGACCGACGAGGCGAAGGCAGAGGAAGCGGCAAACGCGTCGCAGCCGGAAGCGCCTGAAGAACCCGTGCATGCCGACCAGACCGACATCGAGCCGTGGGAACATGCCGACGCGGCCCCGCCGGCCGGCTCGGAAGAGCCGGCAGAGGGCGGCGCCAAAGGTCCCGAAGGACCCAAACCGACCTATCCGGCCGGCTCGGAGGGGTCCGCGAACCGGGCCTTCGACTACAGTTTCGACGACGGATCCGCCAAAGCCAGCGGGACGGGGACCAGCAGCGGGACCGATGAAGCGCCGAAAGAAACCCAGACAGGGAATGAAGACATGGCAGCGCAGCCGAAGCGTGGCGGCATCAACGGCATCGCTGCCGGCATTATCGGCGGCGTCATCGCGCTCGCTGCCGCCGGAGGGCTGCAGTTTGCGGGCCTGCTCGGCGCGCCAGGAGCTGGCGATGTCTCCTCGGGCGGCGTGTCGCTCGATGGCATCAATGGCGAAATCGCTTCGCTGAAGAGCGAGATCGCCGGGCTCAAGGACACAGCCGGCAACAATGATGTGTCGGCCAAGGTGGACGGGCTGTCGTCGGCGCTGGATCAGGTCAAGACGGATGTCGCGGCGCTGAAATCGGCGGTCGAGCAGGGCGGAGCAGGCGACACTGCCGGGCTTGCAGGGCTTGGCGACAAGGTCAGGCAGATCGAGACGGCGGTCGCTGCCCTTGGCCAGGCCGGCAATACGGCGCCGGTCGATCTCGGGCCGCTCAACGAAAGGCTGGCCGGGCTCGACGCGGCGGTAAAATCCGCGGGTGAGACGACGACGGCACAGGACCGCCGGCTTGCGGCGCTGGATCAGTCGGTGGCGCAGCTTTCCGGCAAGGTCGAAGCACAGGCCGGGCAGCCGAAGGTTGCGCTCGCCATCGCCGCATCGGCGCTGAAGGCAGCCCTCGACCGCGGTGCGCCATTCGCCGCCGAACTCGAAACCTTTGCGGCGATTTCACCGGATGCGCCCGAGATCGCAGGCTTACGTGCCTACGCCGAAAAGGGCGTTCCGACCCGTGCGGAGATCGCCGCCGAAATGCCTGCCGCCGCCAATGCCATGGTCGCTGCCTCAGAGCCCGTCGACCAGAATGCCGGCTTCCTGCAAAGCCTGCTGTCGAGCGCCGAATCGCTGGTCAAGGTCAGGCCGATCGGTGCCGTCGAAGGTGCTGGCGCTCCGGAAATCGTCGCCCGCATGGAGGTGGCGGTCAATCAGGACGACTACGCCAAGGCGCTCAGCGAATACGATACGCTGCCCGAGCCGGTGAAGGCTGCCGGCGCCGATTTTGCCGGCAAATTGAAGGCGCGGATCGAGGTCGAGAAGCAGGTCGACGCGCTGATATCAGGTGCGATGAAGGCGTGAGGAAAACCCGATGATTCGCATTCTGCTTTTCCTCGCCGTCGTTTTCGCGCTCGGCCTGGGTTTCGCCTGGTTGGCCGACCGGCCGGGCGAGATGGTCGTCACCTTCAGCGGCTATCAGTATCAGGTCAGCCTGATGGTGGCGGCGGTGGCGGTTGTCGCCGTGGTTGCCGCGGTGATGATCGTCTGGTGGCTGCTCAAGTCACTGTGGAACAGTCCCTACACCATCTCGCGTTATTTCCGCGTGCGCCGTCGCGATCGTGGCTATCAGGCACTGTCGACCGGCATGATCGCCGCCGGCGCCGGTGACGGAGCGCTTGCCCGCAAGAAGACCAAGGAAGCGGCAAAGCTGATCCGCTCCGACCAGGAGCCGCTGATCCATCTGCTGAAGGCGCAAGCTTCGCTGCTGGAAGGCGACCATGAGGGTGCGCGCGAAAAGTTCGAGACTATGCTCGACGATCCGGAAATGCGGCTGCTCGGCCTGCGCGGGCTTTATCTCGAGGCTGAGCGCCTCGGTGATCGCAACGCGGCGCGGCACTATGCCGGCCGTGCCGCGGTGATGGCGCCGCAACTGGCCTGGGCCGCCGAATCGACGCTGGAAGACCTGACCGGGCGCGGCGACTGGGACGGCGCGCTGAAACTGGTCGACGCGCAGAAATCGACGCGCCAGATCGAGCGCGACGCCGCCAACCGGCGTCGCGCCGTGCTGCTCACCGCAAAGGCGCAGTCACTGATCGACAGCGATCCCAATGCCGCCAAAACCGCTGCTCTCGAGGCCAACCGGCTGCGGCCGGATTTCGCCCCGGCGGCGGTCGTCGCAGCCAAACTGCTGTTCAGACAGAATGATGTGCGCAAGGGCGCGAAGATACTCGAAGCGGCGTGGAAAGCCGAGCCGCATCCGGAGATCGCCGAGATTTACACACACGCCCGGCCGGGCGATGCCGTGCTCGACCGCCTGAACCGGGCGAAGAAGCTGCAGGAGATGAAGAAGAACCACGCCGAATCCTCGCTGGCGGTGGCGCGCGCCGCGCTCGACGCGCAGGACTTTTCAACCGCCCGTAAAGAGGCCGAGGCGGCCATTCGCATGGATCGCCGCGAAGGCGCCTATCTGCTTCTGGCCGACATCGAGGAGGCCGAGACCGGCGATCAGGGCAAGGTGCGGCAGCTTTTGTCCAAGGCAGTGCGTGCACCGCGCGATCCGGCCTGGGTTGCCGACGGCGTCGTCTCCGAACGCTGGGCGCCGGTGTCGCCGATCACCGGCAAGCTAGACGCCTTCGAATGGCGGGCGCCGATGGAGCGGCTCGGCCAGCTCATCGACAGTGACGAGGACGCGCCGGACGTCGCGGTGCCGACCATTGCGGCGCCTATCAAGCCGGCAAAGGAAAATGTGATCGAGCTGAACCCCGCTGGTTCGGCCGAAAGACCGGCCACCGCGACGGCATCGGAAAGCGGCGAAGACGATGTTACGCCGGTCACCGCGACGGATGCGGAAGCCGTCGAACCGGCGGAGGAACTGGCCCGGCTGCCCGACGACCCCGGCGTCGATCCGGACGACGAAGACCAAAAATCACCACGCAAATTTCGATTGTTCTGATTTGGCTGAGCTTGATAGTTTTGGCCGATGGGAAGTAAGAATCACATGTTCGAACGCGTTCTGTCGTTTCTGAAGGACCTGCCGGCAGCTGGCAGCGCCCGCAACAACGCCGATGATCCGCGCGTTGCCGCATCCGCCCTTCTCTACCATGTGATGAGTGCCGACGGCGTGCGTCAGGATGCCGAATGGGAGCGGTTCAAGGCGGTGCTGGCGGAAAGCTATTCGATCAGCGGCGACGAGCTCGACGCGCTTGCCGCCGCCGGCGAGCGGGCCGACAATGAGGCGATCGACCTCTACGCCTTCACCAGCGTGTTGAAGCGCCAGCTCGATCCAGACGCGCGAAAAGCCTTCATCGGCCTGATGTGGGAAATCGTCTACGCCGATGGTGAATTGCACGAACTCGAGGACAATATCGTCTGGCGGGTCGCCGAGCTGATCGGCGTCGAACGCCACGACCGCGTCGAGGCACGCCGCAAGGCGGCCGCCGAAGCGCCGGGCGCCACTGGAACGTCGAGCGACGAATAGACGGGATCCCGATGCCATCCATGCCGAGGCCGAGACCAAAAATCCTGATCGTGCTGCATCAGGAGAGTTCGAGCCCCGGGCGCGTCGGCCACATGCTTATCGAAGAAGGCTTCGACCTCGATCTCCGCTGCCCGCCGCTCGGCGACACCTTGCCGGAAACACTGGACGGTCACGCCGGAACCGTGGTGTTCGGCGGACCGATGAGCGCCAATGACGAGGACGATTTTGTCCGCCGCGAGACCGACTGGCTGAAAGTTCCGCTCAGGGAGAACCGGCCGTTGCTCGGCATCTGCCTCGGCGCGCAGATGCTGGTCAACCACCTTGGCGGCAAGGTCGAGGGTCATGGCGAGGGGCTGGTCGAGATCGGCTGGTATCCGCTGAAGGCGACGGAGGACGGCAAGAAGCTGATGCACTGGCCTGAGATGGTCTACCAGTTTCACCGCGAGGGCTTCTCGCTGCCGAAGGACGCGACGCTGCTGGCGACGGCCGAAACCTATCCCAACCAGGCCTTTCGTTATGGCGACAATGCCTGGGGCATCCAGTTCCATGGCGAATTGACCAGGGCGATGATGCAGCGCTGGGTCGTTCGCGGCGCGCATCGCTTCGAGTTGCCCGGCGCGCAGCCCGGCCGCGACCATCTCGGCGGCCGGCTGATCTGGGACATGCATCTCAAACGCTGGCTCGGCGAATTCCTGCAGACGATTTTCGGCAGGCGCGTGCGGTCCTGATCTAGTTTCCGTCTATAAAACGCAAACTGTTGATCTAATTTTGTAAATCGCCGTTTTTGGCGTACGAGGCTCTGCGGCTTCAGGCATCCGGATTCGTACCACCGATTCCAAGTCCAGCCACCGCTGGAGCCCGACAATGGGCCAAAGGTTGCGTCAAGGCCACCGGACCGGCAAGGTCTGCCTGCCGAGCGGTGAACCGAGCGACAGCAGTCTGCTGTGGCCTGCCGGTTCGACCGAAGCAGGACGTCATGGTCGACGTCAGACCGGCAGCCCGTTCTGCTTTCGCAGGCTCTTGTCGAATGCGGATGCCGGGACGAAACGGCGCAGGAAACTGACCTGGCGCGCCATTTTTCCCGCCGCATAGCGCCTTCTCGGAACGGATTCGGTCGCTGCTTTCAACACCGTTTCGGCTACGATTTCCGGAGCATCGCCTGTTTCGATCGCTTTGCGCAGGATCACATCCATGCCAGCGCGCGCAGCGTCATAGATATCAAGCAACTGGTCCGGCCTGGCGAGATTTTCTTCAAACGACGTCCGCGTATAGGCGGGCTCGACCAACACGACGCGAATTCCGAAAAGGCGCAGTTCGTGGTCGAGCGATTCGGAATAGCCTTCGATGGCATGTTTGGTCGACGCATAGAGCGCGGAATAGGGTGCTGGGATTAACCCCAATACCGAACTCAAATTGACGATCCTGCCCGTTCCTTGACGGCGCATTGTCGGCAGAACCGCGTTGGTCACGCGGAGTACGCCGAAGACGTTCACGTCGAACAGCGCCTGAGCCTGGACTGTCGAGGACTCCTCGGCGCCGCCGAGCAAGCCGATGCCGGCATTGTTGACGAGCAGGTCGATACGCCCGGCCTTAGCCAGCACCTCATCGACCAGTTTCGCCACCGACGCGTCATCGGTGACGTCGCAGGTCAGCATGGTAATGCCGTCGGATCGTTCGGCGACCGCGCGACGGCTTGTGCCGAACACGCGAAAGCCGGCGGTCTGCAAAGCAATGGCCGTTGCGCGCCCGATGCCGGTGGATGCCCCTGTCACCAGGGCGACGCCAGGATTGGTCTTGTTCATGGAAGTCACTTCTTTCTTTGTGTTGGATTGGCGGCTGCAGGCATGCGCGCCAAATGGAGATGTGGCGCACGCCCCGGCGATCCGATGAGGGGCATTACTCGGCAAGGGCCCCAGTTCGCTGGTTGGACACCGACCCCAGCTCGGTGACGGTAAGCTTGTCGCCGGAGCGCGAAATCTCGAGGCTTTGCTCAGGTTCGCCCAATTTCCGCGGCACGGATATCGTAGCCGACTGCCCTTCGGCGAGCGTGGCCGAGAAGCGCACTGGGAGCCCGGCCTCACCATCGGCTATCGTTGCGATCACCCGATAGCCGTCATTTTCGTCGGTGTAGTGTAAGACGCCGCGAAAACCGCCGAGATCGATACTCTCCCCGGCCATGACCGACAGCTCGCCGGCATACAACGGAGACGCGGCCAGGAAGAATGCCGCCACGCCACCGATGAGGTTGATCATTGCGACGCTCCGTTTGGATGGTGCCGATCTCGGCTGGCCCGCGGCGATGTGATGTGCCGATTGCACGAGCTGACGGTTGCGTTCCGGATGGGCTACGCCAAGGTTGGTCCTGTTCATGGAAGTCACTCCTTTCTTTGTGCTGGATTGCATCTCAAAAGGATGTTACTATCATTTCGATATGAAGTCACTATCAAAATGGTATGAACATGAAAAATCTTTCCGATGCCTCTTGCCCGATCGCCCGCGGCCTGACCTGCGTCGGCGATGCGTGGAGCATGTTGATCCTTCGCGACGCGAGCCTGGGCCTCACCCGCTTCGACGAATTCCGGAAAAGTCTGGGCATCGCCCCAACCATCCTGACCCGGCGGCTGGCGACGCTGACGGAGGAGGGACTTCTGGAAAAGCGACGCTACTCGGAGCGGCCTCCGCGCGATGAGTACGTGCTGACCGCCGCCGGCCGCGATTTCTTGCCGGTGCTGATCTTACTGGGGGCGTGGGGACGCCAGTACCGTGGCGAAGGCAGGTTGGCGCGATACATCGACGCTGAGACAGGAGCAGAAATCGAGCCGGTAGCCGTGGATGCTGTCACAGGGGCAAAGATCGGCACCCGCGCGATACGCGTTGCAGCGCCCGAATAGCATTCGTCCGCATCGATGGGAGCTGAGACGTGGCAACAGCGGGGTCATTCGGCGTTCGCCGGGCCCGAACCCCCGATCAGTGCGCCCCGGATCAGTGCGCTCTGGTTCAGTTTCGCCCGTTGAGGTGGCGCACCTTGCGCAGCTGCGGGAACAGCACCGCCCACAGCCCGGCGACAACGACCGCGCCGACGCCGCCGATCACCACCGCAGGCACGGTGCCGATCAATGCCGCCATGGTGCCTGCACGGAATTCGCCGAGCTCGTTGGAGGCGCCGACGAAAACCTGATTGACGGCGTTGACGCGGCCGCGCACCTGGTCCGGCGTCCACAGCTGGATCAGCGTCTCTCTGATGTAGACGCTGAACATATCGGTGGCGCCGAGCAAGGCGAGTGCTGCGATCGACAACCAGGTGATGGTGGAGAGGCCAAACAGCACGGTAAAGGCGCCGAACAGCGCGACGAAGCCGAGCATGACCACGCCGGTGTGGTTGCGGATCGGATGTCCGGCCAGCCAGATGGCAACGCAGATGGCGCCGATGCCCGGTGTCGAGCGCAACAGTCCCAGGCCCCATGGGCCGAGATCGAGGATGTCGCGCGCATAGACCGGCATCAGTGCCGTGGCGCCGGACAAAAGCACGGCGAACAAATCGAGCGAAATGGCGCCGAGCACGATCTTCTCGCTCCAGATATAGCCGAATCCGGCAAACAGGGTCTGCATCGTCGGCCTGTCGATTTCGCTGCGCTGGGCAGGCTTCGGGATAGTAAAGACCAGCACCGCGGCGACAAACATCAGAACGGCTGCGGTGCCGTATGCCGCTTCCGCCGAAAGCCCGTAGAGCAAGCCACCGGCGACCGGTCCGACGATGGTCGCCGTCTGCCAGGCTGACGAATTCCAGGCGATCGCGTTGCCGAAATCCTCAGGTGGCACGAGGTTGGCGAACAGCGACGCTGCCGCCGGTCCGAAGAAGGCGCGCGCGATGCCGAACATGGCGAGCACGCCGAAGATCAAACCCGGCCCGCTAAGGCCGCGCAGCGTCAGCAGCAGCAAAACCAACGCGCAGATCGCCTCCAGCAGTGCGGTCAGCGCCATGATCAGGCGGCGGCCGAAACGGTCGGCGACCACCCCGGTGACCAACACCAGCAGCAGCGAAGGCAAGAACTGGACAATGCCGACAAGGCCGAGATCGAATGGATCGCGGGTCAGGTCGTACACCTGCCAGCCGACGGCGACGGATACGATCTGGGTGGCGAAGGTGGAGAGGAAGCGTGCCGCCCAATAACTCAGGAAGGGTTTGTGCCGGAAGGCGGCATAGCGCCGGTCGGGCGATGGATGGGCTTGCGATGTCATGATTTTAGGCCCCGTCGTGATAGCATCGGCCGGCGGGGCACTTCCACGACGGGCGCTGGTCCGGACAAGAAGCCTTTAGCGCAATTCGGCGCGGGGCGCGCGCAAAAACCGGCGCTGGATCAAGGATTTTCGGGCTGCCATGCTAATCGCATATGGCAAACGCGCTCGGCGGAGGTGGAGAGGCTATCGGGCGCGCAGGTCGAGTTCCTTCGCGCCCCCCTCTGTCCTGCCAATCTTCGAGGCTTCCGTTTGCCGGGCTTCGAACGACGTGTCAGACCGTGGCTTTGGGCTTCCTGGTCTTCTTCACCGGCGCCGGCGGGGCGGCCTTGCGGCCAAGGCCGATCGCCTTCGCCAGTTGCGAGCGCGAGGCCGCATAGGTGGGGGCAACCATCGGATAGTCGGCCGGCAAGCCCCATTTGGCGCGGTAGGCATCCGGCGTCAGCCCGAAATGAACGCCGATATGGCGCTTCAGGGATTTGAACTTCTTGCCGTCTTCGAGGCAGATGATGTAGTCCGGCGTCACCGATTTCTTAGGATTGACGGCGGGGATCAGCGGCGCTGCCGCCGGAGCGGCGGGTTGTCCGAGTCCACTTATCGACGCGCTGACGCTGGCGATGAGATCGCCGAGGCCGGAAGCGGGCAAGCGGTTCTTCTCGACGTAAGCGGACACGATGTGAGCAGTCAGCTCGAGAAGGTCGATGTCCTTGCGGGCCTTGTTGCTGTCGTCGGTCAATCTATTTTCTCCGTTAGTGGGGTCGCAGAATTCCTAGTCGGCAAATCTGCGCAACGCAATGACGCCGCACCACGCCACACATTATTTTGAATAACAATACTAACGGCCGGGCCAGATCAACAGGTCTGATCCCAAACCGCTATAATATCAGACAATCAGGGATTTGTCGCGCCACAGTCGAAATCCCCCTTCGAAGGCGCGTGTGTTGTCGCCGCGCCTGCAACCGGCAGGCAATTCGTCTAACTCGTCGACATTGCCGCCGCCGATGACCACATAGTCAGGCTGCATGGCGGCGCGCAGCCGCTCGACGACGTCGAAGACGTGTTTGCGCCATTTCTTCTTGCCGCGCTTTTCAAGGCCGCGTTCGCCGATATAATCCTCAAAACTGCCGCCCTTCTTGTAGGGGAGATGCGCGAGTTCCATCGGCTGGGCGACATTGTCGACAATCATCGCAGCACCGAGCCCCGTCCCGAGGCCGAGGAACAGCATGCGCCCGCCCTCGTAGCTGCCGACGGCCTGCATCAGCGCGTCGTTGACGATTTTCACCGGCTTGCCGAACTGCGTTGCGAAGTCGCATCCGACCCAGCCCTTGCCGAGATTGGCAGGGTCGGTCAGCGGCCTGTTGTGATGCACCGGGCCGGGATAACCCATCGAGATGACGTCGTAGGGCAAGCCATCGGCGAGCGTCTGCACGGCCGCGATCATCTGCTGCGGCGTCAGGCCGGGTCCGGAATCGGTTCTGCGCTCCTCGCCGCCGGCGCTGGTGAGGATCTTGACGTGGGAGCCGCCAATATCGATCGCAAGCACGATCTTTTCGCTGTCCGGTGCAGGCTTTCTCGCCGCTTTGGCCATTGCGTCGCCTCTCGAGTTCATTTCGCCGGATTGATCCAGCCGTTCGGCGGTCCGAATCCGGCCATCGCATCGGCAGGACCCCATGTCCCCGGCTCATAAAGCTGCGGCGGCGTGGTGTCGCCAAGCACCGGGCCGACGATCCGCCAGGCGAGTTCGCTGGCGTCCTGGCGGGTGAACAACTGGCCGTTGCCGTTCATGGCGTCGCCGATCAGCCGCTCATAGGGCGGCATGTCGCCCTTGCTGTCGTCGAGCGCGGTGAGTTCGACCTGCTCGCCGATCATGTCGTCACCGGCGGCTTTGCGTTGGGCGCCAATCGAGATCGCTACCTGTGGGTCAATGCGGAAGCGCACGTAGTTTGCGTCGCCCGGTTTGATCGGGTCGAAGACGTCGAGCGGCGGCCGCTTCAGCCGGACAACGACCTCGGTGGCGTGCACCGGCATTGATTTGCCGGCGCGGATGAAGAAGGGCACGTCCTGCCAGCGCCAGGTGTCGACGAAAAACCGCACCGCCGCGAACGTCTCGACCGGCGAGTTCGGCGCGACGCCCGGCTCGCTGAGATAGCCTTTGAATTGGCCGCGCACGACATCGTCCTTGGTCAGCGTCCGGATCGCCCGCAGCACCTGCACCTTCTCGTCGATAAGATCGTCGGCCGAGCGACCAACGGGCGGCTCCATGGCAAGCAGCAGCAGGATGTTGAGCAGGTGGTTCTCGATGACGTCGCGGATGCAGCCGACCTCGTCGTAGAAGCGGCCACGGCCCTCGACACCGAAATCCTCGGCCATGGTGATCTGGACGCTCTCGACGAAATTGCGATTCCAGATCGGCTCGAGGAAGGAATTGGCGAAGCGGAAATAGAGCAGGTTCTGGATAGCCTCCTTGCCGAGATAATGGTCGATGCGGAAGATCGACTTTTCGTCGAAGACCAGATGTAGCACCCGGTTCAGCCAGCGCGCCGATTGCAGATCATGACCGAAGGGCTTTTCCACCATCAGGCGTGCGCCCTGGGCGGCGCTAGACTGCTCCAGACCCTGGATGACCGTCTCGAACATGGTCGGCGGCACCGCCAGATAGTGCAGCGGGTGCTGCGCGGTTCCCAGCGCGTTTTTCAACTTCTCGAATGTCGCTACGCTGCGGTAGTCGCCGCTGACATAGCGAAGCAGCGAGGCAAGTTTCGCGAAGATTTTTTCGTCGACCTTGCCGACGGCTTTGACGATGCCGTCGCGGGCGCGCGCCTGCAACTGCTTCAGGTCCCAGGCGTCGAAGGCGACGCCGATCACCGGCTCGGTCAGTGTTCCCTTGGCGACCATGGCGTAAAGTGTGGGGAAGATCTTCTTGTGGGCGAGATCACCGGTCGCCCCGAAAAGCACCAGCGTGTCGGACCGTTCCTGGCTCATGAGCGTGTCTCCCCCGTCACGAGCCGGTCTTCGGCTTTTCGACATGGCCGCCGAAAGCATAGCGCATGGCGGACAAGAGCTTGTCGGCGAATTCGGATTCACCTTGCGAGGAGAACCGGTCGAACAGGGCCGAGGACAGAACCGGCGCCGGCACACCGGTGTCGATCGCCGCCTTCAGCGTCCAGCGGCCTTCGCCGGAATCCGAGACCCGTCCACCGAACTGCGTCAGCGCCGAGTCGGCCTTCAACGCGCCGGCCGTCAGGTCGAGCAGCCAGGAACCGATGACGCTGCCATGCCGCCAAACCTCGGCTACCTCGGCGACATCGATGTCGAACTGGTAGTATTGTGGGTTTTCGAGCGGGCTGGTTTCGGCGTCCGCCGTCCGCTGCCTCTTGCCTGCATTCGCCGCTTTCAGGATGTTCATGCCCTCGGCATAGGCGGCCATGACGCCGTATTCGATGCCGTTGTGGACCATCTTGACGAAATGGCCGGCGCCGCTCGCTCCGCAATGGAGATAGCCGAAGGGCGCGGTTCCGGCACCCTTTTCGGTGGCAGGCGCGGCGGCATCGGCCCCTGGCGCCAGCGTCGCGAAGACCGGGTCGAGATGCTGGACCGCGCCGTCGGGGCCGCCGATCATCAGGCAATAGCCGCGCTCGAGGCCCCAGACGCCGCCGCTGGTGCCGACATCGACATAGTTCAGGCCCTTGGAGGCGAGGTGTGCGGCCTGGTCGACGGCGTCGTGGTAGTAGGAATTGCCGCCGTCGATGATGATGTCGCCTGGCTCCATCAGCGCGGCCACCTGCTCGACGATCTTGCCAGTAATCGCCGCCGGCAGCATCAGCCAGGCGCTGCGCGGCTTGGTCAGCTTGCCGACGAACTCCTCCATCGAAGCCGCCCCGATCGCGCCGTCCTTGACCAGTGCGGCGACGCTGGCCGGGTTGATGTCATAGACCACGCATTCGTGGCCATCGCGCAGCAGGCGCCGCACCATGTTGGCGCCCATCCTGCCCAGTCCCATCATTCCGATCTGCATGTTTCTCGTCCTGGTTCTTGAGGGATAGAAGATCTATTGGTTATCCAGCTTGTCGATACCGATGGAAAAGTCGACCTTCTCCCAACAGCCAGCATCGGGCCAGAAAAAAGTAAAGACGATCGTATTGCCCGGCGGAACATCGGCAACGGGCAGGTCCGTGAGTTGGATGCCGAAGGCAATCTCGGTCGTCTCCGTGTCATGGACGGTCGCCCAATCGTCGCTGCTCCAATGCACCACCGCCCGGGCCAGCAGTTCGAGGCGCAGCATCTTGCCAGCGGGCATGGTGCGGAGCTTGTGGTTGAAGCGCCATGTCCGGCGCGGCGCCACGGTCCTGTCTTCGATGTAGCGCTTCACGCCTTGCGGCGGCATGTCGAAGACCGCGCCGTCACTGAGCGAACGCAGCAGCTTTATGTGCTCCGAATGTGCCCAGACCAGCGGCATGGCGCTGCCCGACGGTCCACAGTGCCGCAGTTCGCGTTCCGGCATGTCGGGACCATCCCAGACCTGTTCCGGCAGCAGGCCGCCGGGCCCGGCCGAGCCTTCAAACGTCTTCAGCAGGCTCGCTGCTTTGTCCTTGCGCCCCGCCGCCAGTTCGTAATGGGCGCGCTCGCCGACCAGCAGCGGCCAGGGCCGGCCCTGGCCGGTCCCGTCGAAGGGCGCGCCGTCGGCGTGTTCGCCATAGCCGTCGCCGGTATAGCGATACCAGACGGGCCCCTGCGGCAGGTCGCAGCGCAGCCGCGCGTCGATGACCTTGACTGTGTCGACGATGCGCGGATCGTCGGCGGCCCTGAGGCCGAAGCGAACGAGCGCCAGCGCATCCGGGCTGACGATCGCCTCGGCCGGCCGGTCCGCGTCGCCGGGCGGCCGGTTCTTGATCGGCACGTAGCCGTCCTTCGGCGAGGCCGCACCGGCGGTGTCAGGCGGAGCGACGCGGACGTAATAGCCTTTGACACCGACCTCTTCGCCGAGTGGAGTGCTGGTGACATAGGTCCAGCGCTCGATCTGGTCGTTCCAGACATCGGCGGTTTCACGCAGATAGTTTGCCGGCTCTCCTTTGCCACAAATGTCGAACATGTCCGCCGCGGCGAGCAGGGCAGCGATTTCGACGGCGAGCGTGAACGGGCTGTAGCCGGCATCCTCTTCCCAGCGGTCTTCGCCGGTGGCGGGGCCATTGCGCACGACGAAAGCAGCCGCGCGTTCGACCATCGGCATGAAGGCGAGCAACCTGGCGCGCGGCAGGTGCCCAGCCCGCCGCAGCGCGTCTGCAAGCAGCAGTGGGAAGGCGCATTCGTCCATCTGGATGCCGGGCCAATAGGGAGACCCGTCGAGCCAGGCGTTCTGCGGCCAATGGCCGTCCGGCTGCTGGATGGAGCGGAGATAGGCGAGGATCTCAAGCGCTTGCGCCGGATCGCCGGCGGCCAGGAAGCCGCCCGCGGTTTCGACCAGATCGCGCGGCCAGACCAGATGATAGCCGCCGAGATCGTCGTCGCCCATGCTGAAGCCCCATGGGATCGACAGGCTGGCGACGGCTGCTCCGTCGGATGAGCGGTGTGTCGCCAGAACCGCCGTGCTGACGCGATAGGTGTTGATCCCTGCTATATGCCGGTCCAACGGCAGCAAGCTAGCCTGCCAATCCCGCCATTTCTCGACATACGATTTGGCTGCTGGCTCAAAGCCTCGCTTCAGGCTGGCGGAAGCATTTTCCGCCGCCTCTTGCGGCGTCGTTCCGAAACCCAGCGCCAGCAAGGCCTTTAGGTTCGCAGCCGAAAAGCCGATCTCCCCGGTCAACGCGACATTGCCGTCTTGGGCCCTGCGGCAAGCCGGGTCGAGCCGGTCGTCACGATGGAGTTGCTGCCAGCCGTCGGAGACGCCGACATAGCCGGCCGAGCATGCTCCCCAGGGCAGCGACGAGGCCAGCGCCAGGCAGACGCCACGTCCCGAGGCAAACAGGACAGGCTTTCCCTCGTAGTCGCCGACCCAGGCGGTGTTGCCCATGCCGGCGTTGACCAGGTGAGGCGCCAGCAGTGCATAGACGCGGTGGTCCGTGCCTCTCAGCAGCGTGAAGCTGATTTCTTGCAGCAAAGCGGGACGTTCCGGGTCCGTAACGATTCGCTTTTCGATCCGGTAGGTGCCATCGGCGGCGGTGTTGACCAGCCTGTAGGCGGGCACTCCATCCTCGAACGGCTCAACGCTGTGCACGGCATCGCGCTTCTCTTCCGAGAAATAACCGCCGGGGCCGGTGACGACCAGCCCCATGTCTCGGGTGCAGGCGCTGTCGAGGCTGGGATAATAGACCTCGTTGAGGATACCGTGGCTGATCGTGAACCAGATAGGGCAGGCCGGCGAAAGCGCGGTTCCGATGCCGCTCTTGGCGCTTGACGTCCAGCGCGCCGGAATTCCGGGTGCGCCCAGCGCATCAGTCGGCGTCGCTGCCATCTCGATTTCGGTCTCCTGCCCCACCCCTAGACCAGGAGCCGAAGCCTTTACAATCATTGCACCGCAAGTTGATCGTCAAACCGTCACCGATCGCTGTTGACAAGTGCGCCCATCTAAATTTGTCTGACAATATTGAAACGAGGGTCGTCATAACAGCCACCAGCAGCCAACAACGACCAGCAATCCATGGGAGGATAACACATGAAGCAAATACTCGTCTTGGGTGCCCTTGCCGCGATGCTCGCGTCAGGCACCGCGTTTGCCGACACCAGCGACAAGAAGATCGCCTTTTCCAACAATTATGCCGGCAATTCGTGGCGACAGGCGATGCTCAACAGCTATGCCATCGTCACCAAGAAGGCGGTCGCCGACGGGGTGGTCGCAGCCGCGGACATCTTCACGACGGCCGACAAGGAAGTGCCGACCCAGGCAGCCCAGGTGCAGAACCTGATCCTGCAAGGCTATGACGCCATCGTCATCAACGCCGCCTCGCCGGACGCGCTCAACGGCGCCGTCAAGCAGGCTTGCGATGCTGGGATCGTCGTCGTCTCCTTCGACGGCATCGTCACCGAGCCTTGTGCCTACCGCGTCGTCGTCGACTTCAAGGACATGGGCAGGCAGGAAGTCGAGCAGATGACCAAGTTCCAGCCCAAGGGCGGCAATCTGCTGGAAATCCGCGGCCTTGCCGGCACGTCGATCGATGACGCCATCCATGCCGGAATTCTGGAAGGCGTTGCCGCCCATCCCGAGTTCAAGATCGTCGGCTCGGTGACCGGCGACTGGGATCAGACCACGGCACAGAAGGCAGTCGCGACGGTCCTGCCGTCGCTGCCGGATATCGTCGGCGTCGTCGATCAGGGCGGCGACGGCTATGGCGCGGCACAGGCCTTCGCCGCCGCCGGCAAGCCGCGTCCGACCATCATCATGGGTAACCGCCAGGATGAGTTGCAGTGGTGGAAGGAACAGAAGGACAAGGACGGCTACCAGACCTGGTCGGCGTCCATTGCGCCGGGCGTATCGTCGCTGGCCTTCTGGGTGGCGCAGCAGGTCCTCGACGGCCGCACGGATGTACCACATGATCTGTTGGTGCCATACCTCGCCTTCACCCAAGATACCTTCGAGGCGGAGCTGCCGAACATCCCCAAGGGTGGTGTCGCCAGTCACGAATACACGCAGGAAGACGCCATCGCGGCGATCAAAGCCAACATCAAGTGAGCGTGGCACGTTGCCAGCTGCATCGCCAACCGGATATCGCTAGGCATGCCTAGGGGTAACGCAGACATCGTCAGACTGGACGGCGCCGAAAAACATTTCGGCGCCGCCAATATGGACATCATCAGACTGGACGGAGCCGAAAAACATTTCGGCGCCGTCCGGGCGCTCGCCGGGGTCGATTTCCACGTCCGGGCGGGTGAATGCGTCGGTCTCGTCGGCCACAATGGCGCGGGCAAGTCGACGCTCATGCACATGCTGGCGGGCACGCTTGTCCCCGACAGCGGTCGGATCACGGTGCGTGGCGCCATCGAGGGCAATTATTCGGTGCCGCGCGCGCAGCAGCTCGGCATACGCTGCGTGTTCCAGGAGCTGTCGCTCTGCCCGAACCTCAGCGTTGCCGAGAACACGCGTATCAACCACCCGGCGCTGCGCGGCCTCAGTTGGCGGCGCAAGGCGGCCGATCTCATCGCCGCCAAGCTCGACGAGATATTCCCGGGTCACAGCATCTCCGCCTCCGATATCGCCAGCGACCTTTCCATCGGCAGGCGGCAGATGGTCGAGGTGGCGCGCGCCTTCACGGTGACTCAGGATCCGCTCGAACTGGTCATCCTCGACGAGCCGACGTCCTCGCTCGACGCGCACACGGCTGGCCAGTTGCTGGCCTTCGTCAGGCGCTTTGTCGCTGGGGGTAAAAGCTGCATCCTGATCTCGCATGTTCTGGGCGAGGTGCTTGGGAATGCCGACCGCATCGTAGTGATGCGCGACGGCAAGGTCGTTGCGTCAGATGCGGCGAACGCTTTCGATCGCGACAGGCTGGTGACGACCATGGGTGGAGCGGAAGCGCGTGAGAAGATCGCAGCCGAAATCGCGATCCAGAAGCCGGAGACGGGCCCGTTGCGGGTCCGAGCCCGCCCGGCGCGCCAACAGGACGGCAACGAACTTGTGGCGCATGCGGGCGAGATCATCGGCCTTGCCGGGCTGGCCGGCCATGGACAGACGGACCTGCTGCTGGCGATCTTTGCTGCCGCGGCGCGCGCTAAAACCGGCATCGAGGTCACCGCGCCGGTGGCGCTGGTGGCCGGCGACCGCCAGTCTACGGGATCTTCCCGCAATGGTCGATTGCGCAAAACATCGGCATCCGTTCGCTGGCGCGATTGCGCAACGGCCTGCTGATCTCGCCGCAACGCGAAGCCGAACTCGCAACGTTTTGGCAAAGGAAAATCGGCATCCGCACCCCCGACATGAACAACAACATCTTCTCGCTGTCCGGCGGCAACCAGCAGAAGGTCCTGTTTGCCCGGGCGCTCGGCTCCGACGCGAAGATCGTGCTGATGGACGACCCGATGCGCGGCGTCGACATCGGCACCAAGCTCGAAGTCTACGACCTTGTGCGCGAAGAGGCCGGCCGCGGCCGCACCTTCCTCTGGTACACCACGGAAACCGAAGAGCTCGACAATTGCCACCATATCTATGTCTTCAAGAACGGCCGGATCGTCGCCAACCTTGGTCGCGACGAACTGACGGAGGAAAAGATCATCCAGTCCTCGTTCGGCGACGCGGCCTGAGATGACGGCAGCACCTGTCGAGACCGGTCCCAAGAGTTCTTCCGAGCGCGGCGCGCTGGCGCGGGCGCGCCTGTTGCGCAGCCTGCTGCCGGCTCTATCGCTGGTACTGGTGCTGCTGGCGATCGCCTGGCTCAACCCGCGCGCCATCAGCTATTTCGGCTTCAGCCTGATGCTCAACCTGGCGATCCCGATCGCCTTGGCGACGATCGCGCAGATGTTCGTCATTGCCGGCAACGAGCTGGACCTGTCGATCGGCACCTTCGTTGGCTTCGTCGGCTGCGTCACGGCGACGTGGCTGAAGGAGGCGCCATTGGTCGGTGTCTTGATCCTGCTCGGGTCGATCGGCGTCTATGCGCTGCTCGGCGCGCTGATCCATCTGCGCAATTTGCCTTCAATCGTGGTGACGCTCGGCATGAGTTTTGTCTGGCAGGGTCTGGCCATCCTTATCCTGCCGAAGCCCGGCGGCAAGGCACCGGACTGGCTGCTGTCGCTCATGGCCTTCAAGCCGCCTCTCATCCCCTTCCCGATCATTGCGGCGCTGCTGATTGCCGCGGTCGTCCATTTCGGGCTGATGCGCACCTCGTATGGTGTGATCCTGCGCGGCTCGGGCGGCAATGCCGCGGCCCTCAGCCGTGCCGGCTGGTCGCTGCTCAAGACCAAGATCGTGCTGTTCGCGTTGACCGGCCTGTTCGGCGTTTTGTCCGGCATGGCCCTGATCGGCATCACCACCTCGGCCGATGCCAATATCGGCAATGGCTACACGCTGCTTTCAATCGCCGGCGTCATCCTCGGCGGCGGCGAATTCGTCGGCGGCCGGGTGTCGCCGATCGGCGCGGTGATCGGCGCGCTGACGCTGGCGCTGGCAGCCTCGCCGCTGCTGACCTTCATGCACATTCCGCCCGACTGGCAGGTGGCCGCCAATGGCGCCATCCTCATCATCGTGCTGGCGGCCCGGGTGCTCATCAGCCGCAGGGAGAGATGAGCGATGGCAACATTGCGATTGCTGCTCGCCAAACCCTGGATCTGGTCCTTCATCGGCGCGCTGCTGGTGTGGCTGGCGACGATTGCCTTCACCGGCGGATATGGCGGCGGCGGCATGATCACAGCGGCACTTTCGCTCGCCGTCTTCACCGTCATCGTCGGTGTCGGCCAGATGTTCGTGATCACGCTCGGGCCGGGCAATGTCGACCTGTCGCTGCCGGCCAATATCGGCCTCGCCAGCGCCGTCGCCATGAAGGTGATGGACGGCAATGACCAGATGATCGCCGTCGGGCTGCTGGCGGCGCTGGCCTGCGGCATGGCGATCGGCGCCGCCAATTATCTCTTGATCTGGGCGCTGCGCATTCCGCCGATCATCGCCACGCTGTCGGCGAGCTTCATCATCCAGTCGATCGACATCAGCTATGGCCGCGGCTTGCAGATCAAGCCGCCGCCGGGCTTTGCCAGTTTCACCAACTGGCAGATTCTGGGTATTCCGGTGCTGGCGATCCTCACCGTGCTGTTCACCATCGGTGCTGCGATCGCGCTGCAGCGCATGATCTATGGTCGCTCGGTGCTGGCGATCGGCCAGAACATCCGCGCCGCGTGGCTGGCCGGCGTCAATGTCGGCCGCATCCGCTTCCTCACCTACTCCCTGTCGGGCACGCTCGGCGGCCTCGACGGGGCGCTGCTCGCCGGCTATTTCCGCGGCGCCAATGTCGATATCGGCAATGAGTACCTGCTGGCCTCTATCGCCGTGGTCGTCATCGGCGGCACGTCGGTGGCCGGCGGCAAGGCCAATGTGCCGGGCGTCTGGGGCGCGGCCCTGTTCCTGGTGCTGCTCTTGACCATGCTCAACACGTTCGGCGTCAGCGCCGGTGTCCGGCTGCTGCTGACCGGACTGATCATCGTCGGCGTCATCACCGCCGCGGGCGGCCAGAAAGCGTTGCGCTGAAGCAGCGTCAGTCAGCCGGTCCTGACAAGAGCCTGCCGGAAACATCCGGTTCCCATCCAGGCCCTATAAATCCCGTCGGCGTTGTCGGCCGTCATCATTTGCGAGCGGTTCGCGTGTCCAGTTTCGTGAGCGTTACAAGGGACGGCGGCGTCGACAAGATCATCGGCCGAGCGGACCGGCAGGGATGTCTTTCGGGTGGCGCCCCCGGCTCAGGCAGATGGCAGCATCCGGCTCCCGGGAAGGCGTTCGCAGGTAAACTGCCTGCGCGAGGCATTTTCGAATCGTCGACTACCGAATCCGCGCGTCCATGATCTCGACGAAACGCGCGAAGAGACCAGCCTGCGACTTGATCTTGAGTTTGCGGTAGATGTTGCGGCGATGAACCTTCACGGTTCCCGGTACGATGCGCATCGCCCTGGCTATCGATTCCGTGGAATGCCCCTGAAGCACCAGATCGACGACATGCTTTTCGCGCGGCGTGAGCGAAAGGTTCTTCCAGATATGTGCACGCTCGAATTCGCTGGCCGGAGCAATCGCCTCGTCCTGCTTCGTCGCTGCCGGTTCGTCGGCCGGAAGGGCGGGCCAGCGCAGCATGGCCAGGCTAATCACCGCCGGCGCCATGTCGCGCAGCAGCCTGGCATCGGCGGTTCCGAAGGGTCCCGAAGCATGCAGTCGCATCAGGGAGACCACCAGCGCGTCCTTTCCCGGCAGCGGCACGAAGAAGCCGACCTCTTCGGCCAGCTTGGTCTGGCTATAGTAGGAGCGGTAATATTCGCTGGCATAGAAGCGGTCCGGCGCCAGCTCGCGCATGCGCCAAAAACCTTCCTTGCGCTCGACCGCCGCGTGGTGGAACGGGTCGAGCAGATAAGGCCCCTCCTGATAGAGCGCGACGAAGACGTGGCTTTCGGTTGGGGAGAACGTCTCGAACAGCAGCGGCGGGCGCGAGGCGCCGCGATAGCCGAAGATCACACAGTGATCGAAGGTGACATGCCGCCGGAGCCAGGTGACCATCGCCTTGCCGAAAAGCTCGCCGCTCGTCTCCCGTGTCGCAGCGATGAGCGCAGCGAGCTGATTGTATTCGTCGCCGCGCGATCCGCTCAATTTATACCCCTTTAAACGAGAAAATAGACCGAATATACCACCTGCGAGGTATATACTAGTCACCGTTGGCTCTGATAGCGTCGCGAAAATCGCCTTCGCTGGAGCCCGCAGCTTTGACCGCAGTGCCAGATATCGAGTTTCGCGGGGTCACCAAACGCTACGGCAGCGTGACTGCGGTCAGCGGCATCGATCTTGCCATCCCGCCGTCTGCCTTTGTCGCCTTGCTCGGGCCGTCCGGCTGCGGCAAGACAACCTGCCTGCGCATGATCGGCGGCTTCGAACAGCCAAGCGAAGGCGCAGTCTTCATCCGCGGCCGCGACATGGCTGGCACGCCGCCCTATCGGCGGCCGGTCAACATGGTGTTCCAGCAATATGCGCTGTTTCCGCATATGGATGTCGAGGACAACATCGCCTACGGGCTGCGCCAGGCGCGGCCGCGGCTGTCGTCGCGGGAGATCAGTCTGAGAGCAGGCGAAGCGCTCGCCATGGTGCGGCTTGCCGGCTACGGCCGCCGCAAGATCCACGAGCTTTCCGGCGGCCAGCAGCAGCGTGTCGCCCTGGCGCGCGCGCTGGTCAACAAGCCCGCGGTGCTGCTGCTCGACGAGCCGCTGGCAGCGCTCGACAAGAAGCTGCGCACCGACATGCAGATAGAGTTGCAGAACCTGCAGCGCGAGATCGGCATCACCTTCGTCCTCGTCACGCACGACCAGGAAGAAGCACTTTCGATGAGCGATTTCGTCTGCGTCATGAATGGCGGGCGCATCGTCCAGCTCGGACAGCCAAGCGAAATCTATGACGAGCCCGCCGACCTCTTCGTCGCGGACTTCGTCGGCAAGACCAATCTGTTGAGCGGCAAGGTCGCCGGGCACTCGGGCAACCTCGTCGAGGTGGCGCTTGCCGACGGTACCGTCATTGCAGCGCGCAAGCGGGCATCGTTGCGGCAGGGCGAAGCCGTCTCAGTCAGCCTGCGTCCTGAATCTTTAAGCCTCGGCGCGGCGGGAAGCGGCCGGCTCAACGGCATTGTCCGCAACCGGATCTTTCTGGGCTCGACCGCGGAATATGCGATCGAGGTCGGCGGTATCGGAACGATGCTCGCCAAGGCCGATCACCTGATCGGCAGTGGAAATCTCTTCAAGCCGGGTGAACCCGTCGCCATCGGCTTTACAGCCGGAACGCCACTCGCGTTTCCCGACCCCAAGAACAACGGGACCAACCAGAGGGAAAACAAACATGTCGAAATCATATCGTGACGGACTGCCGATAAGCCCTGAAAAATTCGTCGATCAATTGATGCGCCTCAAGCGCGGCTCCATCGGTCGCCGCGAGTTCCTTGGCCTCACCGGTCTCGGCGTCGCAACGGCGGTGATGGCCCGCGAACTCGGCATCATGCCGTCGCCGGCCTTCGCCCAGGAGAGTCTTGGCGACCGCATGTCGATCGCCACCTGGCCCAATTATCACGACCCGGCGACGTTCGAGAATTTCAAGGCCGAGACCGGCGTTGCCGTCGAGGTCAATGTGTTCGGGTCAAACGAGGAGATGCTGGCCAAGCTGCAGGCTGGCGCCTCGGGCTGGAGCCTTTTCGTTCCGACCAACTACACGATCTCCACCTACAAGAAGCTCGACATCATCGAGGCGCTCGACATGGCCAGGCTTGCTAATTTCGACGGCTCGCAACAGGACCCACGCTTCACCTCGGAAGGCACGATCGACGGCGTAGCCTACGCGGTTCCGAAGAATTGGGGCACTACCGGATTTGCCGTCAACACCAAGAAGCTCACCAAGCCGATAACGAGCTGGAAGGAATTCTGGGATACGGCCATGGCGGAGGGCGACGGCCGGACCATGGTTCATGATTACCAGCTCACCACGATCGGCAATGCGCTGAAATATTTCGGCTTCTCGTTCAACTCGCTGAAGCCGGACGAGTTCGCCAAGGCGGAGGAATTGCTGCTGAAGGTCAAGCCGCATCTGTTCGCGGTTTCCAGCGATTATCAGCCGTCGATGCGTGCCGGCGACGCCTGGATGACGATGTGCTGGACCAATGATGGGGCGCAGCTCCACCGCGACATTCCCGAGATCGCCTATGTGCTTGGCAAGGAGGGCGGTGAAATCTGGACCGACTTCTACGCCATTCCGAAGGATGCGCCCAACAAGCCCGCCGGCTATGCCCTGCTTAACTACCTGATGGACCCGAAAGTCGCGGTCAAGGAGCACCTGGCCAACGGTGCGCCTTCCACCGATGCGCGGGTCAATGCGCTGCTGCCCAAAGAGGTGCTGGACAATCCGATCCTCTACCCGGCGGCGGAACTGCTGAAGCCGTTGGAATTCGGTGCGGCCACGACGTTGACCGATCCGGGCCGGGCCGAACTGATGGCACGCTTCAAGTCGGCTTGAACCGGCTGGGCCGTAGGTCCGATGCAGGCAACTCACCCGGCGGGCAGATGTCCGCCGGCACCGGGGCGGTTTTTCAATGCGCAGCAATATCCTTCGTCACAATTTCCTGACCGCCCTGCTGCTCGGTCCAGCAACCGCGTGGCTGGTGGTGTTCCTAGTTTTGCCGTTTGTCGCTATCGCCGTTTTCAGCGTCGGCGAGCGGGCGCCGGAAGGCGGCTATCAGGCCGCTTTCACCTTTGCGCAATATGCCAATCTTCCGGCGCGGGCGACTGCCTTCTGGAACACGATGGTGCTGGCGCCGGCGGGCGCCCTGGCCTGTCTACTCGTCGCCTATCCGGTCGCCTATTATCTCGCCTTGCGCGCGCCAGAACGGTGGCGGCTGATCCTGCTTGCGCTCGTCGTCATCCCGTTCTGGACCAGCCTGCTGATGCGAACCTACGCCTGGATGTATGTTCTGGGCGGGCGCGGCATCCCGGCATTGCTGACCTATGTCGGATTTGAAGATATCCGGCTGATCAACACGCCGGGCGCGGTCCTGCTCGGCATCGTCTATGGCTATCTGCCGCTGATGATCCTGCCGATCTATGTCAGCCTCGAGCGGCTCGATCGCCGGCTGCTGGAAGCCTCCGCCGATCTTGGCGCGACGCCGATCTCGACATTCCTTGGCGTGACGCTGCGGCTGTCACTACCGGGTGTGATGACCGGCTTCTCGCTGGTCATGATCCTGCTGCTCGGCGAATATCTGATCCCGACGCTGCTCGGTGGCGGCAAGGTGTTCTTCATCGGCAACGCGTTGGTCGATCTGTTCCTGCAATCGCGCAACTGGCCGTTCGGATCGGCAATCGCGATCACGCTGGTTCTAGTCTCGGTGGTGGTGCTGCTTGCCGCCAGCCGCATTTCGACCCGGCTTTCCGGCGCCCGCCGGGTGGATCTGATCTGATGCGCGCCTTCGTCGTTGCGGTGTTTGCCTTCCTCTACCTGCCGATCGCGCTCGTAGTGCTGTTCTCCTTCAATGCGGGCCGCCACGCCAGCGAGTTCACCGGCTTTTCGGTGCAATGGTACGGCAAGGCGCTGTCGAACCCGTTCCTGGTCGAAGCGCTGAAGAACAGCCTGTTCATCGCCACCACCAGCGCCTTGCTCGCAGCACTGTGCGGCACGGCGGCGGCGCTTGGGCTGGCGCGCGTCGGCGCGCGAACACGGGCCGTCTTCGATGCGCTTTTGGGTGCTGCGATCGTCGTTCCGGGCGTCGTCATCGGCATCTCGACGCTGGTCGCGCTCGTCCAGCTATTTGGGGTCGTCAATCCGTTTCTCGCTTCGTTGTGGCCGAACGACCAGCCGCCACGCCTGGCGCTCGGCTACGGCTCGATCATCGCCGCGCACGGGCTGTTTTCGATGGCTCTGGTGGCGATGATCGTCGGCACACGCCTCGGCAGCCTCGACCGCAATCTGGTCGAGGCCTCGAGCGATCTTTACGCCACCCCGCTGACGACGTTCCGCAGCATCGTGTTGCCGCAGATCATGCCGGCGGTGATCGCCGGCTTCCTGCTCGCCTTCACCTTCTCCTTCGACGATTTCATCGTCGCATTCTTCGTCGCCGGCGCACAGACGACGTTGCCGATCTATGTCTTTGCCTCGATCCGGCGCGGGGTCACGCCGGAAATCAACGCCATCGCGACGATCGTCCTCGTCGCCTCGGTGCTGCTTGTGGTGCTTGCCCAATGGCAATTGCGCCAACGAAAACCAAACTGAGAGTCGCATCATGATTCTGAAAGATCGCATCGCCGTGGTGACAGGCGCCGGTTCCGGCATCGGGCGTGCCGGCGCCATGATCATGGCCAGGGAAGGGGCGGTGGTGGTGATCGCCGACAGGGACCCGTCTGCCGGCGAAGCGACGGCCTCCGACATCCGTGCAGCCGGTGGCGGAGCCGAGGCGGTGGCTACCGATGTTGGCGACGACGCGGCGGTCGAGCAACTCATTGCGGGCACACTGGGCAAACATGGTCGGATCGACATCCTGCACAACCATGCCGGGGTCCAGGTCGGCGGCACGCTGACCGAAGTCGGCATCGACGGCATGGACGCCTCCTGGCGGATCAATGTGCGGGCGCAGTTCCTCGCGGCCAGGCTCGTCATGCCATCGATGATCGAACAGGGCGGCGGTGTCATCCTGAATACCGCCTCGAATTCGGGTGTGTTCTACGACCGTGAGATGATCGCCTACGCGACCTCAAAACATGCCGTGGTGGCGATGACCCGGCAGATATCGCTCGACTATGCCAAGCACAATGTGCGCGTCAACGCGCTCTGTCCCGGCTGGGTCGACACGCCCTTCAACGAGCCGTTCATCGCTCAGATGGGCGGGCGGGACGCGATCGAACGCTACGTTCGCACGAAGATTCCCATGCAGCGCTGGGCCACCGCGGAAGAAATAGCCGAGGCAATCCTGTTTCTCGTCTCCGATCGCTCGTCCTTCATGACCGGCCAGGCGCTGGTGATTGACGGCGGCGAGAGCATCGGCTGACGCAGCCGTTGCATATCTCATACGTGCTTGCGTCCGCCGGCTTCGCGGAACCAGCTGTCGGAGTAGGGATACCACCAGCCCTGAATCGCTGGCTTGTGGTCGATGATCACCATCTTCGAGCGGCGGAATGCATCCAGCCCCTGGCGGCCGAGTTCGCGGCCAAGACCCGACGCCTTCCAGCCGCCGAACGGCAGCGCGTCGTTGTCGATCAGCGGATTGTTGACCCAGACCATGCCGGCTTCGAGCCGCTCCGCAGCCTCATGCGCCTCGGCGAGATCGGTCGTGAAGACCGAGGCGCCGAGCCCGAACGGGCTGTCATTGGCAAGCTCTATCGCCTCGTCGAAATCCTTGACCCGGCAGATCGCGGCGACCGGTCCGAAACACTCTTCGCGCACGATCGCCATATCAGGGGTGACGCCGGTCAGGATCGTCGGCTCGTAGAACCAGCCGACATTGTGCGCCGGCGGAATGCGCCCGCCGGTGACCGCCCTGGCGCCGTTGCGCACCGCATCGTCGACCAACCGCATGACTTTCGCCCGCGCCGCCTCGCTGACAAGGGGTCCGATCTCGGTCTTGTCAAGGCCGTTGCCGATGCGCAGCGCACGTGTCTTCTCGGCAAACAGCTCGACAAAACGGTCGTGAATGGCATCGACGACGAAGAACCGTTCGGCCGAAGTGCAGACCTGGCCCGTGAGATGGAACGCTGCGGTGACGCTGCCGGCCGCCGCCACGTCGAGCGGAGCGTGCCGGCTGATGATCAGCGGATCGCTGCCGCCGGCCTCGATGACGCAGGGCTTCATGCGTTCGGCGCAAGCGACGGCGACGGCCTTGCCGGCGGCGACCGAACCGGTGAAGGCAACGGCATGGGTGCGATCGGAAGCGATCAAAGCCTGCGCGGTGGCCGCCCCGCCGGGCAGGCAGGAAACCAGACCCTCCGGCAGTGAGCGGAACACCTTGATATAGTCGAGCGTCGACAGTGTGGTCGCTGCGGCCGGCTTGATCACGCAGGCATTGCCGGCGGCAAGCGAGGCGGCGACGGTCCAGCACATCAACAGGATCGGAAAATTGTAGGGCATGATGTGCACCGACGTGCCGTAAGGCTCGTAGCGCGCATATTGGAACGAACCGGCCTGCGTCGTGCCGGCGATCTTGCCGGCATCGTCACGCGCCATTTCGGCGTAGTAGCGGAAGACCGGCGCGCAGTTGGCGATCTCGCCGATCGCTTCCGGATAGGGCTTGCCCATCTCGCGCACCATCAGTTCGGCGCAACGTGTGAAGTCGGCGGCCTCAATGGCGTTGGCGACCGCATGCAGATGCCTGGCTCGGCTCTTGGCGTCGAGTTGCTTCCAAGCGGCTTGCGCCTTCGTCGCCGCGGTCAGCACGGCGTCGATCACGCCATCGGTTGCGGCAGCGATGGTGCCGACGGTTTCGAGCGTCGCCGGATCGATCACCGGTTTTGCTGCACCGGGCATCGGCCGGTAGTCCGGATTGACGAAGAAGGCCGGCCGGTCAGGTGAAAAGTCCATGGAAATCCTCTTAGGCCCGCTCAGCGGATCATGTAGACCTTCTTGATCGTCTCGTGGACGGTGCAGACGCCCTTCCAGTCCTGCGGAAAGAACGCCGCGGTGTCCGGTTCGATCTCGATCACCTCGCCGGATTCGTGGACATAGGTGCAGCGGCCCTCGAGGAAGTGGCAGAACTCGTCGCGGGTGACGTGGCAGTGCCATTTGCCCGGTGTGCAGACCCACAGCCCGCATTCGGAGCGGCCCTCCGGCCCCTTGTGCAGCAGCTTGCCCGAGGTGCGGGATTGGCCGTCGATCATGGTGGGAATGACGCCCCAGTCAACGAGATCGGTGAGGGCGAGCGGCGATTTCATGATTGGTGTTGGCATGTCGGGAGCTCCAATGGCCGGCTTCAGGCCAGCATGTAGACGTTGCGAATGGTCTCGTGGACGGTGCATTCACCCGCCCAGCCGGCCGGGAACATGACAACCGTGGCGGCAGAGACGTCTATCACCTCGCCGTCGTCCGATCTGTAGGTCGCGCGGCCGGCAACGAAATGGCACAATTCGTCGCGCGGAATCGCCAGCCGCCAGCGGCCGGGCGTGCAGACCCAGATGCCGGATTCCGGCTGGTTGTTCGGCCCCTTGTGCACCAGCCTGCCGGTAGAGTGCGAAGCGCCTTCCAGCGCATCCGGCTGTGCGCCCCAGTCGACGAGGTCGGTGCGGGTCGAGGCTTGGTGGAGATGTGGGGCGGAGGTCATGTGGAGGCTCCGCTGGCGCGACGTTTAATCCTGGTCGGTCCGCGCTCTACGGCGCCCCCCTCTGTCCTGCCGGACATCTCCCCCTCAAGGGGGGAGATCGGCAGCTTCGGGTACAGCGCCCTTTCAGTAACCGGGGAGATTGGCGGAAGCCGAGGTGACATCCAATCTCCCCCCTTGAGGGGGAGATGGCCGGCAGGCCAGAGGGGGGTGCCTTGGCTCGGCATGTCAAACATCGCGCTCATAGAAGTTGTTCCAGCAGCCCCGCCGCTTTCTCCGGGCCGTTTTGCGCCTGCATCTGCGCCGACGTCTTCGCCAGCTTGGCCTTGATCGCCGGGTCGGTCAGGCAGGTTTCGATCCTGGCGATGAGCTCGGCGTCGCTCCAGTGGTAGCGCGGCATGCCGAAGCCGTGGCCGGTCTCCTCGACCCGCGTAGCGTTGTCGTGGCCGTCCCAGACATAGGGCATGATGATTGCCGGCTTGCCGAAATACAGGCACTCGGTGAACGAGTTGTTGCCGCCATGGTGGATCACCGCATCGACCTGCGGGATGACCGAAGGCTGCGGAAACCAGCTCTCGACGATGACGTTGCCGGGCACTTCCGCGTATTGGTCCTTGTAGCCGCCGACATTGACCAGCGCCCGATAGTGCGTCTTGCCCAAGGTTGCGATGATGCGCTTCAGCAGATCGACATCGCCGGCGCCAAGGCTGCCGAAGGAAACATAGAGCAGCGGCCCGTCGTTGTTCTTCGCAAAAACCGGTACGGTGTAGGGCTTCTCCTGCCGCACGCAGCCTTCCAGATACTGAAATTTTGCCGGATCAAGCGGATGGCGGCGCTTGAACTTTGCCGCCTCGGGATAAAGCAGCAGGTTGAGGTAGGGCGAGGCCTCGAAGAACTGGCCGATCGGATAAGGCGCTTCGTCGTTCGCTTTCAAAAATGCATTGAAGTCGTCATGGATCGGCTTGATGACGGCGTTGAAATGGTTGCGGTAGCGCTCATGACAGGCGTGGTCGTTCTCGCCGCAGCCGGACAAATGCGGCGGGATATCCTGGTCCTCGATCTCGTTTTCCGAGCAGGAGATGACGCGCACCCACGGCTTGCCATACTGCTTGATCGCCGGAAACAGGATGACATTGTCGACGCAGATGACATCGGGCTTGATCGTCGCAAGCACGCCAGGCAGATCCTTCTCAGCCCATTTGGCGCTGTCGACGATCGCCGTCCAGCAGTCCTTCACGTAGTTGTCGACCTGGTCGTAGGGCGACTTGCGGAAGTTCGGGATATGGCCGTTGATGAAGTCTTCCCAGAACTTGGCCATCTGCTCGGGCGGCATCGGCTCGGACAGGTTCACCGGATGAGCCTCGAAGCCGTAGCCCTTGTAGACGTCGACGAAGCCGGGGTCCGACAGGAATACCGCTCTGTGGCCGCGCGCCTCGACCGCCTGGGCGATGCCGACGGAATTGAGCGCCGGGCCGTAGGCCGCTTCTGGAAAAAACGCGATCGTCTTCTGCGCCATGAAAGTTCTCCTTCGATCAATCCGCGAAAATTCTGACGTCGGCGGCATCCCAGCCGAGTTCGACCGCATCGCCTGACGAGACCGGGCGCCGGTCGGCGGCGTCGGCGGTGACGCGCACCAGGAACAGCTTTGGCGACAGAACGGTGCGGACATGCAGCTGCAGGTCGAGCCCGTGATAGGCGAGCGCCTCGACGGTGCCGGCGATCCGGTTGGCAGTCTCTGGCGACGGGAAAAGCCGGATGCGTTCGGGCCGCACCGAAGCGACCGCCGCTGCTCCGGGCGAAAGTGTTTCGGGAACCGTTCCGGCGATCCGCGCGCCGTTGGCCGCCATCACCCCGTCGGCGGCGGCTTTACCGGGCACGAAATTCATGACGCCGATGAAGTCGGCGACGAAACGGTCGGCCGGATGCTCGTAGACCGCATGCGGCGTGTCGCATTGCAGCAGCTTGCCGTCCCTGAGCACGGCCATGCGGTCGGCCATGACAAGCGATTCTTCCTGGTCATGGGTGACGATGACGAAGGTGATGCCGACCTCGTGCTGCAGGCGCTTCAGCTCCAGCTGCATGGCGCCGCGCAATTTCTTGTCGAGCGCGCCGAGCGGCTCGTCGAGCAGCAGCAGCCGGGGCCGCTTGACCAACGCCCGGGCAAGCGCGACGCGCTGTTTCTGGCCGCCCGACAATTGCTCCGGCTTGCGGTCGGCGAAGAGAACGAGCTCGGTCGTCGCCAGGATGGCGTCGACGCGGGAGCGGATTTCATTTGCCGGCAAGCGTTCCATTTCGAGGCCGTAGGAGACATTGGCCCTGACGCTCATATGTGGAAACAGCGCATAGGACTGGAACATCAGATTGACCGGCCGCTTGTTGGGCGGGGTCCGGGCGATGTCGCGGCCGTCGAGCAGGATGCGCCCGTGATTGGGCGTCTCGAAGCCGGCCAGCATGCGCAGCAGCGTGGTCTTGCCGCAGCCCGAAGGTCCAAGCAAAGCGAAGAACTCGTTCTCGCGGATATCGAGCGAGATGCCGTCCACGGCCGTGACCCGGCCGAAATTCTTCGACACCTTGTCGATTGCCAGCAGCGTGCGGGGTGCGCTCATTGGCCGATCACCCCTCGGTTGAGCCGCTGCGACAGGGTCAGCGCGGTGATTGAGACCGCCATGACGATGGTCGCCAATGCGTTGATCTCCGGGGTGATGCCGAAGCGGATCATCGAATAGATCTGCATCGGCAGCGTGGTCGAGGCGCGGCCGGCGCCTGATGTGAAGAAAGCGATGATGAACTCGTCGACCGAAAGCGTGAAGGCGAGCAGCGCACCGGCGACGACCGCCGGCAGGATGACCGGCAATGTCACCCGCCTGAAGGTGGTGATTGCGGAAGCGCCGAGATCGGCGGAGGCCTCGACGATCGACCAGTCGAAGCTCTTCAGCCGCGCGCGCACCACCGAACAGACGAAGGCGAGGTTGAAGACGACATGGGCGAGGATGATGGTGTGCAGGCCCAGGGTGAAATCGAGCAAAGAGAAGAAGCTGAGCAGCGCGATCGCCAGCACGATGTCGGGAATGATCATCGGCGCAAAGATCAGTGCCTCGAGGCCTCTCCCATACTGCCGGCGCATTTCGACGCCGATCGCCAGCAGCGTGCCAAGCAGCGTGGCGATGGCGGTGGAGACAAGCGCCACGATCAGCGTGTTGAGGGCGGCGGAAAGGATCGCGGCGTTTCCGGCGAGCGAGGCATACCATTTCAGTGAAAAGCCCGACCAGACGGTCGGCAGCCCGCCTTGGTTGAACGACAGCGCCACCAGCACGGCGATCGGGATGTAGAGAAAGGCGAAGACCAGCGAGAGCACGAGCCAGAGCGTGCGGCGCGTGGCGGGGGAGCGCTCAGCCATCGGCGCCTCCTTTCGCTTCGGCGATACGGCCCGCGGCGCGATCCGCAGCCAGAGCCTGCGCCGTCAGTACCAGCAGCATGATGGCGATCAACGCCATCGCCAGTGCCGCGCCGAACGGCCAGTCATTGGCGGTCAGGAACTGGTCGTAGACGAGATTGCCGATCATCTGGAAGCGGCCGCCGCCGAGCAGTGCCGGTGTGACGAAATTGCCGATCGACAGCACGAAGACGAAGACCGCCCCGGCGGCGATACCCGGCACCGTCAGTGGCAGGATGACCCGGCGAAATGTCGTCATGGCCGAGGCGCCGAGATCGCGCGATGCCTCCGCGAGCTCCGGATTGAGACGCGACAGCGGCGCGTAGCAGGCGAGGATGACGAAGGGCAGATAATTGTAGACCAGACCGGCAATGACGGCCCCTTCGGTATAGAGCATCGACGGCGGCTCGCCGGTGTAGCCGAACCAGCGCAAGAGCTGGGTGATCAGGCCTTCGCGGTTGAGCAGCACGATCCAGGCATAGGTGCGGATCAGGTAGTTGGACCAGAACGGCAGCACGGCGAAGAACAGGAACACCGGCTGCAGCCGGCGGGGTGCTGCCGCGATCGCATAGGCGGCGGCATAGCCGATCACCACAGCGATCAGGGTTGCCGTACCGGCGATACGCGCCGAATTGAGGAAGATGCCGGC
Source organism: Mesorhizobium onobrychidis (assembly GCF_024707545.1). Taxonomy (NCBI): domain Bacteria; kingdom Pseudomonadati; phylum Pseudomonadota; class Alphaproteobacteria; order Hyphomicrobiales; family Phyllobacteriaceae; genus Mesorhizobium; species Mesorhizobium onobrychidis. The sequence goes on from NZ_CP062229.1 coordinate 1,019,959, forward strand.
ATAGAGCGGGTCGAACACCAGCCCGAAATTCTCGAGCGTGAACGTGTATTCGATGCCGCCATAGATGCCGCGTCGGAAGAAGGCGAGCGCCAGCACCAGCGCGCATGGCACCACCATCAAGCCAGTAAGCCAGGCCAGCGCCGGCGCCATCAGCAAGGAGGAGCGGGAGGGGGCGAAAGATTTCATTGAGGAGTACCCCCCTCTGGCCTGCCGGCCATCTCCCCCTCAAGGGGGGAGATTAGCTGCCCCAATGTCCCACTCACCTTCAAGCGTTGGAGATTGGCGAAAGCGGTGCCACGTCCAATCTCCCCCCTTGAGGGGGAGATGGCCGGCAGGCCAAAGGGGGGCGCGAAGGAACGCAAGCCTGATTCCAGATGCCAGAACTGCCGACTACTGCGCGGCCTTGATCTCGCTGACGATCTTCGAATAGTCGCGCTGGGCGTCGCCGACGTCGCGCAACTGCTCGAACTTGACCAGCTCGGCGACCGGCATGCCCATATTCGGGAACTTGGCGAGGAAATCCGCCGGCAGGCTTTCCATGGCCGGCTTGTTCGGCACCTTGTAGTCGATGTTCTGGGCTGCCCAGGCGTGGTTCTTGGCGTCCAGCATGAAGTTGATGAACTGGAAGGCGGCGTCCTTGTTCGCCGAGGCCTTCATCACCACCATCGTGTCGACCCACAGGTCCGAACCTTCCTTCGGGATCACATACTTGATCTCAGGATTCTCGGCGATGCCGTAATTGCACCAGCCATCCCATGCCTGCACCATCAGCGCCTCGCCCGAGACCAGCTTCGAATAGAAGGTGGTGTCGTCATAAGCGAGCAAGGTCTTCTTGGCCGAGATCAGCAGGTCCTTGACCTCGGCGAGCTTGGCCGGATCGGTCTCGTTGACCGAATAGCCCTTGGCGAGCTGGCCGGCGGCAAGCAGCCACCGGTCGGTTGCCAGCATGGTGGTCTTGCCCTTGAGCGCATCGGACGGGGCGAGAAGATCGTTCCAGCTGGCCGGCTCAGTCTTGACCAGATCCGAGCGGTAGCAGAGGCCGGTGGTGCCCCAGGTGTAAGGCACGGAGAAATTGTTGCCGACGTCGTGGGGCAGCTTCGCCGCCTCGGGATAGAGATTGGCCAGGTTGGGGACCTTGGCGTGGTCGATCGTCTCGATCAGGCCGAGCTTGTTCAGCACTTCGGCGAAGGGCGAGGAGACAAAGACCACGTCATAGCCCTTGCCGCCCGAAGCGACGAGCTTGCCCATGATCTCCTCATTGGTTGCGTGAACGACAACCTCGCCGGAAACGCCGGTCGCTGCTTTGAAGGCGGCCATGGCATCCGGCGCCATGTAGCCGTCCCAGTTGGAAATGACGAGGTCGGCGGCGGCCGCCGGCGCCGACAGCGCCATGGCGAGGCCAAGAGCGATCGAGGATGCCTTTAACGAACGGTGCCGCAGGGTGGTGGCGGTCATGACAGACTCCCATTCTGGTTGATCGTCGAATTCAATCAATCGTCGGACCAGCGCTTGCGATCATGCCGCCGCTTCGATCCTGTTCCCCGGTCTTTTTTGTTGCCGATTGACGGCACAGTACTATTGCAGAAAAAAGTACGTCAATCCATAATTTGCCAGATCGCTGCGAAATCGCCGATTGTGTCTACAAGGGCGATCGGTCAAACCGCGGCGGTAAGGCCCGTTCACGAGAACCACCATGCAAGCCGTTGCCAGACGACCACGTACCAACCATCTCGATCTCGCTCAGCGCATTCTCGATGTGGCCCGCCAACGCGGCTTCGAGGCCGGCGCTCATCTCCCGGAACAGCAGATCGCTTCTCTCTGCAACGTCTCGCGAACCCCGGTGCGGGCAGCGTTGCGCCTGCTCACCGAAAAAGGCGTGGTGCGCTGGGAAGCTGAATCCGGCTATCGGCTGGCCGTCGACCTCACCAACCAGGCGACCGTTGCCGCCGACCTGCCGAGCGCCGAAGAAGACGAACTCGCGGAGATGATCCTGCGCGACCGGTCGGCGCGCCGACTGGATCAGACGGTGACCATCGGCGCGCTGATGCGGCGGTATGATGCCGAGCGGAAGACGGTACTAAAAGCGCTAAAGAAACTGACAGATGAAAATCTTCTGGACCGGGCACCGGGACAGGCCTGGCTGTTCAGGCGGGCGCCTGACGATCCAGAGGCACAAGGGGAAAGCTACGAGTTCCGCCTGCTGCTCGAACCCGCCGCCATTCTGGCGCCTGGCTTTCGGCTGGACGGGACCCGCGCGGCAGCCTTGCGCCAGGGCATGGAAACACTGCTGGCGCTGCCCGACGCCGCGTTCGATATCAGAGAGTTCCAGCGGCTGGACATCGATTTTCACGGCATGATCGCCGACGGCGCCGCCAATCGGTTCGTCACCGACGCGCTGTCCGATCATCTCAGGCTGCGCCGGCTGCCGGGGACTTATGCCGGCGTCAACGTCTTCCGGCTGAAGCAATCGCTGCGCGAGCACCTGACCATACTCGACCAATTGGAAAGCCGGCAGTATGAGGTTGCAGCCGATCTGCTTCGCGTCCACCTGCGGTTGTCCCGCAGTCAGCGGCCGCAGGCGGCCAGTCGCGGGGCCCCCGCATTGTTCGGCATGATCAGCCGGCCGGAATAACGAGGAACATGCGCAAAGCCAGCCCGACCATCGCGCTGTTTCCCGAAGCGAGCTTCGGCGCCGCGCTCAATTGCGTCGGCATCGCACAGGCCTTGCGCGCCCGTGGCGCCCGGCCGGTGTTCATCTGTCACGCCGGCTTTTCCGGCGTGTTCGCCGACTATGGTTTTCAGGAATACCAGTTGCCGACCGACGATCCGCTGACCGACAGCGAACGCCAGAGCTACTGGCAGGCTTTCGTGCGCCGGCATCTGCCGCATTTCAGGCTGAGCCCGATAGACCAGCTCGAAACCTATGTCGCGCCGACCTGGGAAGCGATCGTCGATACCGCCGTCGATGCCGAGGCGCCGCTGCGCCAATTGCTGGCCAGGCTGAAGCCGGACGCGGTGGTGCTCGATAATGTCATTATGTTCCCGGCGCTGGCTGCCGCCGGCTGCCCATGGGTGCGAGTCGTCTCCTGCGCCGAAACCGAGCTGCCCGACGCCGATGTGCCGCCCTATCTGTCCGGTCTCGCCGCCGACGACCCGTGCCGCGACGCCTTCGAGGCGCGCTACCTGGCAGCGGTCGCTCCGGCCCATGACCGGTTCAACCGGCTTCGGGCAGACGCCGGTCTTGCGCCCTTGCCGAAGGGGCTTTTTCTCGAAGCTTCGCCGGACCTCAATTTGCTGCTGACCCCGACGATCGTGCGCAGGCAGCGCGCCGAGCCGCTCGACCCGGCCCGCTTCGTCTATCTCGAAGGCTGTGTCCGCTCGGAAGGGCCGTTCGACGTGCCGGTCTTTCCGCGCAATGACGGGCCGCTGGTCTATCTCAGCTTCGGCAGCCTCGGCGCCATGGATGTTGGCCTGATCGAACGCATGCTCGCCGTGTTCGACCGGCTTCCGGCCCGCTTCATCGTCAACGCCGGCGGTCTGCGCGACACCTATCGCGCGGTTCCGGACAATGTCTATCTCGACGCCTGGTTTCCGCAGCCGTCGGTCGTCGCGAAATCCGACCTCTTCATCCATCACGGCGGCAACAACAGCTTTTGCGAAGCGCTGCGTTTCGGCGTGCCGTCGCTGATCATGCCCTATTGCTGGGACGGGCATGACAACGCCCGACGCGCCGAGGAAACCGGCGTTGGCCGCCACATCAGCCGCGACGGCTGGAGCGACGATGAACTGGAAAACGCCGTCCTTGGCCTAATGGCCGACGGCGAAATGCGCTTTCGCCTCAAGGAGAATGCGGCCACCATGGCACGGGCGCCGGGAACCGAAATCGCCGCCGAAGCTATTCTCGCCCTCGTAAGGACGTGACCTGATGCTCAACACAACGACACCGGATGCACCGCAAATGACCCCGACGGACGATCCGAAAACATGGCTGGAACAGCACGCCATCAGCGAGATCGAGTGCCTGGTGCCGGATGTGAACGGCGTGTTGCGCGGCAAGGCCTTGCCGACGGCCAAGTTCCTGAAGTCGCTCGAGGACCGCGCGCTCTATTTGCCGAGCAGCGCCTTCCTGGTCTGCATAGACGGCCGCTATTCCGGTTCCAACGACGAGGGCTTCGGCTATCAGGACCCCGACATGCGGATGGTGCCGGATATCGCGACGCTCTGCCTTGCGCCCGGCGCCGGAGCAGGCAGGGCCTATGTCTTCGCCGATGCGTTTCACATGGACGACCGGCCGTGGATGGCCTCGCCGCGTCATGTGTTGAGGGCCGTGCTTGATCTCTACCGCCAGCGGGGATGGCGGGCAGTAGTCGCGCCGGAGCTCGAATTCTACCTGACCGCGCCCAATCCCGATCCCGATCGGCCGTTGGTCGCGCCGGTCGGGCGCAATGGCCGCTCCGAAACCGTGCAGCACCCCTATGACATGGCGGCGCTGGAGGAATTCGAGCCTGTGATCCAGCGGCTTTACGACTATGCCGCAAAGGCCGGGCTGCCGCTCGACACGTTGATCCATGAATCGGGCACGGCGCAGCTCGAGATCAATTTCCTGCATGGCGACGCGCTGCCGCTGGCAGACAAGGTGCTGCTGTTCAAGCGAATGACGCGCCAGGCCGCGCAGGAATATGGCATGCATGCGACCTTCATGGCCAAGCCGATCGCTGCACAAGCCGGCAGCTCCATGCATCTCCACATGTCGGTCATCGACGAGGCGGGAAATACGCTGTTCGCCGGGCGCGACGATGCCGATACCGCAATGTTCGGGCATTTCATCGGCGGCCTGCAGAAATACATTCCGGAGGTGATGCCGCTGTTTGCGCCGAACGTGAATTCGTTCCGTCGCATCCGGCCGAACCACAGCGCCCCCGCCAACATCGAGTGGTCGCATGACAATCGCTCCTGCGGCCTGCGCGTGCCGGCCGGCGGGCGGGCCGCGCGGCGGGTGGAAAACCGGCTGCCCGGCGCCGACGCCAATCCCTATCTGGCGATGGCCGGCTCGCTGCTCTGCGGCTATCTCGGCGTCGAGGAAAAGCTGTCGCGTTCGCCCGAGGCATCGGGCAATGCCTATCGCAGCAAGAGCACGCTGCCCAAAACCATGGAGGAGGCGCTCGAACGCTTCGCTGCGTGCAGCCCAGTTCGGGAGTTGCTCGGCGAGGATTTCTTCCAGACCTATCTGCGCGTCAAGAGCGTCGAGCTCGACCTGTTCCAGAGCGTCGTCACGAGCTGGGAACGGGATCACCTGCTGCTCAAGGTTTGACTATGAGCTTCGATTCTGGGGGCTTCAACTCCGGCCTGGATATCGGCAAGTCCTATTATGTCGCGACGGCCAATCCGGCTCCGGATCATCCGGCGCTGCAGGGCGACGTCGACGCCGACCTGGTGGTGGTCGGCGGCGGCTGTACCGGCCTGTCCGCAGCCCTTCATGCGGCCGAGCGCGGGCTGAAGGTCGTGCTCTTGGAAGGCGGCAAGATCGGCTGGGGGGCGTCGGGGCGCAATGGCGGCCAGATCATCCCCGGCCTGCGCAAGGGCGCCAAGGGTCTGGTCAAGCTTTATGGGCCCGAACGGGCGCGGGCGCTGTTCGATCTCGCCTTCGAGGCGCGCGGGCTGGTGCTAGACCTGATCGAGCGCCATGAAATCGATTGCGACCTTCGGCTCACCGGGCATCTGGCCGGTGCGGTCAACGCCTCCGACCTGCGCGACCTCGAAGAAGAGGCCGAGTGCCTTGCCAGCGTAATGAATTTTCATGATGTCGAGATGCTGTCGGCAGCGCAGGCGCGTGGAATGGTGAACACGCCCTATCACGGCGCGATGTACGAGAAGCTCGGCGGCCATATGCATCCGCTGAACTACACGCTGGGTCTTGCCCGCGCCGCGGCAGCGGCGGGCGTCACCATCCATGAGAATTCGGTGGCGCTGCGGCTGGAGCGGGAACCTGCCATCAAGGTTTCGACGGCCAAGGGCTCGGTCCGGGCCAGGCATGTCGTGCTGGCGGGCGATGCGCTGCTCCAGGGGCTCGAGCCGCGCGTCAACAGCCGCATCATGCCGGTCGGCAACTACATCGTCGCGACCGAGCCGCTGGATGACACCAGCGACGTCATCCCAAGCAATGTCGCCGTTTCCGACACACGCTTCGTCGTCAACTACTACCGGCTGTCGGCGGACGGCCGCCTGCTGTTCGGCGGTGGCGAGCGCTACACGCCGTCGCCGCCCGCAGACATTGCCGGCTTCGTGCGGCCGCATATGGAAAAGACCTTTCCGCAATTGCGCGGCCGCCGCATCGATCATGCCTGGGGCGGGCTCGTCTCGGTGACGACATCGCGCCTGCCGGATGTCGGCCACTATGGCGAGGTCTATTTTGCGCATGGCTATTCCGGCAAGGGCGTGATCCTGTCGACGCTGTCGGGAAAGCTGCTTGCCGAGGCGATCACCGGCGATACTTCGCGGCTCGATCTGTTTTCGACGCTGAGGCCAATGCCGTTTCCCGGCGGCACTGCGCTGCGCGGCCCGCTCTATGTGCTCGGCATGCTCTGGTACGCCATGCGCGATCGCATCAAGCATTGATCGCAAGCGATCCACTGCCGCCGTGGTTTTGCGACGGAGGGCGCCCAGCCGCAGCTTCCTGCCGGCAAATTTGACCATGTGGACAAAGGTGGGGCTCCGTTCCATAGTTCCCTCGCTGATAGTTCAAAGAAACAGCCGGCTCGACACGGCGCCAATCAGAGGGGCATGCAATGGAAAACGGGAAGAGCAAAATCCAATCGAAACGCGAAGGACTTTCGCGGCGCAATTTGCTGGAACTCGGCGCGCTCGGCCTGGCGGCAGCCATGCTGCCGGGCAGTGCCTTGGCGCAGGACAAGAAGCTGAAGGTGGCGGCGATCTTCGCCACGCCGACCGAGGAGCCATGGGTCCACCAGATCCATGTCGCCCTGCAGAGGGCCGAGAAGGAACTCGGCATCGAATACAAATGGTCGGAGAAGGTGCAGACGGCGGATTTCAGCCGCGTCATGCGCGAATATGCGCAAGGCGGCTATGAGCTGGTAATGGGCGATGCTTTCGCCGCCGAGCGCGAATCCCGCCGCACCGCCAAGCAGTTTCCGAAGGTCGCCTTCCTGTTCGGCTCCGGCGCCGGACCGGCCGAGCCGAATTTCGCAGTCTTCGACAACTGGATCCACGAGCCGGCCTATCTCTCCGGGCTGATCGCCGGAAAGATGTCGAAATCAGGCACGATCGGCGCCGTCGCGGCGATGGGCATTCCGGAAGTGAACCGGTTGGTCAATGCCTTCTTTGCCGGCGCCCGGGAGGTCAATCCTGATATCAAGAGAAAGGTCGCTTTCATCGGCTCTTTCTTCGACCCGCCAAAGGCCAAGGAAGCCGCTATCGCCCAGATCGACGCCGGCGTCGACGTGATCTATGCCGAACGTTTCGGCGTCATCGAAGCGGCGGTCGAGAGGAAGATCCTCGCCATCTCCAACATGTCCGACCAGTCCAACCTCGGCCCGGACACCGTGATCACCGGCCCGGTTTGGGACATGTACCCGACGGTCGAGCACGCTATCAAGCTGGTCAAGGCCGGTGTCTTCACCGCGCAGGATTACGGCGATTTCTCGCGCATGGCCAAGGGGGGCTCCTTTCTGGCGCCGTATCACAAGTTCGACAAGACGCTGCCCGCCGACGTCAAGGAACTGGTCGAGAAGAAAAAGGCCGAAATCCTCGACGGCAATTTCCGCGTCGACGTCGACGAGGACACGCCGGTTTCGGATTGAGTGCTGTCTCTTGGGGTCTGGCGCTTGTCGCCCCCCTCTGGCCTGCCGGCCAGAGGGGGGCGCAGCGCATCCCCGGTCAAAGCTGAATCGTAGAGCCAATCCCGATCAGGAGTACCTGTGCCGACGTCCGCCCCTCTCATCGAAATGCGCGGCATCTCCAAGAGCTTCGGCGCCGTCATGGCGAATGAAGCCGTCGATCTCAGCGTTGCGCCGGGCGAGATTCTCGGGTTGCTGGGTGAAAACGGTGCCGGCAAGACGACGCTGATGAACGTGCTGTTCGGCGCCTATGCGCCGGACGCCGGTGAGATCCTGGTTCAGGGCCGGCCGGTGACGATCAACAGCTCGGCCGATGCGCTTGCCGTCGGCATCGGCATGGTGCACCAGCATTTCCATCTCGCACCCCGGCTTTCGGTGCTGGAAAATCTGCTGATCGGCATCCCCGGAAAGTCAGGCCGGATCGACCGCGCCGGTGGGCTGGCGCGGCTAAACGAGATCGGCCGGCAGCATGGGCTCACGCTTGATCCGGACCTTCCCGTCACGGCGCTGTCGATCGGCGAGCAGCAGCGGCTCGAAATCGTCAAGGCGCTGTTTCGCGGTGCAAGGCTGCTGATCCTCGACGAGCCGACGGCGGTGCTTGCGCCGACAGAGGTCGACGGGCTGTTTTCGGCACTGCGGTCGATGGCGGCCCAGGGCCTCGGCATCATCTTCATCTCGCACAAACTCAACGAGGTCAGGGCGCTGACCCATCGCTGCGTGGTGCTGCGGCATGGCCGCGTGACCGGGCGCGTCGATGCCCCCGCCAGCACGACGTCGTCGGAAATGGCGCGGCTGATGTGCGGCCACGAGATCGTCCCGCCGGCCAGGGGACCATCGACGCCGGGTGAGGCGGTGCTGACCCTTGATGGCATCTCGACCTCGCGCCATTCCGGCATGGCGCTGCGCGACGTGTCGCTCTCTGTGCGTGCAGGCGAGATCCTCGGCATTGCCGGTGTCTCGGGCAATGGCCAGCGGGCGGTGGCCGAGGTGATCTCCGGCGTTCGCGCGCCCGATGCCGGCCGGGTGACGATAGCCGGCAAAATGGTCTCGCGGTTCTCGCCGCGCGAGGTGCAGGCGCTCGGTCTCGGGCGCATCCCGGAAGACCGGATGACGACGGGACTGGTCACCAACCTGCCGCTTGCCGATTCGATGGTGCTGCCGCGCATCGGCACGGGGGCGTTCAGCCGCAACGGTCTGCTCAGGCCGGACGCGATCCGCGCCTTCGCCGAGGCACAGATCAAGGCCTACGACATACGCTGCCCCGGGCCGATGACGCGGGCCGGAGCGCTGTCCGGCGGCAATCTGCAAAAAGCGCTGCTGGCGCGCGAGCTCGCCTTCAACCCAAAGGTGCTGATCGTGTCGCAGCCGACGCGCGGTCTCGATATCGGTGCGGCGCGCTTCATCCACGAGAAGTTCCTCGACATGCGTGCCAAGGGCTGCGGCATCATCGTCATCGGCGAGGACCTCGAAGAGCTGCTCATGATCTGCGACCGTATTGCGGTGATGTATGAGGGACGCATCGTCGGTACGCTCGACAGCGCCGATGCCACCATCGCGCGGCTCGGCCTGATGATGACCGGGGCGGAGGGCCATAGTTGATGTTCCGTCTCGAAGCCCGCACCAGCACGCCTGCCTGGTTCAATCTGGCTTTGCCGCTGCTGGCGATCGGGGCGACGCTGGTGCTGTGCAGCGGTCTCATTGCACTGGCCGGCGCCGGCGTGATCGAGGCCTATGGCGTGATGTTTTCGGCGTCGCTCGGCGACAGCTACGCCATCACCGAAACGCTGGTGCGCGCAACACCGATGATCTTCACCGGGCTTGCCGTCGCCGTTGCTTTCCGCGCCAAATTCTGGAATATCGGCGCCGAAGGGCAGTTGCTTGCCGGTGCGGTGGCGAGCTGCGCCGTCGGCGCCATCCCGATGCCGGGGCCGCTCGCCATGCTTCTGATGACGGTGGCGGGCGCTGCCGCCGGTGCGGCAGTCGCCCTTATCCCCGCTACACTGCGTGTAAGATTCAAGGTCGACGACGTGGTCAGCTCGCTGCTGCTCAACTCGGTCATCTTCTACGCCCTGATGGCGCTGATCGAAGGTCCGTGGAAAGACAGTTTCAGCGGCTATCCGATCTCGCCGCCGATCTTGGACTCAGCGAACTTCCCGGTGCTGCTTGAAGGCACGCGGCTGCATCTCGGCGTCGTGGCGGCTTTCCTTGCCGCGCCGGTCATCTGGTTCCTGATTGCGCGCACGACGCTCGGCTTCAGGATCAGGGTCATCGGCGAGAATCCCGAGGCCGCGCGCTATGGCGGCATTCATGTCGAGCGGGTGCTGATCTCGACGGCGCTGCTGTCCGGCGCGCTCGCCGGCCTCGCCGGCGTCGGCGAGGTCGGCGGCGTGCATTTCCAGGTGATGAGCGACATCTCGCCGGGCTATGGCTATTCCGGCATCGTCGTTGCCATGCTGGCGAGGCTCAATCCGCTCGGCGTGGTGCCGGCGGCGCTCTTCCTCGCCGCCGTCATGACCGGCGCCGAGGCGATGTCGCGGGCGACCGGCGTTCCGGCCTTCCTCAGCGACGTCATCCAGGGAACCGCGCTGCTCGCCATGCTGGTGGCGCTGCTGTTCACCGCTTACCGCGTCCGCCGCGTCGGAGCCGCACGATGAGCGTGGTGCTCGAACAGATTTTTCAGGTCGGCTTCCTCGCCGCCATCATCCGGATTGCCACGCCGCTGGCTTTCGCAACGCTGGGCGAGATGTTCTCCGAGCGGGCCGGCGTGCTCAATCTCGGCATCGAAGGCATCATGCTGTTGTCGGCGATGACCGGCTTCACTGCGACCAGCCTCAGCGGCAGCCTGTGGCTCGGCGTGCTTGCGGCGGTGCTGACCGGTGCGCTGATGGGTGCCCTGCATGCGCTGTTCACGGTGGCGCTCGGCCTCAGCCAGCACGTCTGCGGCATCGGCGTGACGCTGTTCTCGTCGGGCCTCGCCTATTTCCTCTACCGGCTGATCTTCGGCCAGCAATCGGTGCCGCCCAGCATCAAGAGTTTCGAAACGCTGCCGATCCCTGTTCTCTCCGACATCCCGGTGCTTGGGCCGGCGGTGTTCAACCAATTTTCGCTGGTCTACATGGCGATGGCAGCCGTCCCCCTGGCCGCCTTCGTGCTCTACCGCACACCATGGGGCTTGTCGGTGCGCATGGTCGGCGAAAATCCGCGCGCCGCCGATTCAGCCGGCATCAGCGTCATCGCCACGCGCTTCCAGGCGGTGATTCTCGGCGGTGCCCTGATGGGACTGGCCGGGGCTTTCCTGTCGATGGTGCAGTTCAACGCCTTCACCTTCGGCCTTGTCTCCGGGCGTGGCTGGGTGGCGATCGCGCTGGTTGTCTTCGGCCGCTGGGATCCCTGGCGTTCGGCAGGGGCCGCCCTGCTGTTCGCCTTCGTCGATGCCTTGCAGTTGCGCATGCAGGCGAGCGGGCTCGGCCACATTCCCTATGAGGCGTTCCTGATGCTGCCCTTCATCTTCACCATCGTCGCCATGGCGGTAATGTCGCGCAATGCCGTCGCGCCTTCGGCGCTGCTCAAGCCGTTCCGCCGGGAAGAACGGTAACGGCGCTCCGCCTTTCACATCGCGGTAAAGCCGTTGTCGACGAACAGATGGGCGCCGTTGACGAAGCTGGATTCGTCGCTGGCCAGGAACAGGGCTGCCTTCGCCACCTCTTCCGGCTCGCCGATCCGCCCTTGCTGCGCGGCCATTGCCGCGTCGGAGACATCGACACCGAGCCTGCCGAGATCGGCCACCTCGCGCAGGCCATGCGGTGTCCTGATGAAGCCGGGGCAGACCGCATTGCAGCGGATGTTGCGGTCGCGGAACTCGACCGCGATGGCGCGCGCGAACATGTGGCAGGCGCCCTTGGTGGTGTCGTAAAGCACCTCCATCGGCGTCGCCGCCACCGCCGAGATCGACGAGGTGCAGACGATGGAACCACCGCCGGCGGCGATCATGCCGGGCAGCACGGCGCGCGTCATCAGGAACATCGAGCGCACGTTGACGGCATGCAGCCAGTCCCACTCCTGCAGCGTGGTCTCCAAGAAGGGTTTGATGACAATGGTGCCGGCATGATTGAACAGCGTGGTGACCGGGCCGAATTTTTCCGTCACGCCCTTAACTGCGGCCTCGACCTGCGCCTCGTCCGATACGTCGGCCACCCAGTGCTCGGCGACATGGCCGCGTTCCCTGATTCCTGCAGCGGTGGCGGCGGCCGCCTCGCCGTTGCGGTCGATGATCGCCACCTTGGCGCCTTCCGCCGCGAAAAGCTCCGAGGCCGCACCGCCCATTCCCGATGCGCCGCCTGAGACGATGGCGATCTTGCCAGCCAGCCTTGTGCCCATGGGTTTCTCCCTGCGCTACTTGTTGTGAGGTCGCGGCCTCCGCTCGAGCAGCAATGCTATTCCTTATGGATCGGCTGGCCAAGCTGTGCCTTGCCGACGACCGGGCGTAAGCAGATCTCGCGTTCCCCAGCCGATGGCGGTCGCCTGAGTCACCAGGACGAGAGCGAGGAGGAGCAGCACCTCCAAATTCAGGCGTTGAGCGCCTCCAGCACACGCGCCGGCAGGAACGGATAGTGCCGCAGCCGCACGCCGCCGGTGAGCCGCGCCACCGCGTTGGCAATCGCGGGACCGATCGGCGGCAGGCCGACCTGACCGATGCCCCCGATCGGATTCTCGGGCGTTGGAATCACGGTGACCTTGATATCGGGCGCCTCGGACATGCGTATCACCCGATAGGTGTCGAAGTTCGATTCCTGCACCTCGCCATTGACGATGTTGATCTGCTCGAACAACGCATGGCTGGCACCGCCTGTGATCCCGGTAATCATAAGCGCTTCGATGTTGCGCGGCTGTACCGCTATCCCCGGGTCGACAGCGCACCACACGGTGTGCACGCGGATCTCGCCGGTTTCCCGGTCAAGCGAGACCTCGGCGATCTCAGCGCAATGGGAGCCAAAGGCATCGGAATAGGCGACGCCCAGCGCCCGCCCGTTGCGTTGGCGGTCCCATTCCGCCATCTGGGCGACGGTCTCGACGACCTTGCGCGCCCGCGGCTGGTCCTTCAGGAGCTCCAGCCGAAGCGCCACAGGATCGACCCCCTTGGCGGTGGCGATTTCGTCGACGACACATTCGATGCCGAACCTGGTATAGCCAACCCCGACCGCGAACCAGAAGCCTATGTCCAAGCCGTTATCCTGGCGGATATACTCGATCTGATGCGCAGGGACGGCATAGTTGAAATGCGCACCCTCGGTCACCACACTGTCGTGGCCCCCTTCGCTCTCGAACAGCTGCGGCATCGTGCGGGCGAAAATCGAATCCGCCACGATACGGTGCCGCCACCCGACGATGTTGCCGTCGGCATCGAGCCCGACCTGCACATGTTGCGCCTCGAGCGGTCGGTACTTGCCATGCTGGACGTCGTCTTCGCGGCTCCAGATGACCTTGACCGGGCGGCCTTGCACCGCCTTGGCGAGCGACACTGCATCGATGATGAAGTCGGCCTCGGCTTTGCGACCAAAGCCGCCGCCGAGCAGGGTGGTGTTCACCTTGACCTTGTCAGGGGTGGTGCCGGCCACCTCCGCGGCAAAGCCCTGGGTGCCTGTTGGGCCTTGCGTCGGCGCCCAGACTTCAACCGTATCGCCCATCACGAGCGCCGTGGCGTTCATCGGCTCCATGGTTGCATGGTGAACATGGTCGCTCATGTAATCGACCTCGATGACCGTTGCGGCCTTTGAGATCGCGGCCTGTGCGTCAGCTTCCGTGGCAGCGCTGACGCCGGTTTGGGCGAGGTCGCGGCCAACGCTGCGATACGCTTCCAACAGACGGTCGCTGTTATAGTTGCGGATCCGCGATGACGTGGTCCATGTAACGTCGAGCAGATCCTTGGCCTGCCTCGTCGCCTCGACCGTTTCGCCGATGATGCCGACGCCGTAGGGCAGCGGAACGATGTGCGTGATGCCCGGCACGGTCCTGGCTTCGGCATCGTTGATGGTTTCTGGCTGCTCACCCTGGACGGGCGCCCGCAGCACCGCTCCGTAGAGCATGTCCGGAAGCTGCACGTCGATGCCGAAGATCGCGGTGCCGTCGACCTTCGAGGATATGTCGACACGCGGTATCGTCAGCTTTCCGATATAGCGCCACTGATCGCTCGGCTTCAGATCGGCATCGGTCGCCTGCGGCAGCCGATCCGGAAGCGTGCCGGCCGCGGCGACCTCGCCGTAGTCGAGCGAGCGGCCCGACCGCGCGTGCACGACCCGGTTTGGCTCGGTGGTGAGTTCGCTCACCGGAGCCTTGAGCATGGCGGCAGCACTCGCCAGGATGATCTTGCGGGTCTGGGCGCCGACCAGGCGCAACATATTGTAATAGCCCCGCGTGGATTCGCTGCCGCCAGTGAGCTGTACGCCGTAAAAGCCAGGGTTGCCGTATTTTTCCGCGTCGGACGGAGCCTGGACGACGCGGACCTTGTGCCAATCGGCGTCCATGTCCTCGGCGATGAGCAGCGGCAGCGTTGTCATGATGCCCTGACCCATCTCGGACGCAGGTGACATGATGGTAACGGTGCCGTCGGCGGCGATGGTCAGCCAGGCGTTTGGCCGGTAGCTGCCCTCGACCATCGGCGCAATGCTGGCGCCCGAGGCATCCTGGAGAAGGCCGCCGAACGCAACCGCGATGCCGGTGACGCCGACGGTGATGAGGAAGCTGCGCCGCGAGAGCGCTCTGGTATGAAGCTGCAATGTCTCGGTCATGGCTCAGGCCTCCCGTGCGGCGCGCTGAATGGCGCTGATGATTCGCACATAGGTCCCGCAGCGGCAGATGTTGCCGTCCATGTGTTCGACGATCTGCTCGCGGGTGGGGTTGGGGTTGCTCTTGAGGAGCGCCGCCGCCTGCATGATCTGCCCGGACTGGCAATAGCCGCATTGCGGCACCTGCTCGGTAATCCAGGCCTGCTGCAGCGGATGGCTGGCATCCGGCGACAGGCCTTCGATCGTCGTCACCTCCATTCCGGCCACGTCCTGAAGCATGGTCACGCAGGAGCGCGTCGGCTCGCCGTCGACGTGAACGGTGCAGGCGCCACATTGCGCGATGCCGCAGCCGAATTTGGTGCCGGTGAGCTTCAGATGCTCCCGTATCACCCACAAGAGCGGCGTATCTGGCTCGGCGGCGAGATCCACCGCCCGCCCATTGATCGTGAACGCTGTCATGACTCTTGTTCCCTTATCTGGCGCAATCATCTGGTATCATCCAGTGATGATGGCGACTTTATCCGCGTTATCCATATAACTTTTCTCCGTTATCCACGGCGATAACATCTAAATGTTTCAGAAATTCTGATTATTACTTCGCCGGTTGCCACATTGGCGGAGACGTTGTTATTAAATAACCAATTGAGAAAATCCGGTCTATGCTGTAAAGTCCGTATTATCTTCGCAATCGTCCGGAACGCCCATGGATCCGCTCTCAGATGTGCTGTCGCTGCTGAAGCCACGCAGTTATGTGTCCGCTGGCTTCGACGCGGGTGGAAACTGGTCGATCCAGTTCTCCGACCAGCACGAACGCATCAAATGCTACGCTGTGGTTTCCGGCGGGTGCTGGCTTTCCGTAGAAGGCGTTGCCGACGCGGTGCGCCTGGAGAAGGAGGACTGCTTCGTGCTGCCGAGCGGGCGGCCTTTCCGCCTCGCAAGCGACATGACTTTGA
Source organism: Mesorhizobium onobrychidis (assembly GCF_024707545.1). NCBI lineage: Bacteria > Pseudomonadati > Pseudomonadota > Alphaproteobacteria > Hyphomicrobiales > Phyllobacteriaceae > Mesorhizobium > Mesorhizobium onobrychidis. The sequence continues at coordinate 1,035,547 of NZ_CP062229.1, forward strand.
CCCCTGTCGAAGCGGGCACGATTTTTCCCCCCGCGCGCGCCGGCGGCGTCGTGACGTATAATGGCGGCGGTGATTTCTTTCTTGTCGGTAGCCGCTTCGCCGTCAGCGGCAATCATGCCGGCATCCTGTTGGGGATGCTGCCGCCCATAGTCCATATCCGGAAAGAAACCGATCAGGCGGCGCTGCGCTGGTCGGTGGAGCGGATGATGCAAGAACTGCACGAGCCGCAGCCGGGCGGTTTTCTGGTCGCGCAACACCTCGCCCACATGATGTTGGTTCACGCCCTACGCCTGCACCTGGCGGAAGGGCTGGGAGGTGGCGTTGGATGGTTCTTCGCCCTGGCGGACAGACAGATGGCTGCTGCGATCAACGCCATCCACGACGATCCGGCGCATCGCTGGACATTGCAGGAGCTGGCGCAGCGTGCCGGCATGTCGCGATCGACCTTTGCGCTGAAATTCAAAGAGATGGTTGGGACGTCACCGATGGAGTATCTGACGAACTGGCGAATGCTGCTGGCGGGGGACAGGCTGGCGAACTCCAGCGAGCCAATTTCCATTATTGCACTGTCGCTCGGCTACGAATCCGAAAGCGCCTTCAGCACGGCCTTCAAGAGGGTCATGAACTGTACACCGCGGCAATATGGCCGTGGCCGGAATGCCGCTTCCCCTTCAAATAGCGAGGGGGAAGCCGTCCGCTCCAGTCGGTTCGAATCCATCGCAGGTTGATATGCGCGAGTGGCGGCGCTGCAAAGTCGATCCAGCCCGAGCCGAAGGGAATTCTCAGCCGCCGCTTAGCGCCCGCATCACATTCGGCAGCGCCGGCAGCGTCAACAAAACCGTGCCGGCAAGCCAGATAGACGAGACGACGACGCTTCTGGGCTGCGCCGACCAGCGCTCATAGAGCGCGGCCGGCACGCCGGCGAGCATGATGGTCATCGTCGACAGGATCAGCGCACTTGCCATGTAAACGATCTGGCTTAAGGGAGGCGCCCAAGCCGGATACCAGACCGGATAGAAGAGGAACACCATCAGCACCCAAGGCGAAAAGATACCGTTGACGATGGCGACCGCCATGACAGGCACAAGAGCGTTTCTGTCCATTGCCTCACCCCCCCTGTGAAGCCATCGGCGCAATGCCGAAATTGATCAGCAAGACGAGATAGCCGATGCGCAAGGTCATAAGCCAGAGCACGCTGAAGACGATCACCACCGGCAGGGTCAGGATCGACGGCGTGACGGTCCGCACGATCCGCAGGAACGGGTCCGTGACGGTCTTGAAGAAGCGCCAGATGTAATTGTCCCAGCTTTCGGGCACGAAGAGGCCGAGCAGGAGACGCCCCATCAGCGTGTACATCACCGCGGCAAGGATGAAATTCGGTATGTGAAAATACCAGTAAGACCAGAAGTCGTTCATGGGGATTTTCCAAGGAGCGCGCCGCGTTATGCCAGCGGCGCCCCCGAAATGAAAGCGGGGTCCGTCGCCGGACCCCGCCTCGAGCGCCGATCGCTATGCCAGATCAGGCAGTCTTTTCTTCCATCATCTGCTTGCCGCGAGGTACACGGATTTCCTCGATGAAATCCTGCATATCCCGGGACGGCGCCTTGGTGAGAAGGCTGACGATGATCATCACGGCGAAGCCGACCGGCAGACCAAAGGCCGCCGACGAAATGTTCTTGACGCCCCACCACAGTTCCATATTGGGCGTCGCCTTGTCGAAGTCGGCGCCATACTGCGTCATGACGAGGTAGAAGATGGTGATGCCGAAGCCCGCGATCATGCCGGCGACCGCGCCAGCCGAGTTGGCTCGCTTCCACCAGACGCCGAGCACCAGGGCCGGGAAGAGCCCACCGGCGGCAAGCGAGAACGCCCACGACACCATCGACAGGATGTCGGACGGCTTGGTCGCTGCGACGTAGGCGGCCAGCACCGCGACCATAACCAGCAAGATGCGGGACACGATCAGACGCCGCGACGTAGGCGCATTCTGGTCGATCATCTTGTAGTAGATGTCGTGGCTGAGCGCGTTGGCGATTGCCAGCAGCAGGCCGTCCGCCGTCGATAGCGCGGCGGCAAGGCCGCCGGCGGCGACGAGGCCCGAGATGACGTAAGGCATGCCGGCCATTTCCGGCGTGGCCAGCACGATCATGTCGGCGTTGAGGTTGATGTCGGCAAACGAAAGTGCCGTCACGCCCTTTTCGGCGCAGGCAGCGACGATCGCCGCGGTGTCTGTCGCCGCCTTGCCGCAGATCTGCACGAGCGTATTGTCGGCAGCCGCCCAGCGCATCATCCATCCGGCTTTCTCGCCGATGTTTTCAGGCGTCAGGCCCGACGCTACCAGGTCGAGCATCGTCCACTTGGCGAACGCCGCATAGGCGGGCGCCGTGAAGTAGAGGATGAAGATGAACAGCAGCGACCAGGCGACCGAGACCCGCGCCTCACGCACCGACGGGGTGGTGAAATATCGCATCAGGACGTGCGGCAGTGACGCCGTTCCGACCATCAGGCAGAGGATCAGCAGGAAGTAGTTCTTGGCATCATAGCCGCCATGCACGAATGGCGTGATGTGATGCACCGTGATGCCCTGCGCCGTCTCAAGCGCGGTGATGTTTGCCAGCGCCTGGCCCTGCATCAATTGCGGGATAGGAATGCCCGTCTTCACCGTGGACATCCAAATGGCGGGGATCAGGTAGGCGATGATCAGCACGATGTATTGGGCAACCTGCGTCCAGGTGACGGCGCGCATGCCGCCCAGCATTGAGCACACCAGGATGCCGGCGAGGCCGACATAAACCGCGACGTTGAAGTCGATGCCAAGGAAGCGGGCCGAGATCAGCCCGGTGCCGAAAATCTGCGCGACCACATAGGTAAACGAGCAGGAGAACAAAACGACCACGCCGATCAGACGGGCAAGATTGCCGCCATAGCGCGCCGACAGGAAGTCGGGAACGGTGTAGGCGCCGAACTTGCGCAGATAGGGCGCAACGAGGATGGCCACGAGCACGTAACCGCCGGTCCAGCCGAGCACGAAGCCGAGGCCGTCATAGCCGAGCAGGTAAAGCGAACCGGCCATACCTATGAAGGAGGCCGCTGACATCCAATCGGCGCCGGTCGCCATGCCGTTGTAGAGCGCCGGTACGCGACGCCCGGCGACGTAATATTCGCCGACGTGCATGGTGCGGCTCAGGACGCCGATTACCGCATAGATGACGATGGTAAAGCCCATGAACAGGTAGCCGATTACAACGTTTTCGACACCCATGGCGCTCAAGATTGCCATCAGGATGATGAAGGCTATGAAGCCGCCGGTGTAGAGGCCGTAGATGCGGCCGAGATTGGAGGTGAAGTCGCCTCCGCTTGCGGTGGTAGATGTCGTGTTAGCCATTGACGTTCCCCCCGATCAATCTTCATTGACATGATGCTCTTCGTCGATCGCGTTCTGCCGCCGTGCGAACCAGAACAGCATGACGACGAAGGCGATGAGCGAGCCCTGAGCGGCCATGTAGAAGCCGAGCGGAAAGCCAAAAATGACGATGTTGTTGAGTTGCTCCACGAACATGTGGATGACGTAACCGAAGAACACCCACAGGCCCAGCATGACGAACATGAGGCTCTTGGTCTTGTTCCAATAACTTACGCGGTCTGGTGTCGCCATAGCGTTGAACCCTCCCTTGGTTGGCAGCTTGCGAACCGTCTTGAGCGCAAGGCGCCGTTGAAAGCTTGCCTCTTCCGCTAGTGCGGAAGCCCTCCGGCATATGTTGCGGCCAGGTATAGAATCAGCCGACCGTAACTTTATAGGAGTAACACTTCTTGTCGCTGCTGTTCATACGACTTTAGAATCGGTGAGAGGACTGGAGAATCGGTGAGAGGACTTGAATCGGTACGAGGGCTGGCGGTGCGGCGAGGCGAAGGCTAAACGGTTAGCATCGGTTGGAAACAAAACCGAAGGGAGAGCGCCATGGGGCTGCTGAACAATTTGTTGCCCGAGTTCCTGCGCAAGCCGCAGCCGATCGGCAGCGTCGGCGAACTAGCTGACTTCATGGATTCCCGTGCCGCCTTCCTGGCGCAGAAAAGCATCGTCGAGTTCTGCCGCGTCAGGGCAGGGGTCTACTGGCAGAAGCTGTTCAGCGAGAAGGAGTTCCAGTCGGCGCTCAACCATTCACGCTGGCGCGCCTACCCTGCGTGCTATGCCATGGTGGCGGAAATGGTGGAGGGTGCGCTGCGCGAACCTGCCGGCTTGCGCCAGCGGGGCCTGCCGGCGGCGCTGGAAAAAGTGGCCTTGGCAAGCTTCTCCAAATATGCCGTTCCGGAGGGCTCGCCCCCCACTTTCTGGGAGGACGCCGCCGAGCTCACACGTCAGCGCCTCGCCGCCACGCAGATCGGTCCGCCGCGGCCGGTGCGTGAAATCCCCGAGCCGCTGGCGCGAACGGTTTTCGAGATGGTCCCGATCCACCCCAATCTCCTGACCAACGACTACGACTATATTTTCAACTTCCTGAGAATGAATCTGCTGCGCGCGAATGAGGATTTCCTTGAGCAGGCTGACCGCAGCGCCCTCGTCGACGAACTGCTTGGTGCCGCGCGCATCTGAGTTTTGTCCCTGCGCGCCGATATCCAAGGCTTCCCCTTCGGCCTTGCACCGTGCAAGCGTCGCCGGTTATGCGAACATCAGGTCCCGCACCAGGTCGGATGCCGACAGAAGGCGTTTGATGAGGCTCTTGAGCTCTATTTGCTGCTCGCGCGTCAGGGCATTGACATCGATGCGGTTGGATACAGGTATACCGGCATAGATGTCATGCGTCTGCTGAGCGAGCAGCAAGCCGATCAGCATGGCATGGCCAGCCAGCATCGCCTTCATGTCGCGCTCGCCGCCAATATCCAACGCGATCAATTTCTCGAGCCGGGCACGTGTGCTCCGCTCGCGGATACCGTGGCGAATTGCAAGCGTGCGCGCGGTCGCGACGATCGGAAAAAGGCCATGCTTTTTGATGTTCAGCCGGCCATCTTCAAGCTGAAAGCCGCCAAAAACAGTGAAGGGATTGCCGGTTGTCATCTGCTCGCCGAGAAGCTTTGCGAACACCGGCTCGGCGTGGCCACGCTCATACGCATATTCGATGAACTGCGCGGCCAGCGTTGTGTCGCCGTGAACCGGCCGGAGATCGTAGACGATATCGACGTTGAGCAGGTCCTCCGGCCGTAGGCGGCGAACCCAATCTTCGACGCGCGCCTTCCAGGTGTCGAGGCTTCCGCGGAACGCGGCGTTCGCGGCCATTACCCCGCCTTTGCAATACGGTACGCCTGATATGTCGAGCATGTCGGCGAGCTTGGCGCCGAGAATTTTGAACCAGCTGTCTTCGAGCCCATCCGGCTCGCCATCTGCGAAGACGATTGCGTTGTCCTGGTCCGGGGCCATCAGGCTTTCGCCACGGCCGCCAGAGCCGAGCACGAGCATGGCATAGGCGCAGGGCGGCGGGCCATGGCCTTCGATTTGTATCTGTTGTTCCGCAAGCACGGCGGCGCGGCGGGTAAGGGAGCAAAGTTCGTCGCTGATGATTTCCGCCACCACGCGCGGGTCGATCGCCTCGCCGATCAGCGAACGCACTACGCCCGGCAGCATCGACCAGGTGGCCGCCAGTTCGGCGGCGTCCTTGGCATGTTCGATCGTGTCGTCGAGATCGATGGCAGCGGCAGCGCGGAGCCTCAGCAGGTCACGCGCCGAAAGCACGCCGACCAGCATGCCCCCGTCGTCGCGGACGGCGAGGTGGCGGATTTTCAGCCGATCCATGCGGCCGATCGCCCGATAAGCGAAGGCGGCGGCGCGGATGCTTATCAGCGGTCGCGTTGCGATGCTTGCGACCGGCATGTCAAAAGCGCGCTCGGCGTCGGACGATATGCGGCGCAGCAGGTCACGCTCGGTAACGATGCCATAGTCCTCAATCGGTTGATCTGGCGTTCCTCGGTCGGACACGAGGACCGAGCTGATCTTGCGCTTCACCATGAGGTCGATGACCTGCCTTGTCGGTTTGGTCGACTTCACCACGACTGGCGGGCCACTCATGAGGCTGCCGACGCTATGACGATAGGCGTATGGATCAACCGGCTGAAACGCGGGAGCCTGGGGTCGTGATACCGGCTCGGCCCAGCCGGCGCGATGGCCGGCTTCGAGAGCGTCCGAAAGGGCAAGGCAGGCGACCTCTGCCTCTCCGAGTGTTCGGATGTTGCGCTTGCGCAACTCCGGAATCAGCGCGGCAAAGATGTCTCCCGCCGCGATCGCATCGCCCAGAGCCGAATGGCGGCCGGCTATCTCCAGGCGAAGCCAGGCGGCGATCGGTTCCAGCGAATGGTCTACCAGATTGGGATTTGCTATGGTTGCAAGAAGCCGGACGCACAGCGCCCGAGGCTTTTTCCAGGGCAAACGGGCGCGTCGGCATTCGCGCTCCCATACCGCCAGGTCGAAGCCGATCGAGTGGCCGACGAGGATACGGTCCCCGACGAACTCCTGGAATTGCGCCCATGCGTCCAGGAAGGTCCCGGCCCCGTCAACATCGGCATCCGTGATGCCGTGGACGAGCGAGACCTCGGACGGGATCGCTTCGCCGGGATCGATGAGGAGATCGAGCCGAGGTTGCCGGACGACCTTGCCATGCGCGATGCCGATCGCACCAATCTGGATCACCCGTGCCTTGGTGGCGTCGGGCCCGGTTGTTTCGGTGTCGACGGCCGCAGCCGCAATCGCTATCAGCGGTGTCGCGCCGGTCGCCGGCTTCATTCCCGTCCCCTTCGGCATGGCCGATTGCCTTCCTCTGCCGATGTCCCGGCTTGCCGAGACAGCGCTCTGTCGATGCCGGAAAGGTTCGATCCTGCTTGCCCTGCAGCATAGAGCGCGCCGGCGGGCCGCGTCGATGGCCGAATTTCAGGCTATGGCGTTCGCAACCATGCGCCGGGGAGCTGCACGCCCGTACGTCCATACCGAATCCCGAAAGTACACCCGTCCAGGCAGCGCATTCGCCTTAAAGTGATTTGATCCGGTCGAAGCGCTCCCGCATTGTCGGCCAGTTGTTGCCGAGGCGGCCGATGGATGAGATCAGGCGGGTTGCTGTGGGGTGCATCGGGCGCGCCGTAATGTTCGGATCGCTTGCCATCGGCTGTGTCATGGTCGGCTTCTCCTTCAACCCGGTGTCCGCCTTCCGCTCCGGCGCGTTCCTCACGCTGACCATGGTTTTGGCGCTGATGTGGAAAGCCACGACCGCAGCCAGCAAGAATCCCAAGCACACCGAAGTCTGGCTCTACCTCGATGAAAAATCGCGCCCAGCCGATGCCTCAGCGCGACGGGTGTTCGGCACCATCATGGGCGACGTTTATAAACTCTACGCCCAGATCGCGCTTGGCGTGGCGGTTGGGTTCTTCCTGGTGTCGCTCGTGCTGATGCTGTTCGGTCTGGAAGCTTACAGGCCGCCCGCCAAATAGGCGGCCGCTCCGCCCATCCCTGTCCCTCGGCCCACGAGCCTGGCGTTTTGCATCGGGCCGATCGGCCTCGGAAAGTGCCGCGCTCAGTAGCAAACAAACCAAATTGTCATCCGGTTGGAGAAAAACATTCCAAGGATCGCTGGAAAATAGCACTAGACAAAGTCTACTGATTTAATAGATTAACCGCCGAGACGGAGGTCGATATGTCCTATTTCCAGAACACCCGAACTGCCCGCAAAGGCCAGAGGCTCGGTTCTGAGCAGACTTGGCGGCCGGCCTATGCGGGTGCCTTTGCCTATCTCGTCTTTGCCCTTGCGTTCGTGTTCACCGGGGCAGTCGTTCTGGGTCTTATCCCCTGATCATGGAGCCCGGAGCCATCGGCTCTGACTTACAGGGGTAGCGATCTGCCGTTTCGCAATATCGGAGTTGAATGAACCGAGTGCCGGTGCGCTTTCGCGCGCGTCCCCTTGACCCCCAACGTGATGGAGGAGATGGCAATGCCGATCGAGTTCACGCATGTTCCCGGTAAAACTCACCCTGCCGACTCAACGGTGCCGTTTTTCTACGATTTCGCGGAAACCGCGACAAAGCTGTCGCTGATCGAGGACATCGGCTTCCAGAAGATCGTCGTCGACGATCCGGCCGGGCTGCTGACCAATATGGATATTGCCGCCCGGGCGCTGGACCGCACGTCCTCACTCGAGGTGGTTCTCACGCATTGGGCCGGTGTGATCGAGCCGACGGTGGCGGCACGGCAATTGGCGGCGCTCGACGCAAAAAGCGGCGGCCGGCTGTCGCTCAGGATGCTCAGCGAGCCGCTGAGCGACGACGATGCCGAGGCACGTCCGGTCGGCCACACGCTCGTCTGGCAGCGGATCGACGAATATCTGGTGCTGCTGAAGCGTTTGTGGTCGAACGACAGGCCGTTCGATCATGAAGGCGCCTTCTACAGCGTCAGGGGTGGCTATGTGCCGCGCAAGGGGCCGCAGGGCGCCGGCATGACCATCCGCATGGGCGGACAGTCCGGAACGGCGCTCAGGGTCGCCGGGCGGCATGCCGATGTCTTCGAACTGGCGCCGGGTTCGCGCGGCGAGATCCGGCAGCTGATGGAGCGGGTGCGCAGTGCCGCCGCCGAACACGGCCGGGCCGGCAAGCTGCGTTTCGCGCTTCCCGTCCGGATCCGTTCGGAGGACAACGCCAGTTGCCAGAAGGCGGTCGACATTGCCGGACCGCCGGCGCAGATTGCGCTGTCGCTGCTTCCTTATGCGGCCCTGGGAATCCAGGAGTTCATGATCGTCGGTGTCGACAGGCCGCGCGAGATCGCGGCGGCGGGCCGCGAAACGATCGCGCTGCTGCGCAATTCGCTGACGTGCCGCGAGGCCGATGTCCCTCAGCCGGGGGCGTTTGCGTCTCACGTGACAGGGGAAGTGCGCGCCGGCTGAGAGCGTTCGCTATTTCAAGACCCGTTCGACAATAGCGCCGAAGATTTGCGGGTCGAATGCCGGCAGGATGAGAGGCTCGACGAAGCCATCGCGCCGGGCCGTGAGCACATATTGCATCATGGCCTCGTTATCAGGCATTTCGAAAACCTGGACGAAGTCATAGGTGCCGAGCGTGGCATAGAAGGCGATGGATCTGCCGCCGAGTGCTGCAACCCGCTCCTCGCTGATTTTCCGGCGCTCCGGGCTGCCGGCCAGCTCGGCCAGGCCCTTGTCCGTCAATCGCATCAGGGAGATGTAAAGCCGGCTGGTCGTGGTTGCGGCCGGCGTGTCGGCAGTCTCATGAGGTGGCATTTCAGTGCGCCTCGCCGGAGAGTTGCGACATCGCCGCGATGACGGCGCCTGAGTCGGTCAGCGCGCCGAAGATGCCGTTCTCGACCGTTACCATGTGGAGCGCGGCCTCATGCGCCCTCTGGTCGCCGCTGGCGCAGGCGTCGGAGATCGTCAGGCACTGGAAATTTCGGTCGCAGGCTTCGCGCAAGGTCGTGTGCACGCAGACATCCGTCGTGCATCCCGAGAACAGGAGATGCGTGATGCCTTGGGCGCGCAGCACATGCTCGAAATCCGTGTAGGTGAAGGCGCCGTTGCAGGTCTTGTCGACGATGATGTCCTGTGGCGCGACGTCGATCTCCGGAACGATCTGGAAGCCGGGGCTCGAACGCAGCAGGATGTCGGTTCCCTCGAGGCCGGCCCGCTTGCGACGCCATTTCTCGTAGGGCGTCATGTCGGCCATATCGCCCCGGTAGCCTTGCCTGGTGTGGATGATCCTGAGGCCGGCCGCGCGCGCCGCCGCGATCAGGCGGTTCACCGTCGGCAGGATGGCCCGCAGCGGGCTTGGATCGTAGCCCTGCCTGGCGAAATAGCCTGTCGTCGACAGGAAGTCCTCCTGCAGGTCGATGACGATGAGCGCGGTGTTTCCAGGCACCAGCCTGCCATCATAGGGGAAATCGAAAGGTGTCGCCTTGATCATGGGTGGCTCTCTTCGTTGGGCAGAACGCCGATGGCGGAGGGATCTATCCGGCAGTCGACGACCTGTCCGGGCACGGCCGCGACGGCTACTTCCGAACGCAGCGTCGCAACCATCTCTTCGCCGGTCGCGGTCCTGAGCAGGATGCGCTCGAGCGCGCCGACAAAGGAGTTCTCGACGACCGTCGCGCGAAAGCCGATTTCGTCGCCCGTCGCCTGCCCGATGCGGATGTCCTCGGGGCGCACCCACACGGTCAAGCTGTCGCCGGGCCGCTCGCGGCGGCCCTTGACGCAGGTAGAGCCAAAGCGCGTGCCGAACGCTTCGACCATCGTCTCGTCATCGTCGGCACGCTGGCCGGACAGGAAATTGTTCTCGCCGAGAAAGCCGGCGACGAAGCGCGTCGACGGTTTCTTGTAGAGGCCGCGCGGTGGTCCGATTTCGATGATCCGGCCGTGGTTGAACACCGCGATGCGGTCGGACATCGCAATCGCCTCCTCCTGGTCATGAGTGACGTAGACGAATGTCACCCCGGTTTCGCGATGCAGCCGCCTCAGCTCCTTCTGCATCGTTTCGCGCAGCATGCGGTCGAGGGCCGAAAGCGGCTCGTCGAGAAGCAGGATGCGCGGCCCGAAGGCGAGCGCCCGGGCGATGGCGACGCGCTGCTGCTGGCCGCCGGACAATTCGCGCGGCTTGCGCTCGGCCAGATTGCCGAGGCCTACGAGCGACAGCATCTCGGCTACCCGCGCGGCGATCCTCGCCTTCTCCCATTTGCGGACGCGCAGCGAGAAGGCGATGTTGTTGGCGACGCTCAGATGCGGGAACAGCGCATAACCCTGGAAGACGAAGCCGAAATTGCGGTCCTCCGGATCGACATGGGTGATGTCCTTGCCGTCGAGGCGGATCGTGCCCTTGCTCGGCGTGGTGAAGCCGGCCAGCGACATCAGCAAGGTGGTCTTGCCGGACCCCGAGGGTCCGAGCAAGGTGACGAACTCTCCCGCCTCGACCGAGAGGTTGATCCCGGTCAAGGCAGTGACCTTATCATAGGTCTTCGCCAGATCGTCGATAACCAGCAATGCCATATCAGTTTCGGGCCATGTCAGGTCAGGACCATGTCAGATCGGGTCCCTGATCAGCGGCGCCGTCGAGCAATGCAGGCCGCCGCCGCCAAGCTCGACCGTCTCGTAATTGCAGGTCAGCACGGTGATCCCCGCGGCATCGAGCCTGTCGGCCAGGCGCTTCGAGCGGCTGCCATGCATGATCACGCGTCCGGGCGCGACGGCCAGACAGTTGAGCGACATGGCGCTGTCTTCGGGAGGCAGTTCGATCATCTTGATGCCGCGCTTCTCCAGATATTCGATGAACGGGTAGGGCAGTTCATTGACATTGACGATCGCCGTCTCGACGTCGACCATAATGAAAGCGCCGTCGATGTGAATACGGTATCCCGGCATCGGTACCTTGATCAGCGTCACGCCAAGGCCGGCGAGAATGCTTTCGACCTGCCGCACCCCTTCCGGGTTGCAGGCGATCGAGACCGTGCAGACGGCGGTCTTGGCATCGATGAAGGCAAAGCCGCCGCCTTCGAAGACGGCCGAGCCGTGGATGGTGCCGAGGATCGGGCATCCGGCCTTGGCCAGCGCCCGGGTCACCGGCAGTTCCTCGCCACGGCGCACCCGCCGCGCCAGACGGGTAACGATGGCGCCGCCCGGTATGCCGATGACGCTGTCGCGCGTGTAAATCTGCTTCATCGCCCCGGGAGCGGCCCTGTCGACGAGAATGACGTCGACGCCTTCCGACCGCAGCAGGTTGGTGAATTCATCATGGGCGCGCTGCATGGCGGGCAGGTCGGGCATCGTCCGGCCCATCCAGTACCAGCCTTTTTCCGGATCGCCGAAACCGCCGACCTCAGGCATCGGCTTGTTCTCGACGACGGACAATTCGTCGTCGGGCCGGTGCATCAGGACGGCGCGCAGACGGCCGACATCGTTCGAGCAGCCCCAATGGCGGCCCCATACCGGGATCTGTTCCTCAGCCGTGTCGAAGCCCGGTTCCGGAACGGAGCCGAAGATGCTGAAGAACTTGTTCTCCCTGTACTCGTTGTCGCTCATCGCGGTGCTCATGGATTTTCCTTTCCTTTCGATTGGTCCCGACACTCGGGGTGTTGAAGTCTTTATTTTGATGCATGTCGTCATCCCAAAACCGCTGCGCACTTTTGGGCGACATGCATTAGAGTTTCTGTTGCCGTTGCCGGCGTTCGATCAGCGCGCGTGCTACCAGCGCCAGAACAGTGACGACGAGCAGGACGGTGGCGATTGCCGCCAGCGCCGGATCGACCGCATCCTGGATGCTTGTCCAGATGCGGCGCGGCAGCGTGACGACGGCGCGTCCGGTGATGAAAAGCGTCACCGTGATCTCGTCCCAGGAGGCGACGAAGGCCAGCAGCGCGCCGGCGGCAACGCCCGGAACGATGTTCGGCAAGATCACCTTGCCGAAGACCGTCATCGGCCTGGCGCCGAGGCTTCTGGCCGCCTGCACCAGCCTCTGGTCGAGATTGGACAGCGACGCTCCGATCGCCAGCACGGTCAGCGGCAAGGCCAGCACGACATGCACCAGGACGACGCCGGTGTAGCTGTCGAGCAGCGACAGGCGGGCCCACAGCTTGACCATGCCGACAGCGTAGATGATCGGCGGAACGATCATTGGCGACAACAGGAGTATGCGCATGAAGGACGGCCACCAGCCGCCCGCCGCCCAGGCGCCGACGGCGAAGGCGACGCCGAGCGCCGTCGCGATCGCGGCGCAGGCGAGTGCGATGCCGGCGCTGGTCAGCATGCTGGGCAGCCAGCCCTTGCTCCAGTCGGCCAGTGCGGCGAAATGCTCCATCGAGATGCCATCCTGCGGCAGGGACAAATAATCGCGGTCGGTGAGCGCGACCGGTATCACCACCAGGATCGGAACGAACAGGAAGCCGAGCAGGCACCAGGCCACAAAGCGCGGCAGGCCGACCTCGATGATGTGCCGGAGCCTCATTGCTGCGGCCTCGCAACGAAAGCGGCGCGCAGTGCCGGGCTGCGCATGGCGGCAAAGACTATGATGCCAACCACGAGAAGCAGCATCGTCGACAGCGATGTCGCCAGATCCCAGCGCGAGGTGCTTGATATCTGCACCGAGATGTATTCGGCGATCATCAAGGTTTTGCCGGCGCCGAGCAGAGCAGGCGTGACCAGGAAGCCGAGCGAGAAGACGAAGACGAACAAAGTCGCCAGCGCGATGCCGGGCAGGCTGAGCGGCAGCCAGACGCGCCAGAAGATCGTGGCTGGGCGCGCGCCCAGCGAGCGCGCCGCCTGCATGATGCGGCGGTCGATGTCGGACAGGTTGGCATAGAGCAGCAGGATGGCGAACGGCATCATGTAATGCACCATGCCGATGGTGACGCCGAGCAGATTGTAGACAAGGTCGAGCGGCGTCGAGATGACGCCGGCCTCCATCAAGGCGCTGTTGAGGACGCCGCGGCGGCGCAGGATGGTGATCCAGGAAAACGCCCTGACCAGCACCGATATCCAGAACGGCACCAGCACCAGGAAGAGCGAGATGCGGCGCCAGCCGGCCGACATATGGATGATGGCGAAGGCGACGATGTAGCTCGCCAGCACGGTCAGCACCGTCGTCATCACAGACACTTTGAGCGTCGTCATGACGACGCGGCCGACCGCCGCGTTGGCGAACAGGCTCTGGTAGTTGGCGAAGCCGAGCTTCGGCTCGGTCAGGCTCAACGCCAGGACCTGCAGGATCGGCGCCGCATAGAGCCCGATCGCCACCAGGCTGGCGGGAACCGTCAGCAACAGAGCTGTTGTCTTGAAATTTCGCATCGGATTCGGGGCCGCCGCCGCTTTGCTGGCGGCAGCCCTTCCCTGTGTCGGCTCGTCTCCGTCAGCTCGAGATGAAATCCAGATATTTGTTCTGGAGCTCGGTCTCATGTTCCGCGTAATAGGCGGGATTGAGCATGATCTGCGAGGCAGCGTTCTCCTTTGTCGTCGGGTTCACCAATGCGTCTGCCGGCGTCATCAAAGCCAGGGTCTTGGGGTTGGAAGGCCCATTGCCCATCAGTTGCAGCAGCACAAGCTGGCCGGCCGGATCGAGCGTCGAATTGATGAATTCGAACACTTTCTTGCCGGCTGGATTGCCCTTGGGAACCGACCAGGCGCTGGCCGAGAGGATGTTCTGCTCCCAGATCCACTTGAACTTGTCGGGCGTCTCCTTGTTGAGCAGGTTGGCGCGGGTGTGCCAGATATTGCCCATCACGACTTCGCCTTCGCGGAACAATTGCTGGGTCTGCGCGCCGCCCTCCCAGAAGATGATGTCGGCGAGCATCGGCTTGAGCTTCTTGAACGCCCGGTCGACATCGAGCGGATAGAGGTCGGCGGGAGCGACGCCGTCCGCCATGAGGACGAATTCGAGCTGGCCCTGGATCCATTTGCACATGGTGCGCTTGCCCGGGAATTTCGCCGTGTCGAAGAAGTCGGCCCAGCCGGTCGGCGCGACCCCCTTGGTGGCCTCGGCGTCATAGGCGAGCACGTTCGAATAGACATAGTTCGAGACGCCGAACTCGCCGGCGAAATTCTCCGGCACCTGCGACTTGTCGACGATCGTGTAGTCGATCTTCTCGACCAGATGGCCCTTGCCGAGCGTCAGCGAGTCGATCATGCCGCCGTCGGTGGCGTCCCAGATGACCTTGCCGGACTCGACCATGGCCCGGATGGTGCCGACCGCAGGCCCCGCCCCATCGATCACCACCTTCATGCCGCTCTTTTTGGTGAAGGGGTCGCCATAGGCCTTGGCGAAGGCATCCACCGCGGCACCGCCCCAGTTGCAGACGACGATTTCGGAGGCGTCGGCCAAGGCAGCGCCGGGCTTGAACGCGGCCGCAAGTCCGAGGCCGCTGAGCGCAAAGAGGAAAGAGCGGCGATCGATCTCACCGCGGTTGAACTTCTCCAGCGCGATCTGCGCCGCGTCTTGTGCAAAATGCGAGATTGTCATTTTCATGCTCCCATTGTTGATGTCGATGGCAGGCTTTCGCGGAGTTGATCCGTCTTTCTCAAGGTTACGCTCTTATCGGCGTTCGGTTTTCTGATGAGGCGTTTCCAGCCGGTTCCCACTGTCTTGTGCGCGGCGCGGCCACGGAGTGGCGCACGACAAGCTTCACCGCGACCGGCGCTGCGTCCGGAATCTCGGCGCCGTTGATGTGGTCGATCAGCAGGCCGACCGCCCGGCGCCCGAATTCCTCGGCGGACTGGTGGATGGCCGTCAACGGCGGATCGAGAAGATCGACATTGCGGATGTCGTCGAAACCGACCAGCGACAGATCGGCCGGCACGGTGATGCCGAGCCTGCGGCATCCTTGCAAAATCCCCAGCGCCAGCATGTCGGCGGAGGCGAAGATGGCGGTCGGCGGATTGTCGAGGGCGGCGAACTGCAGGATGGCGCGCAGGCCTGACTGTTCGTCGTAGTCGCCGAAGAAGACGTGATCGGGATTCATCCTCAGGCCGCTACGTCCAAGACTGTCCTTGAAGGCCCCGAACCGTTCCTTGCTGCTGAGCAGCGCCGGCGGACCGCCGACGAAGGCGATCGCCTCGTGCCCGTGCGCCAGAAGATGGTCGGTGGCAAGCTGGGCGCCGAGACGGTTATCGGCAAACAGGCGCGGTGCCACGGCGCCCGGAACGTCCTCGTCGACCAGGACGACATTGCTGCAGGCATTGATCTTCTCGACCAGCGCGCCATCGTCCGGGTGGTTGGTCATCAGCAGGATGCCGTCCACCTGCGCGTCGTCGATGCGTGACAGGAAGGCCAGTTCCTTGGCCGCGATGTTGCGGCTGTTGAACATCACCAGGCTGTAGCCGAGACGGCTCGCTTCCTCTTCCGCCGAACTCGCGATGGCGGCGAAAAATGGGTAGGAGATGTCGGAAACGATCAGGCCGATGGTTTCGCTGCGGCCCTTGCTCAGCCGTCGCGCAATGGCGTTCGGGCGATACTCCAGCTTCGCCACGGCCGCCCTGATGCGCTCGCTGGTTTCCGCAGGCAGCTTGATACGGCCGTTCAGGTGACGTGACACGGTGGTGACCGAGACGCCGGCCGCGTGCGCCACATTCCTGATCGTCGATGCAGCGGGCTTTTTCATCGGTGGCTCGGCCACATTCCTTCAGCAGCGCAAACGTCAGCGGCCCTCACACGAAGATCCGCCTGGCAAGGCGACAATCCCATTCGAGGTCGGCGGCGACATGTCCGTCGTTTGTCACACCGACTCTTCCCAACAGCCGAGAGTTCAGCACAGGAAACTAGGTTTGTAAACCGCTTTACTAAACCGGTTTCGTGAATTGCGTTCTGTCTTCCGGATCACGGCGTGGCCGCCGCCAAGCAGCACAGGCAGCGACATAGCCGCGATCAGCAGGTTTCGGCGCGCGGTCATTTCGTCTCGAATTCTTCCGCGACCAAAACCAGCCACCATCTCGGCGCGCTCCACTTTTTCGAATTTCGACGCAAATCCGGCGCGTCACGACATTTTGTTGACTCAAAAAGTCATCTTCATTGTTGACTAGTAAACTCATGTTTCATAGTCAACCGGGCATCGGCGCCGAAAGCCGGACTGCCGAAAACCGACTATGGAAATGCGCGCGCAAAGCTGGAGAAAGGCCGAGACCTTGGCAGGAATTCATGCCCAGACTGCCTTCCATGTCGAAGCGGTGCGGTTCGCCGTCGGCGAGCGGACGCTGCTCGGTCCGGTTACATTCGAACTGCAACGCTCGCGCGTCTATGGACTGATCGGGCACAACGGCTCGGGCAAGTCGACGCTGATCAAGCTCTTGGCGCGCCAGCAGCCGGCAAGCTCGGGCGGCATCACCTTCGCGCAGCGGCCGCTGGTGCAGTGGGGCGCGCGCGAACTCGCCCGCGCGCTCGCCTATCTGCCGCAGACGACGCCGGCGGCGACCGGCCTGACCGTACGTGAACTGGCGACGCTCGGCCGCTATCCCTGGCATGGCGCGCTCGGCCGTTTCGGGCACGCGGACAGGCGCCATGTCGACGAGGCGCTTGTCCTGACCGATATGGCTGACTTCACCGACCGGCTGGTCGACGAATTGTCCGGCGGCGAGCGCCAGCGCGCATGGCTGGCCATGCTGGTAGCGCAGAATGCCGGCGTCATGCTGCTCGACGAGCCGATCTCGGCGCTCGACATCGCCCATCAGGTCGAGGTGCTGGGGCTGGTCAGGGACCTCAGCCGCAGACGCGACCTGTGCGTCGTCGTCGTGCTGCACGATCCCAACATGGCGGCGCGCTACTGTGACGAATTGATCGCACTGAAGGACGGCAGGCTGCTGACGCGCGGCACGCCGGACCAGATCATGCAGGGCGACGTGCTTAGACGAATTTTCGGTGTCGAGATGGGCGTGTTTGCGCACCCCGTCACCGGCCAGCCCATCGGCTATGTGCAATGAGGCCACTGTGAGAATAAGGAAGAAGCCCTTGTCCAGACATGGTTTGTTCGCGGCGCTGCTCGCATCCGTCATCCTGTCGGCTGGCGGCGCAGCCGCCCAGGAGCAACCGGGCGCGGCCGCCGCCCCGGCGATCGAGGCACCGGCTCCGGCGCCTGGGCAGGCTGCGCCAGGCGCGGCCGCGCCACCGGCGATGCAGCCCGGCGTGACCACGCCTACCGAAACCACGCCTATCGAGACGGGTCCTTCGACGGCGACCTCCCTGACCCTGCCGCGTGACCTGTCGCCATGGGGCATGTTCATCGCGGCCGACATCGTCGTGAAAGCGGTGATGATCGGGCTGGCTTTTGCGTCCTTCGTCACCTGGACGATATGGCTGGCCAAATCGCTGGAGATCCTTGGCGGTAAGCTGCGCGCCCGCCGCGCGGCACAAGCGATCGGCAATGCCGCGACGCTGAACCAGGCCGGTCGCGCGCTTGGCCACAATAACGGTCCTGGCGCCCTGCTGGTGCGGGCAGCCGAGGAAGAGACAGCGCTTTCGGCCGGCTCGCTCGACCATGTGTCCGGCGACGGGCTGAAGGAGCGGGTGACCTCGCGCCTGTCGCGCATCGAGGCGGCGGCGGCGCGGCGCATGTCGCGCGGCACCGGCGTGCTGGCGACGATCGGCTCGACCGCGCCCTTTGTCGGCCTATTCGGCACGGTCTGGGGCATAATGAACGCCTTCATCGGCATCTCGCAGGCGCAGACCACCAACCTCGCCGTCGTTGCGCCGGGCATCGCGGAAGCCTTGCTGGCCACCGCGATGGGCCTTGTCGCGGCGATCCCGGCGGTGGTCGTCTACAACGTCTTTGCGCGATCGATAGCCGGCTACAGGCAGATCCTCGCCGACGCGTCGGCAGGGGTCGAACGGCTGGTCAGCCGGGATCTGGATTTCCGCACGGTTGCGCCGGCAAAGTCGATGGCCGCGGAATGAACAAGGAGCGACGCCATGGCGGCTAGAATTCGAGAGAACATCGACGGCGATCTCGAGGAAAGCCACGAGATCAACGTCACGCCGTTCATCGACGTGATCCTGGTTCTGCTGATCATTTTCATGGTCGCGGCGCCGCTGGCGACGGTGGACGTCAATGTCGACCTGCCGGGCTCGACCGCGACGCCGGCTCCGCGGCCGGAGACGCCGCTGTTCCTGACGCTGAAAGACGATATGAGCCTGGCGATCGGCAACGACAGCGTGCCGCGCGAAGCCTTCGCCGCCACGCTCGTCGGCAGGACAAAAGGCGACAGGCAGACGCGCATCTTCCTGCGCGCCGACAAGGCGGTCGGCTATGGCGAACTTATGGAGGTGATGAACCTTTTGCGGGGCGCCGGTTATCTGAAGATCGCGCTGGTCGGCCTCGAGACCGCGCCTGGCGATGCCGCGGCGCCGCAACTCGGGACGGGCCAATAGTGTCGCCGGCGGCCGCCCTGCCGATGGCCGATCAGCGGCGTTTCGGCGTGCGCGAGATTGCCTGGTGGGCGGGCGCGGCTGCGCTGGTTCTGGTGGCGCATGCCGCGATCGGCTATGCGATGCAGGGCTGGCGTCCGGCCGAGCCCGATGGCGGGCCGCCGCAGGCGCAGGTGATCGAGCTGTCGCCGATGGCGTTCACGCCGGCCGAGCCGGCGCCGATATCGGATGAGTAGCGCCCGATCAGCCGGACCCGGTCGAGGAGCCCGTAGCCGAAACAGAGCCTCCGCCCGAACCGCCCGTCGAGCAGGCAGAGCCGGTTGCCGAGCCGTCGGAAGCCGCTCCGGTCGACACAGTGGAGCCTACCCCACCGACTGTGGCGGAACGCGTCGACCAGCCGCCGCTCGAGGAAGTCGTACCCGACCTTGCCGAGGCCGTCACGCCGGAAGTGGTCATTCCGCTGCCGCAGCCGAAACCGGTCGACGCACCCGTCGAGACCAAGCCAAAGAAGCAGGCAAAGACTGAGGTAAAGGAGCCGGCTGAGGTCAAAGCCAAGGAGCCGGTCGAAGAGGCCAAACAGCGTCCGAAAAAGGAGAAAGCACCGCCCCGGACAGCGGCCAGTGTCGCTGCGACATCCGCCGCCAGGGCGGCGGCACCGAAATCGGCCAAAGCAGCGGCTTCGAGATCCGGTGTGAGCTCGTCCAAGTGGAACTCGCAGTTGCATGCGTGGATCAGGCGACACACGCGTTATCCGAGAGCCGCGAAGGCCCGGCGCGAGGAAGGTAGTCCACGAGTGACCTTTACGGTCGACGGATCCGGCCGCGTTCTATCCGCCCGGCTGGCTCGTTCCTCCGGCTATCCGGATCTCGATCGCGCGGCGCTCGACGCATTACAGGGTGCCAAAGTGCCAGCGCCGCCGCCGGAAAAAGCGGGTACATCTGTTGCGGCGCCTTTCACATTCAAGCTGGACTAGGTCGTTCGGCATGAACTGGCCCGTCTTGGCTGTCAGTCGGTTGCGGACCATTGCAGTTAGCATCCAGCGACGATTTTCGACCAGCCATCGTCATCTGTCTGTCATATGTCCGCCATATACATCCATAATTCCGGATTCTAGGATACATGGATAAGAACACCGCCCTTCTCGCACTGGCAGCGCTTGGCCAGGACACCAGGCTCGAGGTGTTTCGCCTGCTGGTGCGGGCGGGCGCAGATGGTGTTCCCGCCGGCGAGATCGCCGCGCGCCTGGGTACGGTGCAGAACACCATGTCGGCGCATCTGAAGGTTCTCGACCATGCCGGTCTCGTCCGTGCCGAGCGTGACGGCCGGACGATCCGCTACGTCGCCGACATGACCGGTTTTCGCGATCTGCTTGCCTATCTCATGGAGGATTGCTGCAACGGCGCGCCGGAACTCTGCCAGCCGGTCATTCAGGCCGTGACTTGCAACTGTTAGAAGGGAGGACCACCCCATGAATGACCCATACAACGTGCTTTTTCTCTGCACCGGCAATTCGGCACGGTCGATCCTTGCCGAAGCGATCCTCAACCGTGTCGGTGCCGGCAAATTTAGGGGATATTCGGCCGGATCGCACCCGAAGGGAGAAGTCCATCCCTACGCGCTCCAGCTGTTGAAAACCCTCAACCACGACACGTCCTTCGCCCGTTCGAAGGACTGGCAGGAATTCGCGGCTCCCGGCGCCCCCGAGATGAATTTCGTTTTCACCGTCTGCGACAACGCGGCCAATGAATCCTGTCCGGTCTGGCCGGGACAGCCGATGACGGCGCAGTGGGGCGTGCCCGACCCGGCCGCCGTGGACGGCACGGACGCCGAAAAGCATCTGGCATTTGCCGAAGCCTACCGCATGCTCAACAACCGGATCTCGATCTTCGTCAGCCTGCCGATGAACACGATCGACAAGCTCGCCCTGCAGAAACGGCTGGACGAAATCGGCCGCGATCTTCCGAAAGCCGGCTAAGGCCATGGCGGCCGACCTGTCCCGTCGCATCGTCGCCGAAGCGCTCGGCACGGCAATGCTCGTCGCGACGGTCGTCGGGTCCGGCATCATGGCGGATCGTCTGACGGACGACGTGGGTCTCTCCTTGCTCGGCAACACGCTGCCGACCGGAGCGATTTTGGTGGTGCTGATCACCATACTCGGACCGATTTCCGGGGCGCATTTCAATCCGGCGGTGACGCTGGTTTTTGCCCTCAGGCGGGAAATCGAAGCGAACGCTGCACTGGCCTACGTCATCGCCCAGGTTGTCGGCGGCGTCGCCGGAACGCTGCTGGCGCACGCCATGTTCGAACTGCCGATTCTCCAGATCTCGCAAACCGTGCGGACCGGAAACGGACAATGGATTGCGGAGTTGGTGGCCGCCTTCGGCCTGGTCTTCACCATTCTTGCCGGTCTTCGCTTCCGTTCGGACGCCATTCCATGGCTGGTCGGCCTCTACATCACCGCGGCCTATTGGTTCACGGCTTCGACCTCGTTTGCCAATCCGGCAGTCGCCGTCGCCCGCGCTCTTTCCAACACCTTCGCGGGCATCCGGCCGATAGACCTGCCGGCGTTCATCGTCGCCGAGCTGCTGGGCGCGCTGCTTGCCATGGCCTTGGCAGGATGGCTGCTCAGTGAGCCCAGACCAGTCAGACAGATGAGAGCAGCGAAATGACCATCACCATCTATCACAATCCCGACTGCGGCACCTCGCGCAACACGCTCGCCATCATCCGGCAGTCCGGCGAAGAGCCTGATGTGATCGAGTATCTGAAAAACCCGCCGTCGCGCGAACGGCTGGTCGAGCTGATCAAGGCGATGGGGATGACACCGCGCGAATTGCTGCGCGAGAAGGGTACGCCGTACGCCGAACTCAATCTCGGCGACCCCAAATGGACCGACGACGAGATCGTCGATTTCATGCTGGCGCATCCGGTCCTGATCAACCGGCCGATTGTCGTCACACCGCTCGGCACCATGCTTGCACGGCCGTCCGAAGCGGTTCTCGATATCCTGCCCAATCCGGATATCGGTCCGTTCACCAAAGAAGACGGCGAAGTCGTCATCGACGCGCAGGGCAAGCGCGTTGCCTGACCGGGCGCCCGAAGATTCTTTGCCGAACGTGGACGAAGAGCAGTTCCGGCCGATCGACCTACAGGCGCTGTTGGACGTGCCGCGGTCGATCCATAAGCCTCGCGTGCTGATGCTCTACGGCTCGTTGCGCGAGCGGTCGTACTCCCGGCTCGCAACGGAGGAGGCCGCTCGCATTTTGCATCGCCTGGGCGCCGAGGTGCGCATCTACAATCCCTCTGGCCTGCCGCTGCCGGATTCGACATCGGCCGACCATCCCAAAGTCCAGGAGCTGCGAAACCTGTCGATCTGGTCGGAAGCACAGGTCTGGTGCTCGCCCGAGCGGCATGGCTCGATGACCGGAGTCATGAAGGCGCAGATCGACTGGCTGCCACTCTCGGCTGGCGGCGTCAGGACGACGCAAGGCCGTACGCTCGCGGTGATGCAGGTGTCGGGCGGCTCGCAGAGTTTCAACGCGGTCAACCAGCTTCGTATCCTCGGCCGCTGGATGCGGATGGTTACGATCCCCAACCAGTCGTCGGTGGCGAAGGCTTTCAACGAGTTCGACGAGGCCGGCCGCATGAAGCGGTCGCCGTACTATAACAGGATCGTCGACGTGATGGAGGAACTGATGAAGTTCACGCTGCTCCTGCGCGATCGGTCCGCCTATCTCACGGACCGTTATTCCGAGCGCGTCGAAAGCGCCGAAGAGGTTGCCAAGCGGGTCAATCAGCGGTCGATTTGAGGCGGGTGCGTCGGCTAATTCGAGAATTTTCGAAATAGTATTGACGCGGCGTTGTCTCGGCGCTACTTTATTTCCATGAAACTCGAACAAGCAGCAAAACAGCTCGAGGCGCTCGGCAATCCGACGCGGCTCAATCTTTATCGCACGCTGGTGAGGGCAGGTGAGGCCGGGCGACCGGTCGGTTATCTGCAGGAAGCCCTCGGCATCGCTGCGTCGACCCTGTCGCATCATCTCCACCGGCTTATCCTGACCGGCCTGGTGACCCAGGAACGCCAGGCAACGACGCTGATCTGCCGTGCCAATTACCCTGTGATGAACGATCTCCTTGGCTTTCTTGCCGACGAATGTTGTGCCGATGCCGCATGCGGCCCGGCTGTCGGCGAGGCGGCTGCGTAACTCTTTTTTGACCAGTATTTCTATAGTCCTAGAAACATAGAAGGTGTGCCATGGTTTCTGAAAACGATCTCCCGGTCGTCATCATCGGTGGCGGACCTGTCGGCCTGGCGGCCGCCGCCCAACTTGTCAGCCGCGGCCTTCCGGTCAAGGTCTACGAGGCCGGATCCGCGGTCGGCTCCAACCTTCTGGATTGGGGCCACGTGCGGGTTTTTACGCCGTGGCGCTATTGTGTCGATGCGGTCGCCCGAAAACTTCTCGAGAGCCACGGCTGGCAGATGCCGAAGCCGGAGGCATTCCCCACCGCCGATGAGATCGTCGACCAATATCTCGCGCCGCTCGCAAAGCTTTCCGAACTGGCGCCGTCGATCGAGACCAATGCCCGCATTGTCGCCATTTCCCGATGGGGAGCCGACAAGGTCTTGAGCAAGGCGCGGGAGACGCGGCCGTTCATGCTTCTGGTCGAAACGGCGAAAGGCACGCGCCGGGACAGCGCCCGTGCCGTGATCGATGCGTCCGGCACCTGGCAGACGCCGAACCCGCTTGGCGCGGGCGGCTTGCCGGCCGAAGGCGAGAGGGAATTTGGAGACCGCATCGCCTACGGCATACCGGATGTCCTCGGACGCGACCGTCATCTCTATGCAGGCCGCACGACATTGGTGGTGGGCGCCGGCCATTCCGCCGCCAATGCCTTGCTGGAATTGGCGGAGCTCGCGGAAACCGAGCCGGGCACTTCGGCACTATGGGTGACGCGCAGCACCGACCTTGTCCGCATCTATGGCGGCGGCGATGCCGACGCCCTGCCGGCGCGGGGCGAGCTTGGTTCGGATGTCCGGCAGCTTGCCGAGAGCGGACGCGTGCGGCTGGTGACGGGCTTTGCCACGGTTGCCATTCGCGAGGTCGACGGCCGGCTGGTGGTCGAAGGCCAGACCAAGGACGGATTGCGCACGCTCGAACCCGTCGACAGGATCATCGCCGCGACGGGGCAGCGCCCCGATCTCGCCTTGACCCGGGAGCTTCGGCTGGACCTCGATCCGTGGCTCGAAGGCGTCAAGGCGCTCGGGCCGCTCATCGACCCCAATGAACATTCCTGCGGCGATGTCCCGCCGCATGGTCATCGCGAGCTCAGCCACCCCGAGCCCGATTTCTACACGGTCGGCGTCAAAAGCTATGGCCGGGCGCCGACGTTTCTGCTGCTGACCGGCTATGAGCAGGTCCGCTCGGTCGCCGCGGCGATCGCCGGCGACATGGCTGCCGCCGATGCCGTGCAGCTGGTGCTGCCCGAGACCGGCGTTTGCACGGTGCCGGTATCACTTTCAGGCGCGTCGTCACAGGGTTGCTGCGGCGGGCCGGCGCCGGCTGCTGTCGATGCCTGCTGTGTCGACGACGCCAAGGCAAAGGCGAGCGGCAAGTCTGGGTGCGGCTGCGGCAGCACGCAAGCGATCGCAGCAGTGCGCAGCGACGATCTCGAGATCGCCGCTCAATGAGCGACCGGAAAATCCCGGCTGCCGCACTCTGGGCGTTGGGGCTGACGCAGATCATCGGCTACGGCACGCTCTATTACAGTTTTAGCATCCTGGTGCCGTCGATCGCGCTCGAGTTCGCCTGGCCGGAACAATGGGTTTTTGGCGCGTTGTCGGCGTCGCTGGTGGCGGGTGGGCTGTTTGCTCCAACAGCCGGGCGCTGGGCCGATCGTTTCGGCGCCGGCCGGGTGATGACCTTTGGTTCGCTTGCTGCCGCAGCAGCGCTTGTCGCTTGCGCGGCAGCACCCGGCCGGGCGACCTTCGTGCTGGCCCTGATGGCGATGGAGCTGGCGTCCGCCTTCGTGCTCTACAGTGCCGCTTTCGTCGCGATCGTCCAGATCGGCGGAGCCAGGGCGCAGCGCAGCATCACCCATCTGACGCTGATCGCCGGCTTCGCCTCCACCCTGTTCTGGCCGCTGACGGCCGCGCTGCACGAATATCTGACCTGGCGCGAGGTCTATTTGGTCTTTGCCGGCATCAATGTCGCCATCTGCCTGCCCATCCATGCCTGGCTGGCGCGGCTGTCGCGTCGGATAGACGAAAGCGCGTCACCGACACCTGCTGACATCGGCTCGGCAGGCGGTCCGGTTGCCTTCACGCCACGCTACCGCAGCAGAGTGTTTCTGCTCATGCTTGGCGGCTTCGCGGTCGAGGGTTTCGTGCTGTCCTCGATCCTCGTTCACATGGTGCCGCTGACGACGGCGCTCGGGCTTGGCTCCGCCGGGCTCGTCGTAACCACGCTTTTCGGGCCCTCCCAGGTGGCAAGCCGGTTGATCAACATGCTGTTCGGCGGCCGGCTGGCACAGACCTGGCTCGCGGTGATCGGCGCGACATTGCTGCCGCTCGGCCTTGTCGCCCTGCTGGCGACAACACCATCGGTGTCCGGCGCCATCGCCTTCGTCATCCTGTTTGGATTGGGCTCGGGCCTCGCCAGCATCGTCGGCGGCACGCTGCCCCTGGAATTGTTCGGACGGGAGCGCTACGGCGCACGGCTCGGCTGGGTGACGGCCGCGCGGCAGTTCTCGTCAGCGCTTGCACCGTTTGCCCTTGCCATGGCGATGGCAGGCATGGGCGTCCAACCGTCGCTCTGGTTGACCGCTGCGGTCGGCATGCTCGGCATACTGGCTTTCTCGGCAATCATCCTGATCAGGCGGCAGCCCCTTGCACCCGTGATGCTTACGTCTGCGAACTGACGCTGCGCGCAGCGACCAGCTGTGCGCAACACCGAGCCGCCGGCCATGGGCGCTCGACGGGCTGTGATGCGGTTGATAAGCCCTCTCCTCAAGGAGAGCTGAGACAATGACCGTTGCGATCGAGATGGGCCACACCACCGCAGGCGCCCCGGCGGCGCTGGATCTTGAGGAGCTGCTGGCGACCCGCCTTTTGGTGCAGGGCAATTCCGGCTCCGGCAAATCCCATCTGCTGCGCCGGCTGCTGGAGCAGAGTGCGCCGTGGGTGCAGCAGACCATCATCGACCCCGAAGGCGACTTCGTGGCGCTGGGCGACCGTTTCGGCCATTTGGTGATCGATGCCGAGGAGCATACCGAGCGCGGCCT
The DNA here is from genome assembly GCF_024707545.1 of Mesorhizobium onobrychidis. Classification (NCBI taxonomy): domain Bacteria; kingdom Pseudomonadati; phylum Pseudomonadota; class Alphaproteobacteria; order Hyphomicrobiales; family Phyllobacteriaceae; genus Mesorhizobium; species Mesorhizobium onobrychidis. Next base: position 1,061,689 of record NZ_CP062229.1, read on the forward strand.
GCAGAGCGCCGGCGAGCGCGCGCGCATCCACCGCGTCTCCACGGTGCTCAATCTCGAAGGGCTCGACGCCGAGAACCAGATGCGGCGCGCCGCCGCCTTCCTCGGCGGGCTGTTCGAGGTCGCCCGCGACCACTGGTACCCGATGCTGGTGGTGGTGGATGAGGCGCAGCTGTTCGCGCCGGCAGTGGCGGGCGAGGTTTCGGACGAGGCGCGCAAGCTCTCGCTCGGCGCCATGACCAATTTGATGTGCCGTGGCCGCAAACGCGGGCTGGCCGGGATCATCGCCACCCAGCGGCTGGCCAAGCTCGCCAAGAACGTCGCCGCCGAGGCTTCCAATTTCCTCATGGGCCGGACCTTTCTCGATATCGACATGGCGCGCGCCGCCGACCTTCTCGGCATGGAGCGGCGCCAGGCGGAGGCTTTTCGCGATCTGGAGCGCGGGCAATTCATGGCGCTCGGACCGGCGCTGTCGCGCCGTCCGCTCGGCTTGCGCATCGGCCCGACCGATACAAGTCCGCGCAACGGCACCCCGCGCCTGGTGCCGCTGCCGGAAGCAGCGCTGGAGGACGCCCGCGCCATCATCCTGGCAGCGCCGCCGCCGGAAACTGTCCGGCCGCAGCGCCGGTCGTCGCCGGACCTTCTCGATCAGCTGATGGCGGCGAAATCGGCGGCGCTGGAAATCCGCCCCGAAGCGGTGGAGCCGCTGATCAGCGCCGAGGACCTGGCCGAGCGGCGTGAGCGCGTCGACCGTGTCCTGCGCGCCGTGCTGGCGCAGCCCGACGCGGGCTTCCGTGTCATCGGCGTGCTCTATCAGGAGTTCGTGGTCCGCTGCCGCATCGAAGGCCTCGCCTCGGTCGTGCCGGATCTGCCCGAGTTCCGCCGCATGCTGACGCGCGCCCGCGCCGGCCTCGGCTCCGACATGGCCGGGGATGACGCCTGGCAGGACGTCTCGGCGCGCGCCTCGCTGCTGCCCGAGGATATGCAAGGCGTGTTCATGATGATCGCCCGCGCGGCGAAGGAGGGCTGGCCCTGCCCGAGCGACGCAGCGATCGCCCGCGCCTATGGCTCACACTCGCTGCGCCGCGCCCGGCGTCTGCTGACCTATATCGAGGAGCAGGGGCTGATCGTCTGCCAGCTTGACGGTCTCGGCCGGCGGGTCGTGACGCTCGTCGAATTGGCCTGGGCGACGGCACCGGGCGACCCCAACGCCGAGGAGGTGGAGCAGGGGAGTTTGGCTGTGTGAGGCGGCGGCCGAACGCGCTAGGGGAATGCCACGCTTCAAGGCGATGTTTGGCCAAGCGGCAGGTTCAGCGGCGAGTCTTTTTTTGCGCAGATAGGGCCTCGCTGGCCCGCCACAGCTCTTCTGCCCGGTCTTCATCATACGACGACGAATTGGCGCGACGCAGATCCGCCTATTGTAAGTTGTTCGATGCTACAGCACTCCTCCTGCCGACGGCGCTTTACATATCTTCTAAATTACCCGCGGGTCGGTTTGCTAATGAAGAGATCAGCCCCGATCAACTGACGAAGGACAAGAAATACGGAAGGACTGTAGCGCAAATATCCGCCGAAACTACGCTACCGCCGCCGATTACCCCCTTCGGTTCATTCTGTTGACATCTCCTGCTTCTGGAGAGATGGTAAGATACTACGCGGCGGCCCTTTTTCCGAAGATTTTATTCTTCAGCTTTATCAGAGGATTTTGGCAATGCGTTTGTCTCGATCGCGCCGACTTATGGCCATCGCTTTGACGGCAATCGCAGCCGTCACCCTTCCCTCTTATGGACATGCCGAGGACAAGCTGCTGACGGAACCGGTGCAGTTCAACGGTACGATCCTGTATCTCTCCACCAAGGTGCCTGGCCTGATCTTCGGCGCCGTGCGCAACGGCGAGACGGCCTTGGCCGGCTTCGGCGAGATTGCCGACGGGAGTGAAAAAGTGCCCGACGGCGACACAATGTTCCGCATCGCGTCCGTGAGCAAAGTGTTCTGCGGCAGTGTGCTTTCCTCGCTGGCGATCGACGGCAAGGTACAGCTCACCGACCGGCTGCAGGATCGCCTTGGCTGGGACGTCACGCTCCCGGAGAAGGATGGCCGCGCCCTCCGCCTGGTCGATCTCGTCGCGCAAGCTTCCGGCCTTCCGCGGGAGGTGCCGGTGGCCGAGGCGCCCCCCTCCGACCCCTTCTCTACGAACACCAAAGAGGCGCAGATTGCCGCCCTCAGGGACAATCCGCTGCTCTTCGCGCCGGGCACCGCCGTTCTCTATTCGAACTTCGGATACGACCTCCTCGGAGCGGCGCTCGCGAATGTCTCGGGAAAGCCCTATGCCGAGGTCCTGCGGGAGCGTGTCCTCGATCCCCTCGGCATGAAAGACACGGTTTTCAATCCAAGGCCGGAGGACGAGCCGCGCCTGATGCAGGGCCATAACTTCGACGGCAGCCCCATGCCCATCGTGCCGACGAGCACAGCCATGGAGTGCGCCGGTGGATTGTACTCGACTGCGAACGACCTGCTGCGCTGGATGAACTGGCATGTCGACAACAAGCCTTCCGCGGCCGACGCCGAGTTCCGCCTCGTGAACCACGCGGCTTTTTTGTACCGGGACGGGCTCGCGTCGGTGGTGGGGCTGGATGACGGCGGCCCGATGGACGCCATGGGCCTCGGATGGGTCATCATGCTCCCCAACGAGCATCGCCCGCTCATCCTCCAGAAGAGCGGCGGCCTGCAAGGGATGTTTCTCTATGTTGCGATTGCACCGACACGCGGCGTCGGCGCTTTCTTCGTCATGAACGAATTCAATGCCGCCGGCTTCATGGCTGGGGTCAAGACGACGAACGATCTCGTCGCAGAGATCGCTCCACGCTGATTTCCACGCTGATCGGGGGGACGTGCGCGATGATTTAATGCTGTGGAGGGGCCTGACGGACGGCATGTTTCGCGGCAAGGCAAGCGCGACATCGGCTATTTCCGGCCGACCGCTTAGCTATCCCTCCTGAGGACGACCTTTGCCGGCGCCCGACCCGCTTCACCGTTGCTCACGGCCTGCTCAAGCGGCGGCCAAGGTTCTGTCTCTCGCTTCTTTGGCATCCCGACCAGGCGTCCGGCCGAACAGACGACCATATTCCCGGGTGAACTGCGACACGCTTTCGTAGCCGACCGCGAATGCCGCGCTGCTCGCAGTCCCGACAGCATCAGCCGCCTCCTGGCGCACCCCGATGCGGGATTCCGGGTCATCGGCGTGCTCTATCAGGAGTTTGTGGTCCGCTGCCGCATCGAAGGCCTCGCCTCGGTCGTGCCGGATCTGCCCGAGTTCCGCCGCATGCTGACGCGCGCCCGCGCCGGCCTCGGCTCCGACATGGCTGGCGATGACGCCTGGCAGGACGTCTCGGCGCGCGCCTCGCTGCTGCCCGAGGATATGCAAGGTGTGTTCATGATGATCGCCCGCGCGGCGAAGGAGGGCTGCCCGAGCGACGCGGCGATCGCCCGCGTCTACGGCTCACATTCGCTGCGCCGCGCCCGGCGCCTGCTGACCTATATCGAGGAGCAAGGCCTCATCGTCTGCCAGCTCGACGGGACCGGCCGGCGCACCGTGACGCTGGTCGAACTGGCCTGGGCGGCGGCACCGGGGGATCCCAACTCGGAGGAGGCGGAGCAGGGGAGTGCGGTGATGTAAGGTGGGTGGAGGGTGCGCACGAAGGAGAGCCCGTCATCAAGCTGCGGTTATAGTCAATGGCAGATACAGCGGCCATGCCTGCTACGCGCCATAAGTGTCACTTCGCGGATGTACCCCCAAAGGTCCGTTCATCAACAAACTGCGGACGTTTGCGAACGCGGTTCCATTACGCACAACAGCCCGCCATTCGACATGAGGAGTACATAAGAACCCGCTTCCACTCAAGTCGCAGCGAAAGTGGTTCGTGGAGCCTGTTCTATGAGCTATAATGCGGTGAATTGCTGTTGCGAAGTATTGAGTACATGCTGGGCTGGCTCGTATCGATCGTCCTTATGAATGTCTCTTCCGTTGTCGGAGGGACATCGTGAACGTCCTGATTGTCTATGGAACGACCGAGGGGCAGACGCGGAAAATTGCCGCATGGACGGCAACGCATATTCGCGAGCGCGGGCACCAAGTCGAGCTGCAAGATAGCGCAGCGCTCGCATCCGATTTGAAGCTCGGACCTTTCGACGCGTTCGTCATTGCCGCGTCGGTCCACCAGGAGCACCACCAGGAAATCGTCACGAACTTCGTGTTTGCCCATCACGAACTGCTGAACACTAAGCCTTCAGCCCTCATATCCGTCAGTCTGTCGGCGGCGCTGGAAGACCAAAAGACGGAAGCGCAAAACTACGTGGATCGCTTCGTGTCCGTGACAGGGTGGCAACCACGCATGACCCTCCTTCTCGGGGGTGCTTTGCGCTTCACCAAGTACGATTACTTCCAGGAGCAGTTCGTCAAGTTCGTCGTCATGAAAGGCAGCGGCGATCCGAGCCCCGAGCGCGATCACGAATTCACTGACTGGAACGCCCTCGCCGACTTCGCTGATCGATTTCTTGAGACGGCCGGCTAAACAACGAGGTGCCTCAGTCCGGCGCAGCTTGCATCGGCACACTTTCGCCGTCTTTGCCGGCGTGGCGCGTGGAACATGACGTATAGCAGCCCCCCGCGAGCGATCGCGAATCCAGTGGAAGCAAAAAGTCCGCTTCAGCGGCATCGAGATGCACAGAGCGAAGCTCGCTCTTTCACCAGGGAGAGTCCCGTGATCATCAGTGAGATGACCGCTCAAGAATGCAGGATGCACCTGGCCGCGAGCAGGGTCGGGCGCCTCGCTTGCGTAAGAGACGGGACGCCGTACGTCGTGCCAATCAGCTTCGTTTACGAGGACGGCCACATCTACAGCTTCTCCCTGATTGGTCACAAGGTCTGGGCTATGCGGGGACGTCCTCAGGTTTGCTTCGAAGTTGACGAGATTCGCAACCCTCGCAGCTGGTGGAGTGTCATTGCCTTCGGTCGCTACGAAGAACTCTCCGAAGCGGGCCCCCGGCAGAATGAGCGCGACCATGCATGGTCGCTGTTGCAAAAAGCGCGCCCCAACTGGTGGGAACCTGGCAGCGAGACACCTCACTCCGAGGACAAGGTGGCCAGTCCGCCTCACCTCTTCTTCCGCATCAACATCGAGAAGATCACTGGCCGTCGTGCCCTCGTCTGACCGGCCCCGTCTAGTTATGATCGCGCAGGCACGAGGCCGGCGAGAAGATCGCGGCGCACATTGCCGAACCATTGCGCGCGGTAGGCGGACAGGGATTTCATGAAGTTCCAGAAGCAAAAAACGCCGCCTGCGACCCGATTGCGACGTAGAACGCTCCTTGGCTGTACAAATCGAGCAGATGCGCCGACCGGCTTGGTCGCGCCAGTTCCTGACATTAGCATTAAGTACACCAAGCGATGCGATCCGGGCGCGGCCGACAATCGCGCCTGCAGGCCAGCAGCGTCCTGGCCAGCCTCATCGTACCGGCCCGAGCCTTCGTTGGCCCTCAGCCGGTACGGGACAGCACGTGCCGGTCTGACGAGCGGCCGCCCGTCAGGCAGCTGGCCGGATGTTTTGGTTCACCCGGAAGAGGTTGGTCGGGTCGTATTTCTTCTTCAGCGTAGCCAGGCGCTGGTAGTTGTCGCCATAGGCCGCCTTGAGTCTTGCATCGCCCTCGTCATCCATCATGAAGTTCGGGTAGGCGCCACCCAGATCGAACGGATGCACCGCCTCCCAATAAGCCTTGGTCCAGCGCGTGACCGGCCCCGCTTTCTGCGGGTTCGGATCGATCCCTGCGATGACCATCGACCAGGTCGCATCGCGGCAATTCCAGGCTGTCTCCTCTTTGCCGATGCGTTGGACGGCGCCATCGATTGGATAGAGATGCATGAGCGATAGCTCGCTCGGCGTCTTCGCCGCCTGCTCGAGATGGGCGTCAATCGCCGCGTCAGACAGTGTCTTGACGAAATCGCCCCGCCAATACCACTGCATCCCCTTCGGGTAGAGCCCATCGAACATGCTCTGCACGGCGGGATAGGGCATCATTCCCATCCAATTGAACCAAGGCGCGGGGAGCGCATCGAGGAGCGGGGCCAGCGCCTCTCTGCCCTTTTCCTCCGGACCGTCATAGCAACACATCAGGAGACACATCCGCTTTCCCCAATACTCTTCCGGGAACGGCGCGCTCGATAGGATCGTCTTGAGCCCGAGGAAGATCCCGAGTTCCTCGGGCGCGCGCGGCAGGAACTCGCGATAACGCTGCATGATGGTGCGGGCGTGGTCCTGATCCCATGCGATCGGCCCCGCAAAGACCATGCTGACAGGGTGAAGCTGGAACACAAAACTGGTGACGACACCGAAATTGCCGCCACCGCCGCGAAGCGCCCAGAACAGGTTGGAGTTCCGTTCCTTGCTGGCGGTGACGAAGCTTCCGTCGGCAAGCACGACATCGGCCTCGATCAGATTGTCGCTGGTCAGACCGTATTTGCGCGTCAGATAGCCGTGGCCGCCACTCAGCGTCAGTCCCGCGATCCCGGTGGTCGAGATGATGCCCGCTGGTACGGCCAGCCCAAAGGCATGAGTGGCGTGGTCGACGTCGCCCTGAGTGCAGCCCGCGCCTACCCGCGCCGTACGGGCATCCGGATCGACGCGCACGCCGTTCATCGCCGACAGGTCGATCACCAGTCCGTCGTCGCAGCTCCCTAATCCCGGTCCGTTATGGCCGCCGCCACGTATCGCAAGCAGCAACTTGTTGTCGCGGCCGAAATTCACCGCTGTGATCACGTCGGCGACGTCGACACAGCCGGCGATGATCAGCGGCCGCTTGTCGATCATGCCGTTGTAGAGCTTGCGGGCCTCGTCATAGCTGGCGTCGCCGGTGCGGATGACTTCGCCCCGCAGGCTTGCTGCGAATTTGGTGATGTCTTCGTCGTTCATGATATTCCTCCCTACCGAACCTGTCGGCCGGTCGATGAACGCTAGCCCCATCCCGTGCTCGCGAAAATGTCACATCGTCCAATTCTATTGCCCGATCGTTCAGAGTGGGATCACGCATATGCGCGCTTGCTCATATGGCCATATTGCTGGATAGTTGGAGATGCCTGGCCGAAAAACTCGTCAACAAGGGAGTAGTCGATCGTTTCCGGAGGTGTAGTGCATGGATGTTCTTTCCGATGTGCTCCGAGCCGTTCGCCTCACCGGTGCGATCTATTTCGACGTCGACGCCAGTTCGCCCTGGGTCGGTGAGTCGCCGGGCACGGCCGAGATTGCCGCCGCCGTCATGCCAGAGGCAGAGCACATCATTTCTTTTCATGCCGTGATCTCGGGCTCGTGCTGGGCCGCGCTGGGAGACGACTCCGTGCCCCCAGTGCTCGTGAACGCCGGTGATGTCGTTGTGTTCCCCGGTGGTGTTCCGAATGTCTTGAGCTCCTCGCCCGGGGCACGGGGCAAACCCAACATGGCAATGTATTATCGGCCGATAGACGAGCACCTGCCATTCGCGGTGATTCATGGTGGTGGGGGAGACGAGCGGACCCGGTTTATTTGCGGGTACCTTGGCTGCGATGCGCGTCCCTTCAATCCCCTCCTCGCCGCGTTGCCGGCCATCCTATGCGCTCGCAAGCCCGCCGATGGAAGCAACTGGGTTATTGACCTCTTTCGGCAGGCGCTGGCAGAGGGTGGCAGCGGGCGGGCGGGCGGTGAAACGATCCTCGCCAAGCTGAGCGAGCTGATGTTTGTCGAGATCATCCGCCGTCATCTCGACACCCTCCCCGACGATTCGCGCGGGTGGCTGTCAGGCCTGCGGGATCCACACGTTGGCGAGGCGCTCCGGCTCATTCACGCACGCCCCAGGGAGGAATGGACATTGGAACGACTCGCCCGCGAAGTGGGGCTCTCGCGCACTGCATTTGCGAGCCGCTTTACCCACTATGTCGAGGTCTCGCCGATGCACTATCTTGCTCGGTGGCGTCTGCAGCTAGCGGGACGCCTGCTCGAACGGCCCAATGTGAGCATCGCGCAAGCGGGTGCTGAGGTCGGCTATGAGTCGGAGGCTGCCTTCAATCGCGCCTTCAAAAAGTTCGTCGGCATTCCACCTGGTACCTGGCGCAAGGGACGTGCGGCGTTGCCGGAGGCCCAAAGGTTGCCCCCTATCGTCGTCCAATAGCAAAAAATGGCACAGGCGTTCACGCTTCAGTTTGCGTGCCGCGCGTCCGCCCCAGAGCTCGAAAGTCCGCTCCTGGCGCGACCGCGACCTCCAGAAGGGTCGTCAACAATGTCCGCTTCCAGGCGGTGGCAAAGCTGCCCTCAACGGCCGAGATCGGCGCAAAGCTATCGATCGCGCCGATCTCGTCACCCACGACATCGGCAACATGGTGGGCTACGCCTTCGCCATCCAGCATCCGCAGCGGACAACGCGCTTTATTCTCATCGACGCTCCGGTGCCGGGGGTTGGGCCGTGGGAAGAGATTCTGAAGAACCCGCTGTTGTGGCACTTCCGTTTCGGCGGACCCGACATGGAACGCCTCGTCCGCCGGTCGCGAGCGCATTTATCTCGATCGCTTCTGGAACGAGTTTTCCGCCACCCCGAGCCGCTTCACCGAGGCCCTCGCGCGTGCACTACGCCAAGCTGTACGCCCTGCCTGGCGCGATGCATGCCGGTTTCGCGCAATTCGCGGCATTCGATCAGGATGCGCTCGACAACAAGGAGTTCATCGCCACCAAGGGCAAGCTCGCCATGCCGGTGCTGGCAATCGGTGGAGAGAAGTCGTTTGGGCCGATGATGGCGACCGTCATGCGCTTTGCCGCCAGCGACGTGACTGAAGGGCTGGTTCCCGACTCCGGCCACTGGATCATGGAAGAGAATCCAAAGGCGACGATCGTCATCGTCCGCGACTTCCTCAATTCCAAGTGACCTCAACCCGACCTTTGGAAGAAGCTTGCCCGTCGGTCCGCTATCCCGCGTCCGATGATTCCACAGCTCAGGTGCTACCCAATCCCATTGTTTAGCTGTCTAGCACCGGCTTTGTTATGCGGATCTGAGCCTCATGGTCGGCTCATGGACGCTTAGCAGACGAGCAACTCAACCGGGGCGAACTACCGCTCATAACGCTTCTTGCTATTCCGATGGACGGGCCGAACTGGAGGTTTTCACCCCTTCTCTTCTGCGACATTCCCTCCGCCGCTGGCATTGCACTTTTCTTCCGAGCGCTACACGTTTGGCCGCGTCACAAGCCGACGTTCACATGTGGCCGAAAAAAATCAAAAATTATCGAGCGTTCTGCTCGCCAGCACCGAGCCGGACCGTCCGATCGGCGTTACACTCCTACCAATCGGTCATCATGCGGGACAGCCGAAGGCGGGTGACGAGCGTGGCGAGTTCCGCCTGGCGGTGCGTGTTGGTCTTGGCGAATACCGCTCTGAGCTGGGTGCGCGCGGTTTCGCGGCCGATGCCGAGAGCAATTGCCGCCGCATTGATACCATCCCCCGACGCGAGGCGAGCGGCCAGCCTGGCCTCGGCTGCCGTCAAGCCGAATGCAGCGCTCAAGAGCAATGCATCCGGGCGCGCCAGAGACCTCAGGTCGGTCAGCAGGAGGACGGCGCAGCCGGCCGTGAACAGATCGCTGCCGGTTGCTGGAGCAGGGCATATCCGTCGGACAGGCCTCAACGCGCTGTGGCTTCGGCTCGGAAGAGACCATGAGACGCGGTTTCTTGCCCACGCTCGGGACAAACCCTACCGCGAGCGTTCTAATTCCGTAGCTGCCCCAGCAGCGGGCGGACCCACCTCGGCGAGAGAAGCGACGGAGGACATCTGAGCCATCCCGGGGACGCATTCGCTCCAGTAATTGTATCCCGTACCGCTCGTGTTTGCAGCGTCGCGCGCGGTTGGCAAAGCAACGCGCGATCCGAGCCGAATTACCGCAATGTTGCTGGCTGGAGCCGTCTATGGATCAAAATTCTGATGTGCCGACCTTTGTTTCCCTGTGGCGTCTGCGAGGCGCTCGATCCGCGGCAACTGGTGGGATTCCCCAGGACATCCTCGAAGGCGCGCCGTCGCTGCGGACGTTCAAGCGAAGGGCGAGACTCCGAACAGCCAGCCGTGCAGCCAGAGCCCGAACAATGCGAAAGCCACCAAGCCGATGCCCACAGCAATCAGGTTGCTACGCGGTCGCACGACCGCGGGTGCCGGATCGCCGCGTGGAATGACGGCAATGAGATCGACAATCGCGTAAACCAGAAATGCTCCGAAGACTAGGAGCGAGGCAAGGTCGCCATTGGCCAGGAGGTGGCCGATGGCCCAAAGGATGATGCCCACCAGCATCGGGTGCTTCAGCCGATGCTTGATTGAACCCGTGGGCAAGTAAGCGGCTGCCAGAAAGACGAATGCGGCGAGCACCAACACCGACGCGACATGGCGGCCCCAAGAGGGCGGCTCGTAGATCTCAGGCGCATTGGGCCGATAAAGACTCCAGCCCCAGACGATCAGCACGAAGCCGATGATCGATAGGAGCGAATAAAGTCCCTTCCAGCGCCGCTCGTTTGTGGCGATTTGCTCATCACGAAAGCTGCCGGCGGCGATCCGAACAGAATGGATTCCGAAGAAGATCACGAGGCCGAAAACCAGTACTAGCATAACACCTCCGAGGTTCGGCGCGTCGGCGGGAAGGAAGGCTTGCTTACGCTCTCGCTCGAGTTGCCGGCTGCATATGCGCAAAACGGATCCTGCGAACGAGATGGTCAGAGTAATATATCAGGGACCCGCAATCTTGGAATGGGCAAAGCTGCCGATTGGCACGGCACCGCACGTTTGACACCTGCCAGTCGCCGCCTTCGCGCGGCACCACTCGGCCGTCGGTCTTCAAAGTCTCGCTCTTGGCGTTGATTCGGCTGTGCGCCACCTTTCGGGTCCTTCGCCCAATACGGGATCAGACCCCACCGCGCCGACACAAACATGGTCGTACCGCGCACCAACTCATCGACAACGATCATCGGATATGTCAGCCGGGGTGCGCCGTTCTAGACCGGAAACTGGTTCGACAGCCGGTCGACCTTGTCCGGATCAGCGAAGGAAAACTTCGCCACCATCTCTGCGATAGAGCGCTTTACATGAACCCGTCCACACATCGGGCGAAGATTGTTGCCCGAAAATCGAGACTCGAGCTTCTGGACTCAGGACAGCGACAGACACCGCTATGACAATCGTTCTGGCTGGTGGCGAAAGCGTGCTGTAAGTCTTGTCCTCCAAGTGGCCGTCGATCTCAGCTACAGTCCCTCGACGGTCTTCCTACACTTGGGCCGGCTGCGAGGAGTTGGACGACGTCGCAGGGATGGCTTCGCCGAACTGCTGGACCACGGCTCGATCGAGATCACATTCGCATCACAATGGCGACGAGGCCATCCTCCAGGCCAAACGTGATCCTTCTTCAACGGCCTGCTAGGGCCTTCCGCCCACTGTTCCCGAGCCAAGGCGTCATAAGGGAGCCATTCTTGCAATCGGCCTTAGCAATGGGACGCAGTTCGCGTGACGTGCTATGCTTTGAGGCGGGAGATACGGCGGTCGCCGAAGCGCCCGCACGCCTCCCTGTCTATGGGAGGATAATATGGCTTACTATGTGCTGCTCACCAACTTCACGGATCAGGGGGCAAAGACAGTCAAGGACACCGTAAAGCGCGCTGAAGCATTCAAGGAGATGGCGGCCAAAAGCGGGGTCAAAGTGCATTCGCTTTACTGGACGCTCGGTCAGCACGACGTGGTCGCGATTACCGAAGCCGACGATGATATTGCCGCGACCGCGCTCAGCTTATCAATAGCTTCGCTCGGCAACGTCCGAACGCAGACCCTAAGGGCGTTCGACGCCAACGATATGGCAAAGGTCATTGCCAAGATGGGCTGAAAAAAGAAGCGACAATAAAGATCGCGCCGACCGTTGGCGCAGGCAAACGGCCGACGCGACCGCGCCGATCCACAGTTCCGGGTTTGGGTCGTCGAACAGGGTCGACGCGAAATCGAGGCCGTTTGGTTCCGATGCAATGCCCGAGTTGGACGAAATAGCCCCCCGACGCGAAACGCGCCAGCAATCTTGCGTTGGACTATAACAACCCCGCAACGAGTGCGGCGACAAAGGCGACTATGTGAAAACCCCCGTCGCAGCACGTCCAATTCCAGCGGCCAAGATGGCCGCCGCACCGGGACCTCTGGGAATGTCGTCAATGGACCAACCCCGGCGGACGTCGAAACAGTTGTCGCGGTGCTGGTCCCCTTTTTCGTGCTGCTGCAGGTGTTTCGGCGCTCGTGCCTGCGGCAGACGCCATCTTCTGTCAGTCCGTCTTCACGTGCGTTTCACTCGGGCAGCGTCTCCTCTCCGAACCCGACCTTCGACCATGAACGGGGATAGTGATACACGCCCATCCTTTTGGTATAGTGGCACGATCACCCTGCGGAGACGTTGCCATGTCTAAGCACTTCGTTCATGTGGCGGTGGTCGCATTGGGGCTGTTCGTCACCAGCGCAAGCGGCGAAACGCTGAAGCTTCCTGACAATCTGGTCGGCTTTAGTTCTGATGCTGGCGAAAACTACTTCGTCGAAAGCGTTGCACGGGAGGCCTATTTCCCTCTCGCAAGCAACTTTCTGACGCAGAAGACACAGTCCTATTGCGGTGTCGCCAGCATCGTCATGGTGCTGAACGCGCTCAATGTCCCGGCGCCTTCGGTTCCGGAGTACGAGCCCTATCGCACTTTCACGCAGGACAATATCCTCGATGAACGAACGGACGTCATTCTCGCCCGAGATGTTTTGGCGAAGAAAGGTATGACCTTCGATCAGATCGGTGGAATTCTTGCGACGCAGCCGGTCAAGGCAGAAGTCCATCATGCCGCCGACAGCTCAGTCGACGAGTTCCGCAAGCTGGCGAGTTCCTATCTCGGCCAGTCGAACCATTTCGTGATCGTCAACTACCTCCGCAAGGCAATCGGACAGGAGAAGGGCGGCCATATCTCGCCGCTAGCAGCCTATGATGGGAAAGCGACCGCTTCCTCATCCTTGATGTCGCACGGTATAAATACCCACCGGTGTGGGTGAAGGCATCTGAGCTTTTCGATGCCATGAAAACCCAGGACGCCGACAACGAGAACAAGACCCGCGGCTTCGTCCTGGTATCGGCGGCTTCTGTTCATTAGTGACCCCTGCTTTCAACGCGATCACCCAGTCTGTGAGCGGGGGATCACGCGCCTGATATGGGCCCACAAGCCAGCCCCCGACAAACCCTCACGGCTCCCTTATCCCGGCGTCATCCCGACCTCCCCGCCGAATGAAAACCGGCCCCGATGATCCTGTGCTTTCGTGCAGGGGGACGTGGCGCAGCGCGCCGACCAACAATGGCTCGACAACATCATGTACGGCGTACGAATCTGATCGGCCAGAATTACCTGCCGAGGTGGCTGGCCGCACGACCCGCTGCGCAGAGTAGCTGACAACCGTCTCGGCCAATCCCCGGCGCATTCGGGCAGTCCACCAGGACGCGATCCCGCATGCTGCGACGCCGTTGGGCGGTTGTGTGCGTCAACCCGCGTCACCAGCTTGCGTTCGTAATAGCCGGACCGGTAGCCGATGATCGAAAACGGCAACGTCCATCTGCCGAAGGACGCCCACTGGAAACCTAACCCTCTTCGGTGAGGCGGATCGCGTCGCTATAGGAAAGTATTCAGCCAGATAGCCATTTTTTTTTCGGGAAGGATTGTACGCTCTCGCCGATCGGAAATTGACGGTGGAATTTTCCCTTTCTGCGAATGTCTGGAAAGGCCGGATCGAGTCATTGACCGGCGCCAACCTATGGCAACTGGCGCAACGACGACTTCCAACGTGGCCGCCGGCGATGTCCGCTTTCAGGAATCGTCAAATCTGAACTCTACGTCAGACATTAGGCGCAAAGCTGTCATGCACGGCTCCGTTTGCGAGAGTCTGCTTCGGGTCAAAAAGCAGCCATCCACCTCAGCGCCTTCCCCCTACCGATCCTCAATAATCCGCAAATAAGCCGCCGTCACGAACAGCACGATCAGCCCGAACAGTATCCGCCGCGCCCCCTCCGGCATCTGCAGGATCGTCAGCAGGGTCGTCAGCACCGTAAGGATCAGCGCGCCGATGATGGTGCCGGTGTAGCCGCCGCGGCCGCCGAAGATCGAGGTTCCGCCGATCACGGCGGCGGCCACCGAAGGCAGCACCAGCGGTTCGGCCAGCGACAGCGACGGCGCCTTGATCAAGCCGATATAGAGCAGGCCGGTGATGCCGGCGAGCACGCTCGAGATGACGTAGAGCGCTGTGATGACCTGCCAATAGCGGACGCCGGAAAGGCGTGCTGCCCCTTCATTATCGCCGACTGCGTAAAGCAGGCGGCCGAAGCCGGTGCGGTTCAAGGTGAAGACGATGAGGACGGCGATGGGCACAAACAGCAGCAGCGCGTTGGGCACGCCATAGGTCAGGCCGGTGCCGAGCCAGGCCAGGAAGGGCGGAATCTTGGCGCCCGACGCGATGACGGTTCGCTGATAGACCTGCAGGCAGCCGGTGCCGATCAGGCTGGTGCCGAGCGTCATGATCAGCGGGTGCACGCGAAAGACGCCGACGCCGATGCCGTTGACCAGCCCAATCAGCACCGCCGGCACCAAGGCGATGAGAATTGCCACCGCCGGGTCATGGTTGACGACCTGCGTCGCCATGATGAAGGCGCTCATCGTTGCCACGGTCCCGACCGAAAGATCGATGCCGCCGGTCAACATGGTCATCGTCTGGCAGCCGGCAAGAATTGCCAGCGGGATGGCGAACTTGACGGTGTTGGCGAGCCAGCGCTCGTTGACGATGCCGGGGCGCAGGATCTGCAGGACCACCACCAGGATGACCAGCAGGATGATCAGGGGGATCAGCGGCCGGTCGGCCATGAAGCGCTTCAGGCGGCGGCCGAAGGGGACGGGTTGGATCGCGGTTGTGCTCATGACGTTGCTCGCGATTGGTTTTGCCCGATGTTGGTGCCGGGAGAGGACTGTGTTCTACGGCGCCCCCCTCTGTCCTGCCGGACATCTCCCCCTCTAGGGGGGAGATTGGCAGCTTCATACTCGGCGCCCTTCTTGCATCTTCGGAGATTGGCGAAAACCGTAGCGACGGCCGATCTCCCCCCTAGAGGGGGAGATGCCAAGTGGTGCCAAAGAGGGCAGGACAGAGGGGGGCGCGAAGGATCGCCGACTCCGTAAACCAGCGTCACGGCATTGCTCATGATTGCCGGCTCCGCATGGTGATGAAGGCGCCGAACATGACGACGGCGACCATGATCGCGCCCTCGATGATTGCGGTGACGTTGGGATCGATGGCCAGCAGCGTCAGGTCGGTGCGCACCAGCCGCAGCACGAAGACCGCGACGATCGGGCCGAGCAGGCCGCCCTTGCCGCCGCCAAGTGCGACGCCGCCGAGCACGACCGCCGCCACGCTGGCAAGAAGATAGGGGCCCGGAATGGGGGCGCCGATGCCTGTGCTCATGGTCAGCGCAAGCCCGCCCATGGCAGCGAAAAGCCCCGATAGGGCATAGGCGATGATCTTGGTGCGCGCGACAGGCACGCCGCTGCGAAACGCCGCGAGCTCGCTGCTGCCGATCGCATAGATCGAAAGGCCGAGCTTTGAGCGTTTGAGCGGTATCCAGATGATGCAAAGGCAGACGACCAGAAGCACCAGCGCCTTCGGTATCCAGGCAGAGATTTCGGGCAGCCCCGGAATCGGGACCGTCCCGACGATGGTCGCCCTTAGCCATTCGGCCACCGCGCCGCCGGGCGCACTGAGGACCAGCAGGGCCGCGCCCTGCAGGACGAAGAGGGTGGCCAGCGTGACGACGATATCGGGCACGCGGGTGACGACGATCAGCATGCCGTTGACGGCGCCTAGCACCAGTCCCATCGCCAGCACGAAAGGCACGACAAAAAGCGCGTATTCCTCGCTGGCGCCGTCCATCATCGAGGCGGCGGTGACGCTGGTCAGCGCCATCATGGCGCCGACGGAAAGATCGATGCCGCCGGCGATGACGACAATCGTCTGGGCGGCCACGGCGAAGGCGTAAGGCAGCACCGCGCGCACCAGCGAGCCGAAATCGCCGCTGCCATAGCCCGGCTGGATGAGCTTGGTGACCACGAAGAGGACCACGAACAGGACAAGCAGGCCGGCGACCCAGCCCTGACGGCGGACGAGGCGGGTCAAGGTTTCGCCACCGGGCTCGAGTGGATATCGGCAAGGATGCCGACGTCCTCCTTGGCGCCGCGCGGCAAGCCGTAAGCGGCGCGCATCAGCGCCGGCTCGTCGGCGAGTTCGACGGGGAAGACATCGACGACGCGCCCCCCAAAGATGACGATGACGCGATCACAGACACGCTGCACCTCCTCGAGCTCGGATGTATAGAACAGCACCGACTTGCCCTGGTCGGCGAGTTCGCGCAGCAGCTTGTAGATCTCCTGCTTGGTGCCGACATCGATGCCGCGCGTCGGGTCGAAACAGAGGATGGTCTGTGCTTCGGCGGCGATCCAGCGGGCGATCGTCACCTTCTGCTGGTTGCCGCCGGACAGGCGCTGCACCTCGCGCTGGGCGCGCGTGTCGATCTGCAGCCGCTCGATCGCACTGACGACCCTAGAGCGTTCCTGCGCCATGTTGATCGGCCCCCAGTTGCGCAAGGCGGCGCTGAAAGGGAGCGCGATGTTTTCGCGCACCGAGCGCTGCATGGTCAAAGCTTCGGTTCGGTCGCCGGGCACATAGGCGATGCCGGCGCGGATCGCATCGGCCGGATGCGCGAATTTCACCGGCTTCCCGTCCACTTCGATCGTCCCTCCGGACGGGCGGATGGAGCCGGCCAGCGCGGCGAAGAGCTCGTCCTGGCCTTGCCCTTCGAGCGCGACCACGCCCGCGACCTCGCCGTTCGCCAGATCGAACGACACGTCGTTGAGCTTGGTGCCGACACGAAGGTTCGCCACGCCGAGGCGCGGTCGGCTATCCCTAGGCGAAGCGGCCTGGCTCGCCTGGCGCGCCGCCACTCGCGTCTTTTCGATCCTGGCGCCGAGCATCATCTCGACGATGCGCTCCTCGACGCCCGGCTCGATGTCGACGACCCCGACGGTTTCGCCGTCGCGAAGCACAGTGGCACGGTCGCAAAGCGCCGATATCTCGACAAAGCGGTGGGAAATGAAAATCACCGAACGGCCGCTGTCGCCCTGGCGGCGAACGACCTCAAGCACCTTTTCGGCAAGGTTTGCCGGCAGTGCGGCGGTCATCTCGTCGAGCAGCAAAACGTCGGGCTCGACCGCCAGCGCCCGCGCCAGATCGAGCACGCGCAGCACGGCAAGCGGGATGTCGCGCGCGATGTCGCGTATGTCGAGGTCGGGAATGCCGAGTTCGCGCACCCAGGCGCGGAACGGCTCGACCGGCGTGTCGGTCAGGCGAAGGTTGGAGGCGACGTCGAGATCGGGGATGAGCGATGGTTCCTGGTAAACCGGAAGCAGGCCGGCGCGGCGTGCATCGGCAGGCGAGCGTACGTTGCGGGCCTCGCCGCGGATCAGGATATGCCCGGCATCGGCGCGGATGGCGCCGGTCAGGATTTTGACGAGCGTCGATTTGCCGGCGCCATTGGCGCCCATCAGGGCATGAACCTCGCCCGGCAGAACCGACAGCGACGCGTTGCGCAGCGCCACCACGGCGCCGTAAGTCTTGACGACGCCGGTGGCGTCCAGGAGGGGGTTGGTGGTCAAAATCGCGTTGCTCTCGTTCCAAGCTTTCCAAATGTTATGGAGCCATGATCGGTTGGCCGTCTACGGTTGACGGTGCCGGCCGAGTCGGCGCTTCTGCCTTCTCCCCTTGTGGGAGAAGGTGGCCTCGCGAAGCGAGGTCGGATGAGGGGTGTTCCAGGGAGCACCAATGTCTCATTCCTTCCAGCACCCCTCATCCGTCTCGGCGCTGCGCGCCGATCCACCTTCTCCCACAAGGGGAGAAGGCAGAAGCGCGGCTCGTCAAGCCAGCGATTACTCACCCGGGCCCTTGCAGGCGATGATCTGGTCCTTGGTGTAGGTGGTCCACTCCGGAATGGAGATCGAGACCGGCCATTCCGGGCTCAGCGACGGATCGGCTACGCTTTTCAGCTTGGCCTTGCCCTCCTCGGTGGCGTTCTCCCACAGCTGCGGCTCGACCAGCACGGTCTGCTCCGCCGGCTTCTTGCCGTTCAGAATCTGCAGAGCCAGCGTCACGCCGGCGCCGCCGATCGAACCGGGATTGGTCACCGCCGCGCCGACAAGGCCTTCGACTGAGTTCAGCTGGCCGACGAAGCCGGCATTGTCGGCGCCGACCACCGGCACCAGCGGTGTCTGCGACTCGACCAGCGCATCGACGATCACATTGTCGATGCCCGAGGTCCAGATGCCGTTGAACGGCGATCCGGTGGCGATGAAATCGAGGATCTGCTGCTTGCCCTGATCCTGCTGCCAGCCGGTGAAGACCTCGTGCACGACCTTCACATCGGGGAATTCGGCAAGCGCCTTCTTGAAGCCCTTGTCGCGGTCGCTGTCGGCCGAGGCGCCGGCGGCGCCGCGCATATAGACGACGTCGCCCTTGCCGCCCATCTGCTGGAACAGCCATTTGGCGCCGAGATAGGCGTACTGTTCCTGGTTGTTGGAAATAATGTAGGCCAAGGGCTCGGTGACCGCCTGGTCGACGGCAACGACGACAATGCCGGCCTTGGTGGCTTCCTCGAGCGCCGACTTGATGCCGGCCGGATCGGCCGGGTTGACGACGATGGCGTTGACCTTGGCGCTGATCAGGTTGCGGATGTCCTCGAGCTGGCCGGCGGCGTCGGTGTTGCGATGGGCGATGTTGAGCTTGGTGATCTCGCCGGAGGCCAGCGCCTGCGCCTTGATGGCGCAGATCATTTCCTCGCGCCAGCCATTGCCCTGCACCGTGTTGGAGACGCCGATCGTGTATTTGGCTTCAGCGGACGAGACACCCACCGAAGCCAGAAACGCCGCGCCGGCAAGCAGCGGGACCATTGCCAAATATTTTTTCATTTCAGTCTTCCTCCACATTGTTTTCAGTTCAGTTCGAAAAGGGGCTCATTTCACGAAGGGGCGCAGCACGTCGCGGGCCAGCAGAAAACCCCGCTTGACGTTTTCGTCGCTCCCCTCAAACCGCCGGTCCTCGTGCTCGATGATGATGGGTCCGTCGTAGCCGACGCGATAGAGGCCGGAGAAGATCACATTCCAGTCGACATCGCCAAGCCCCGGCATGCGCGGCACCTGCCAGCCCATGCCGGCCGAGAGAATACCGCGCTCGTAAAGTCCATCACGATCGATCATCAGGTCCTTGGCATGGACATGCAGCATGTACGGGCCGAACTCCCTGATGAAGCGGGCCTGATCGATCATCTGCCAGACCAGGTGCGACGGGTCGAAATTCATGCCGACGTCGCCGCCCCAGGCCTCTAGAATGCGGCGCCAGATATAGGGCGAATAGGCGATGTTGTGCCCGCCCGGCCACTCGTCATAGCTGAAGATCATCGGGCAGTTCTCAAAAGCCAGCTTGACGCCGTTGTCGCGCGCATGCGCGATGATATCAGGCCAGACCTTGAGTGCCTCTTGCCAGTTGGCGTCGATGGTTTTTGCAGCGTCGCCGCCGCAGAAGGTGTTGACGACAGGCACGCCCATATGGCTCGCCAGCACGATCACCTTCTTCAAATGATCGATGACGGCCTTGCGGTGGGCGGCATCGGGATGCAGCGGATTGGGGTAGAAACCGAGGCCCGAGATCGACAGGTTCTCTTCCGCCAGTGCTGCGGTGATTTCCTTGGCCTGCGAGGCCGAGGTCGAAGCGGCGTCGATATGGCTGGTGCCGGCATAGCGCCGGGCGGCGCCTGAGGATTTCGGCCAGCAGGCGATCTCCAGCGCCTCGAAGCCGGCGGAACTTGCCCAGTCGGCGACCTCGCCAAGCGGGGTGTCGGCAAACGGTGCGGTGAGCAGTCCGAGCTTCATGTTGCCCTCCCCTGGTCGTGATCCACGACCGATCTACTATGCCGATTGTGCGGGCCGCTTCAACCGTGTGGCCGCCGGCAATGCGCAAACCTGTCCGGCGAACGCCATCGGATCGTCGCATAGCAAGCCGTCGTGACTGGCCGTGACAGCCGTGCGGAAATCATCGTTGTCGGCGATCCAGCCCGCCAGGCCGCGCCACCCGGCAAAGCAGCGGTGGAAGGCGCCGACGCCGATATGGGCGATGCCGGGGCAAGTGCTGCCCGGTCGTACGATGGCTTTTGGACCGCAGCGGGAAGCCGGCTAAGCAGTGCCGGGCCTAGCGTTTCGGGCGATGCGGAAGCCGTCACCGGTTCGCCCCCACCACCCATTGCTCCTGGTCGATCAGCGCGCCGGTCATCGGCCCGGAGGCGTCGGAGAGCAGGAAGACAGCGAGGTTGGCCACCTCGTCGGCCGCCAGCAGGCGCCCGAAAGGCTGCGACGCGTTGGCGGCGTCGATCCAGCCCGGGCCATGCCCCAGCGTCTCGGCCTGCATGATGCGTTCGGCCGGCGTGTCAGTCCAGCCGACATTGATGCCGTTGACGCGGATGCGGTCGAAACGGTGCGCGTTAGCGGCGTTGCGGGTCAGCGTGGCGAGTGCGCCCTTGGTGGCGGAATAGACGGCGAGTTCCGGCGAGCCGCAATGCGCGTTGATCGACAGGATGTTGACGATCGCACCGCCTTGACCCTGCTTGCGCATCTGCGTGATGGCTGCCTGCATGAGGAAGAAGGGCGCCCGCGCATTGACGGCGAACAGCGCCGCCCAATCGTCGAGGTCGGCATCGAGAAACGAGGCGCGGTTGGTCAGGCCGGCGGCGTTGACCAGCGCGTCGATACGGCCGAAGCGGCCGATGCATTCGTCCACCAGCCGCGCCGGCGCCGTGGTATCAGCCAGATCGGCGGCGATGAATGTGGTTGGCGTGCCTGCCTGGGAGAGCGACGTCGCAACTTCGTTGCCACGCACGGGCTCGCGGCCGGTGACCAGCAGGCCGCCGGCACTAGCGCGCGCGAGCGTCTCGGCGATCGCCCGGCCGATGCCTTGCGTCGCACCGGTGACCAGCACCACCCTGCCTTCCAGCCGAAGCTCCATTCCTCCTCCCGGCACACAGTTTCCATTTTCGCAGATATGGACGCCAGCAGATCAACCATGCGCTCGAAGCGATGTCGAGGCCATTGTCGATGCGGCCGAGCGAGGCCTGCGAGGCGCCGACCATGCCGTTAAGAAAATGCAGATTGGCGTTGGGCCGCTGCAAAGATGCGGCTGATTTGGGCATCTGACAACAGCATGACTCCCCCAGGCGGGGCGCCAGCCCACTCCGGCAACGCCTGATTTTGCTCTTGTGGGGCGATTTCGGTCGAGCTAAATGTGGGTTGGGCTTAGGGGTTTGAAGTGACGGACATCATCGTAGACGTGTTTGCTGGCGCGTGGGCGGCCGGTGGATTTGCCGTGATCTGGTACGTCAGGACGAGACCATCTATCGCTGAAGGTCATGAGGACCGCGATCTGCGAGAATGGCTTGATGGTCAGGTTTAAGCCCCAAGCTCAAAGCGGCCTTCCGCCAGAGCGCGTTCGGGGTGCGCCGGTACAGCTATCTTATTGATTTTACTGGGGGTAAATTTCCGCTGGTGGAGCTGAGGAGGATCGAACTCCTGACCTCGTCATTGCGAACGACGCGCTCTCCCAGCTGAGCTACAGCCCCGTCCAGCGGAATGGGCGCATTTATCGGGCGCGGCGGTTTCCTGTCAAGACTGCGTTTTGCCCAAAAGCCGCACGGCCAGCCACCGGCCTGGCCTGCCGCGGAAGCTGGCTCTTGCCGCCTTCGCCGGCAATGGCTACATGTCGGCAACAATCGGAGACCGGCATGATAGCCCTCATTCAGACCATTGTCCTGGCGCTTGACATTTATTGGTGGATCATCATCGCTTCGGCGATTTTCTCATGGCTCTACGCCTTCAACGTCGTCAACTCGCGCAACCAGTTCGTCGATAGCGTCAGCAACATGCTCTTCCGGCTGACCGAGCCGGCGCTGCGGCCTATCCGCCGCTTCTTGCCCGACCTCGGCGGGATCGACATTTCGCCGATCATCCTGCTTCTGATCCTGTTCTTCCTGCGGCAGTTCCTGCTCACCACGGTGGCGCCGCTGGTCGTCTGACCCGGCGTTTCATGAGCGCGTCGTTTCGCATGCGTAACGACGGCGTCGACCTGTTCGTCCGGCTGACGCCGAAAGCGGCGATGGACAGGCTCGAAGGCATCGAGATCTCGGCGGATGGGCGAAGCCATCTGAAGGCTCGCGTCCGCGCCGTGCCGGAAAACGGCGCCGCCAATCAAGCGCTCGAACGGCTAGTCGCCAAGGCGCTGGGAGTGCCGCGATCGGCCGTCTCGGTCGTCGCCGGCGGCACGGCCCGGCTGAAGACGCTGCGCATCCTCGGCGATCCGGCTGCGCTGGCGAAAGGCATCGAGGCGCTCGGCTGCGCTTGAACCGTCTCAGTCCTGCCCTCTTTGCCAAGACTTGGCATCTCCCCCTCAAGGCAGGGCTATCGCGGGTGTAAGGCCGAGGCTTTCGCTCTACGATGTACCCCCACCCCTAACCCTCCCCACAAGGGGGAGGGAAGACTTGCGTTGGCGCTGACCTCGGCAAATTGCCTGCCTTTCGGCGCCAAAGGGGAAGTAAGGGCGCGCGGCAGCGTTCCCTCCCCCTTGTGGGGAGGGTTAGGGTGGGGGTCCACCTTCGCAAGAATCCAAATGCGATTGCCCTGCACAACAAGGGGGAGATTGGCAGCTTCGCTGTTCAGACCAGGCCGCGCTTGACCATCATCGCTTCGGGCGACGGCATCTTGCCGCGGAAGGCGGTGTAGAGTTCTTCCGGGTCCTTGGAACCGCCGGCGGCATAGATGTTCTTCCTGAGCCGCTCGGCCAGCGCCGGATTGAACGGGTCGCCCGTCTCCTCGAAGGCGGCGAAAGCGTCGGCGTCGAGCACCTCCGACCACATGTAGGAATAGTAGCCGGCCGAATAGCCGTCGCCGGCAAATATGTGGCCGAAATGCGGGGTGCGATGGCGCATGGCGATGGTGTCGGGCATGCTGAGCTTCTCGAGCGTTTCGGCTTCGAAACGAAGCGGCTCCTCCGGCGCATCCGGCCGCGCGTGGTAGGCCATGTCGACTAGAGCCGACGCGGTAAACTCGACCGTGGCGAAGCCGGCGCCGAAGGTGCGCGCCGCCAGCATCTTGTCGACCAGCGCCTTCGGCATCGGCTTGCCGGTCTTCACGTGCAGCGCGTGCTTTTCCAGCACCGCCGGCACGGTCAGCCAGTGCTCGTAGAGCTGCGAGGGCAATTCGACGAAATCGCGGCTGACCGAGGTGCCCGCGACCGATGGCCAGGTGACGTCGGTCAGCATGCCATGCAGGGCATGACCGAATTCGTGGAACAGGGTCTTTGCCTCATCGACCGACAAAAGTGCTGCTTCGCCTTCCGGCGGCTTGGCGAAATTCATGATGTTGTAGATGACCGGCTTGGAACCATCGCCAAGCTTGTAGCCGGATTTCAGCGCGCTCATCCAGGCACCGGAGCGCTTTGAGGGCCGCGCGAAATAGTCGGCCAGGAACAGACCGCGCTCGCTGCCGTCGGCATTCCTGACGACGAAAACGCGTGCGTCCGGATGCCAGGTGGCGATGCCCTTCTTCTCCTCGAAGGTGATGCCGAACAAACGTGTCGCCACGTCGAAGCAGGCTTCGATGATGCGGTCGAGCTGCAGATATGGCTTCAGCTCGGCCTCGTCGAAGGCGAATTTCTCGGCGCGCAGCTTCTCCTGATAGAAGCGCCAGTCCCAGGCGGCGAATTCTTCGTTGCTGCCGGCCTCGGCCGCCAGCCGCTGCAATTCGGCCTGGTCGCTTGCGGCCTTTTCCAGCGCCTTTTCCCACACCGGGTCGAGCAGCATATGCACCGCCTCCGGCGTCTTTGCCATGGTGTCGTCGAGCTTCAGGGCGGCGTAGGACGCGTAGCCGAGCAGCTTCGCCTTCTCGGCGCGCAGACGCAGCATATCGCGCACCACGGCGGTGTTGTCGGTGGCGCCGCCATTCTGGCCGCGCATGGTGAAGGCGCGGAAGGCGATCTCGCGCAGGTCGCGGCGTTCGGAGAAGGTCGAGAACGGCTCGTAGATCGAGCGCGACAGGGTGACGGCATAACGACCCTTCTGGCTGCGCATCTCGGCGGCCTCGGCCATCGCGCTTTTCAGGAACTCCGGCAGGCCGGCAAGGTCGGCCTCGTCGAGGAACAGCGCCCAGTCGCGCTCGTCGGCGAGCAGGTTCTGGCCGAAAGTGGTGCCGAGCGACGACAGTTCCTCATTGATCGCCGCCAGCCGCTTCTTGCCCGCGGCGTCGAGCTTGGCGCCGGAGCGGACGAAACTTTTCCAGGTCTTTTCCAGCACCCGCAGCGTCTCGGCATCGAGGTTCAAGGCTTCCCGACGCTGGTAGAGATCGTCGATGCGGGCAAACAGCCTCTCGTTCATCGAGATCGCCGAGAAATGCCGCGACATCTTTGGCGAGATGTCGCGCTCCAGCGCCTGGATCGCCTCGTTGGTGTGGGCGCCGGCCCGGCACCAGAAGATCGACGAGACATTGTCGAGCGCCTCGCCGCCAAGCTCGAGTGCTGCAAGCGTATTCTCGACGGTCGGCGTCTCGGCATTGCCCGCTATCGCCTCGATCTCGGCCTCATGCGCCTTCAGTGCCACATCGAACACCCCGGAAAAATCGCCGTCGCCGATGCGGGTGAAATCGGGCAGGCCGAGCGGCCCTTGCCATGCGGTCAGCGGATGGGCGGCGAGGTCGACGGTGGACGTCATGGGCAAACTTTCGCTGAGTGAGGGGCTTTCGCAGAGTGGCTGTAGAGGCAGGGCGGGATCATCACCGATGTAAGGCGCTGGCTTGCCGTATGCAATATCGGTAACCGCTCAATAGGCGTCGCAGTTTTCCGCGATCGCCGCCTGCGAGCTGGCGGTGATGCGGTTGTCGGCGATCGCGAAGGTTTCCTGCATCAGCATATCGTTGTTGGGGAAATCATAGCAGGCGATGACCGTGGTGACGCCGCCTTCGGTCTTCTCGATCCGATGGAGGATTTCAGCCCCGGCGACAGCGCCCTTCCAGTCGTCGATCGAGGCGATGAATTCCTGCTTGGTCTGGACGACGCCGAGGTCGTCGAGTTTTATCCGGACGTCGTCGGCAAGCAGATCCGACAGTTCCGTGCGATCGGCGGCCAGCAGCGCCGCATACCAGCGGCCGATGAGCGCGCCGTCATCGGCGCGGGCGGACATGACTGAAATCAGCAGCGCCGCTGCGGCCAAGGCGATCGAACGGCAGACCATGCAACCCTCCTACGTCATCTCCGGCCGCTCGAAGTCACCGGTGTCCTTGTTCATCACCCAGAGCTCGCCGGTCGAGATGTCGAACCAGGCGCCATGCAGCGACAGCCGTCCCTTGCCTTCCAGGATCGAGACGCAGGGGAACGTCCTGAGATTGGCGATCGAATAGCGGATCGAGATGCGCTCCAGCGCGGTCTGGCGCTCGGTCGCCGTCATGAAGGTGCTGGAAGACACGGTCTCGGCCGCCGGCGCAATCAGGCTCATCCATTTGCCGATGAAGTCGCCGGGCGACAGGGGCGCTGCCGTACTGTCGAGTGCCGCGCGGATGCCGCCGCAGCGGCCATGGCCCATCACGACGATGTGCTTCACTTTGAGGCTCTGCACGGCGAACTCGAGCGCCGCCGAGGTCGAGTGGAACTGGTCGTCGGGCGCATAGGGCGGCACAAGATTGCCGACATTTCGCAGCACGAAGAGTTCGCCGGGGCCAGCGTCGAAGATCGCCTCGGGTGCAGCGCGGGAGTCGCAGCAAGCAACGATCATCGTTTCGGGGGACTGGCCCTCGCGAGCGAGCGAGCGATAGCGTCCGCTTTCGGCAAGATAGCGGCCGTTCATGAAATTGCGGTAGCCGGTGAGCAGATGGTCCGGGAGATGAGGCATAGGCGGCGTCTGGAGCCTTTCCGGGTTAGACGGCAGCTCTTTTAAGTCAGGAAGGCTCTAGCGGCAAAAGCCGGTCACGAGCAATGCCGAATCGCAGAGGACTGCAATTGCCATGATGAGGGGGCTTCGCCCAATGCGATTGCCTCGCCGATACATGAGCCGAGGAAATTCATGCCCAAATGGCGACAGGGATGCCAAAACGGTCGGCGAGCGGCGGATCCGGAAACGGCCTTGCCTCGCCGCTGGCGATGCGGCCGGCGATCAGCATCATCGCTGCGGCGTCGAGAAAGTCGTCGGCAGCAGCGCCTCGCGGAGGCGTCCGGTCGAGAAAGCCCCTGATATAACCGTGCCGGCAAAGCAGCGCCTTGCGTTCCGCCATGCCGGCCGGGTTGACGGCGCCCTTGATCTTCTTCGGCAGGCGCATTGCCTGATCGTCGTTCAGCCGGCAGAACGCCACTTCCGGATGCGATTCGAAGACGCGGCTGCGCAGTTCGGGACGCCCAATCAGCACGGCATCGATCTCGCGGATTTTGGCAAAGATGCCGAAGGCCTGGATCGAGACGCCGCGCGGCGGATCGGAGGTCGCCTTCGCTATTTCGCTTGCCTGGCGATGCGCGGCATACCAGGCGTCGATCGTGGTGAAGCCATCCGTATGCGCGTAAAGCGCCGCACGCGAGGGGATGGCGAAGACACTGGATTGCCTGTTACCAAGCAGCGGCCGCACCAGCGCTTCGGGCCCGCGGCCGCCCTTTTGCGAAAAATCGGGCAGGCCGATCGGCATGTCGACGGCGACTGTCGCATCGGCCGGCAATCCGTCGAGCAGTGCTGCGAAGCTGGCAAAAACGGCTACCAAGGGTGCTGCGCCCGGATCGCGGCGAACGGCGATCCAGCCGGCCCTGCAGCCGTCGACACCGACGAAAGTCACGCTCTTTTGTCCCGCCCCGGATGCAGGAGATGGCGAAGCTGCACCATCGCCATCGGGTGCGACAGGCTCTGCGCGTCGGTTTCGAGCTGCAATTCGTCGCCGCCGCGCTTGGCGGTGCGCGCCAGGATCTCGTAGACCGCCGCCGTGGTCGACTGCAGTGCCTTGATCGCCGGCTGGCCGGACAGGATGCGCGCCAGATAGACGGCCGCCGTCAGGTCGCCGAGCCCATTGGGCGGCTTTTCGATGAGGCGATGTTCGGCGAGCAGCGCCTGGTTGCCGTTGAGCAGCAGATTGCCGGTGCCGCCGGCCATCATCGCCGGCGCCGAAGTGACCAGCATGGTCGATGGCCCGGCATGAAGGGCGGCCGCCATCACCGCTTTCAGATCGGGCAGCGGCGCTTCCGCCATCCATTCCAGCTCGTAGCGGTTGGGCGTGGCGATGTCGGCGATCGGCATCAGCCGGTCGCGCATGGCAATGGCGGTCGTCTCCGGCACATAGAGCCCGCCCGAATCGCCCATCACCGGATCGCAGATATAGACGGCGCCCGGCGTCTTCGCCTTGACCGCGCCGACCAGCGAGGCGACGGCGTCGGCCTGGCCGCCTTCGCCGAGGTAGCCGGACAGCACCGCGCCGACCTCGCCCAGCCATGGCGCGCGCTCGAGATCGGCCATCAGCGCCCTGAATTGATCGAGCGGCGGCACGATGCGTGTGGCCCGCCCATGGCCCGGATGCCAGGGCAGGATGACGGTCGGCACCGCCCACACCGGAAAGCCCAGCGTCTCCAGCGCAAAGACCGCGGCGCGGTTGCCGACCGAGCCGCGCGCGACATGGCTGGAAATGACGATGACCGCGCGCGGCGCGTCGTGTTCTTCAGTGCTCACGAGGTTCCTAACTTTGGCTGACGAAAACCACGAGCCAGATCAACAGGCCAATGGCGATAACGAACCCCAGCGCCCGGCCAATGCGCGTGCCCCAATATTCGATCGGGTCCGACTGGTCGGCGTCTGCAGCAGTGACGTGATCGCGCGCGCCCTTCGCGGTCCGCGCAATGAACGAGGTGCCGCCCGGGTCGGTCTCACGTGCCACGCGCTCGATGATGCGGCGCGATTCGTCGTCGCTGTCCTGGCGTTCCGCCATGGCGATGCCCTGCTTTCACGGCGACTTTAACCCGTTCGCCCGACCAATCACAGGGCCTGGCGGTGAATGATGAAAGGACCAGTAAGGGCTCCCAGCGGAGGTCATGTTCTCGCGCACGGATTGTGGTAATGCTTCGCCTGTCAGTCTCATTGAGGGATCTTTCCATGCTTGCCCTTTCCTCCCCTTTCGTCTTCCGCAATCTGCCTGCCTTGCTGATGATGGCGATCGTGCTGCCGCTGCTTGCCGGCTGTGGCTACAACACCATTCCGACGGCGGAGGAAAACGCCAAGGCCGCATGGAGCCAGGTGCTGAACCAGTACCAGCGCCGCGCCGATCTCATTCCCAATCTGGTCGAGACGGTCAAGGGCTATGCCGCGCACGAGAAGGAAACGCTCGATGCCGTGGTCGAGGCGCGCGCCAAGGCGACGCAGGTGACGGTGACGCCGGAAACGCTAAGCGATCCGGAAGCCGTCAAGAGATTCCAGGACAGCCAGGCCGGCCTGACCAGCGCGCTGTCGCGGTTGCTGGCAGTGGTGGAGAATTATCCCGACCTCAAGGCCAATCAGAATTTCCTGGCGCTGCAGGCGCAGCTCGAAGGCACCGAAAACCGCATCGCGGTCGCCCGCCGCGACTATATCCAGGCGGTGCGCGAGTACAATCTGACGCTGAGGACCTTCCCGTCGGTGATTTGGGCGACCCTGTGGTTCCGCGGCAATCAGCCGTTCGCGAATTTCACCATCGAGGAAGACAAGATGCAGACGCCGAAGGTCGATTTCGGCACGCAGCAGGGCGGGTGATCGGCGCTTAGCGAGCGCAGTTTCTATTGGCCTTGTACTCGGTCGCGCCCCCCTCTGTCCTGCCGGACATCTCCCCCTCAAGGGGGGAGATTTGCAGCTTCGACCCCGTCGCCAATCTTGCAACGTCGGAGATTGGCGAAAGCAGGAATGACATCCGATCTCCCCCCAAGTGGGGGAGATGTCCGGCAGGACAGAGGGGGGCGCGAAGGAACGCCGGCCTGGCATTTCTGTATGTCATTCTAAGCCTTCTCTTCCTCCCGCTCACCGCTTTCGCCGCCGAATTGCCTGCCCTGACCGGCCGGGTTGTCGACAATGCCGGCATCATCGATGCCGCGACCGACGCGGCGCTGACCCGGAAGCTTGCGGATTTCGAAGCCAAGAGCTCTGACCAGATCGTCGTCGCGACGGTTCCTAGCCTCGACGGCGAGGAGATCGAGCCTTACGCCAACCGGCTGTTTCGCGCCTGGAATCTCGGCCAGGCCGGCGAGGACAATGGCGTGCTTTTGCTGGTCGCCAAGGACGACCGCAAAATGCGCATCGAGGTCGGCTACGGGCTGGAAGGTACGCTGACCGACCTGCACACCAAGCTGATCATCGAAAACGACATGGTGCCGGCCTTCCGCGCCGGCGATTTCTCCGGCGGCATAGCCAAGGCCGTCGACGACATGGTCATGGTGCTCGAAGGCAATCCGGAAGAACTGGAAGCGCGCGGCGAACGCAACCAGCAGCCGCCATTCAACACCGACGATCTGTTCTTTGCGATCTTCATAAGCATCTGGGCGATCATCTTCTTCGGCAGCATCGCCGCCTCCATCCTGCCGCCGATCTTCGGCCGGAAACTCGGCCCCGGCCGCTATCGCTGGCTGGGCATGACTTTCGAGCCGGGCCGGCGATCATCTGGCGGCTGGTCGGGAAGTTCTGGCGGGGGATGGTCGTCGGGTTCAAGCGGCGGCGGCTTTTCCGGCGGTGGTGGCTCGTCCGGCGGCGGCGGCTCATCGGGAAGCTGGTGACGGGCATGACAAGATGCGCTATCCGCTCACCAGCTTCCGGCCGCTTCACCGCGACGATCGGCGCCGCCTTGGCGGCCATGGCGGTGCTGCTTGTCGGTTTCACCGCACTCGCCGGCGAATTGCCTGTTCTGACCGGACGGGTCGTCGACAATGCCGGCATCATCAATGCCGCGACCGAGGCGGCGCTGACCCGGAAGCTTGCCGATTTCGAGGCCAAGAGCTCTGACCAGATCGTCGTCGCGACGGTTCCTAGCCTCGACGGCGAGGAGATCGAGCCTTACGCCAACCGGCTGTTTCGCGCCTGGAATCTCGGCCAGGCCGGCGAGGACAATGGCGTGCTTTTGCTGGTCGCCAAGGACGACCGCAAGATGCGCATCGAGGTCGGCTACGGGCTGGAAGGTACGCTGACCGACCTGCACACCAAGCTGATCATCGAAAACGACATGGTGCCGGCCTTCCGCGCCGGCGACTTCTCCGGCGGCATAGCCAAGGCCGTCGACGACATGGTCATGGTGCTGGAAGGCAATCCGGAAGAGCTGGAAGCGCGCGGGACCCGCAATCCGGCCGTTAACAATTCTGTCGATCCCATCGTCGCGCTGTTCATCATCGTGTGGGCGACGCTGTTTTTAGGCGGCCTGGCGATGGCGTTCCTGCCGCCGATCTTCGGCACGAAGCTGTCGCCGGGCGTGTATAAATGGCTGGGCATGACATTCCGGTATGGCCAAAGGTCGGGTCGCTATGGCCAAAGGTCGGGTTCCGCGTCCTCGGGCGGCGTCTGGACAACCGGCACCGGCAGCGGCTGGTCGTCGGGCCGTTCTGGTGGCGGCTGGTCGTCGGGCGGTGGTGGCGGCGGCTTTTCGGGCGGCGGCGGCTCGTCCGGTGGTGGCGGTTCCTCAGGAAGCTGGTGAGACACAACATGGCAACACGACCGATCAGCCCCGAGGATCATGACCGCATCGCCAAAGCGATCCGCGCCGCCGAATCAAAGACCGACGGCGAAATCTACTGCGTCGTGGCCTATGCCAGCGACGGCTATTTTTTTCCGGCGGCCTTCATGGCGACGCTGGCCATGCTCGTCGTCAGTCTCGCCGTCAGTTACGGGCTGGAAGCGTGGTGGCTGTCGATCCGCGTGCCGCATTTCGTTATTGCGCAGCTTCTGGCGATGGCCTCGGTGCTTGTCCTGTTGTGGGCGCTGCCTGGCTTGCGCATCCATCTGGTGCCGAGGCGGCTGCGCTACCAGGCTGCGCACGCCAATGCGATAAAGCAGTTCCTCGCCCGCAACGTCCATCGCACCGCAGCGCGCACCGGCGTGCTGGTCTTCGTCTCCATTGCCGAGCACTACGCCGAAGTGATCGCCGACAGCGGCATCGATAGCCGTGTCGGCCAGGATGTCTGGGACGGCGTCGTCCGCGACCTTACCGCGCATGCCGGCGACGATCGTCTCGCCGACGGCTTCATCAAGGCGATCGAAGCGACGGGTGCGGTGCTGGCCGAGCATTTCCCGGTCTCTACCGGCGACAGCAACGAGTTGGACGACCATCTGGTCGAAATCTGAGTCGCTACGAACGGCTTCTTTCGGCACTCAACGGCACGTCTATCGTCTGTGCGAAAGCATGGGAGCCGCTGACCGGACTCTTGCAATCGGGCGATGCGGGTTTATGGTTAACCAATCATGAAGACGCTGAGCATCGACATCAGGAAAGCCGAGCCGCGCGACGCAAGCGCCATCGCCGACGTGCATCTGCTGGCCTGGCGCGGCGCCTACTCCGGCATCATCCCGCATCGCACGCTGACGTCGATGATCAACCGACGCGGCGCCGATTGGTGGGCGAACGCCATTCGCCGTGCCGCCACCGTACTGGTCGTCGAGATCGGCGGCAAAATCGCCGGCTACGCCACGATCGGTAAGAACCGCGCCCGCGAGCTCAAGCAGCAGGGCGAGATCTACGAACTTTACGTGCGCCCGGAATATCAGGGCATCGGGCTCGGCAGCCGGCTATTCTCAGCCGCACGAGCGCGACTGGCAGACCACGGCCTGAAAGGCATGGTTGTGTGGGCGCTGGAGGACAACCAGAGCGCGCTCACTTTCTATGCCGGCGCCGGCGGCCGCGACGTCGCCGAGGGCGTCGAGATCTTCGAGCAGAAGGCGCTGAAGAAGGTCGCCTTCGTCTGGGAATGACGACTCAACACTCCTCTCGCTAAACCCTCCGTCTGCTTTCAGTACCATTCGCCGCATTGCACCATGCGCCACTGCCCGCTATCGGTTTCCAATCGAAAGAGGGACAAAGCCATGCGTATCGAAGCCATAGCCATCGGAAAGAACCCGCCGGAGGACGTCAACGTCATCATTGAGGTGCCGATCGGCGGCGAGCCGATCAAGTACGAGATGGACAAGGAGGCCGGCACGCTGTTCGTCGACCGCTTCCTGCACACCTCGATGCGCTATCCCGGCAATTACGGCTTCGTGCCGCACACCCTGTCGGGTGACGGCGACCCGATCGACGTGCTGGTCTGCAACACGCGCGCGCTGGTGCCGGGCTGCGTCATCAATGTGCGGCCGATCGGCGTGCTGGTGATGGAGGATAATTCCGGTCTGGACGAAAAGATCATCGCGGTGCCTTCGCCCAAGCTGACGCTGCGCTACGAGAACGTCACGGAATACACGCACCTGCCCGACATCACCCGCCAGCAGGTGCAGCACTTCTTCGAGCACTACAAGGATCTCGAACCCGGCAAATGGGTCAAGATAGAGGGCTGGCACGATGCCGCCTACGCCAAGAAGATGATCGTCGAGGCGATCGAGCGGGCCAAAGCAAGCAAGTAGTCCAACGCTTTCAAAATTGGGAGACGTCGGCGGGACAGCGCCCCCTCTGCCCTTCCGGGCATCTCCCCCACTTGGGGGGAGATTGGCAGCTTCGCCGCCCCGTCTCTCTTTCAGCGTTGGAGATTGGCGAAAGCCAAGATGGCAGCCGATCTCCCTCCTTGTGGGGGAGATGTCCGCCATGACAGAGGGGGGCGTGAAGGATCGCCGAAGGGCGGCCATTGCTACGCTCTTCCTCACTACCACTAATTGTCGACGCGGCCGAAATCGGGTGCGTTGCCGATCACCACGCGCTTGTCCTTGCCGCAGGCAAAGGTCCGCGCCTTCTCGTCGGCGAGCTTGCGGGCCTGGTCGTTGGCGCTGGGGTTGCCGGTGGCCAGCACAAGGCCGACGGTGCAGCCCTCGTAGGTCTCCGGTTGGGCGACCTTGGCGACGATCAGCACGTCGGTTGGTTTGTTCTCCCCCTCGGGATTGCTGATCGAGCGACGATGGATGACCGCGAAAGGAATGGCCAGATCGCCGTTCGTCTCAATGCGCCACTCGAGTTGGGTGCAGCCGAATTGAGCCCGACAAAACTTTCCCAGACCGCGGTCATGTCGCTGGGCGGAAAACCGTAGAACAGCGATTCCCGGGCATCGTCGTAGGAGATCAGTACCGGGTAGCCGCGATAGCCCGAACAGGCGAGACTGGCCCAGTCGCCTTCGCCTTCTTCCGCCTGCGCGTAGGTCACGCAGTCCTTCTTCCTGTCGAGATCGGTGTAGGCGCTGGAAATGTCGCCGGCCTGGGCAGCCTGGCAGAGGCCGGCAAGGGCAAGCGGGATCATCAAAAGGCGACGCATCGCGAACAACTCCGTTTCGGGGCTGCCGCACGGTATCGTTAAACGCTATTTCTTCAAGCTCGCTTCGATCAGCAGGTCGGCGTTCCGGGCCACAGACTTCGCCGGTCCGCCGGCACCGAACAGCTGGCCGCTGATATAGGCGCCCTCGATCAGAAGCAGCAGCCCGTCGCCCAGCGTATCGGCGTCGCCGGCACCCATTGCCGCCGCCATGGCGCGCAGGCGTCGTCGCAATTCCTGCTTGTTGACCTCACTCACCACGCGGGCCGGGTGGCCGTGCTCGGGATATTCGACGGCCGCATTGGTCATACCGCAGCCGCGATAGTCGGGTCTTTGCGTGCGCTTGCCGATGCGGGTCAGGAAGGCGGCGATCTGCGCGCGCGGATCGCCGGGATGGGCAGCCACCGCCTCGTCGAAGCAGGCCCAGAACTCGAGGTCGTATTGCCGGAGATAGGACGCCGCCAATTCGTCCTTGGACGGAAAGCTACGATAGAGGCTGGGCTTGGTGACGCCGGCGCGCCGCACGATCTCATCGACGCCAATCGCCCTGATGCCTTGCCGGTAGAACAGGTCGCGGGCAACGCGAAGGATTTTTTCGCCGGCACGCGGCGGTGCCACTTCACCCGCTTTGATCGTTGGTTCAATGCTTTTCATCTAGGACGAGCCGTTGCCTGCTTGACAATGTTACCGATCGGTACGTATACCTCGGTGCAATTGCAACGTACCGGTCAGTAACATGATAGCTCAATCCCGTCCGTTTGGCCAGCGCTACGCTTTTGTCGTGGTCGCCGTCATTTTCCTCTGTCTGCTGATCGCGGCGGGCCTCCGGTCGGCGCCCGCCGTCATAATGCTGCCGCTGGAGGAGAGTTTCGGCTGGCGGCGCGATGTCGTCTCGCTCGCCGCGGCCATCGGCATCTTCCTCTATGGCTTGACCGGGCCGTTTGCCGCGGCACTGATGGAACGGATCGGGCTGCGCCGCACGCTGCTGGCGTCGCTGGTGCTGATGTCGGGTTCGACGGCGCTCAGCCTGTTGATGACCGAGCCGTGGCACCTGCTTCTCACCTGGGGCGTATTCTCCGGCGTCGGTTCCGGCGCGGTCGCCACGGTGCTTGGTGCCACCATCGTCAATCGCTGGTTCAAGACCAATCGCGGCCTGGTGATGGGCCTGATGTCGGCCTCCGCCGCCACCGGCCTGCTGGTATTCCTGCCACTGCTCGCCGCGCTCGCCCAGTCGGGCGGCTGGAAGCCGGTCGCCATCGCCATTGCGGTCGCCACCGCCTGCCTGGTGCCGCTGGTCTGGCTGCTGGTGCCGGAGCGTCCGGCCTCGATCGGCATGGTGCGCTACGGTGCGGACGCCGACGACGTGCCGCCGGTTCCACCGGCCTCGCAGGGCAATTTCCTCACCCATACGCTCAGCACGCTGCGCCGTGCCGCCGGCACCCGCGTGTTCTGGTATCTGTTCGCCACCTTCTTCATCTGCGGCTTCACCACCAACGGACTGGTCGGCACGCACCTGATCGCGTTTTGCGGCGACATGGGTATCGGTCAAGTGCAAGCCGCCGGCCTGCTGTCGCTGATGGGCATCTTCGACCTGATCGGCACGACGCTGTCGGGCTGGCTCACCGACCGTTTCGACCCGCGCAAGCTGCTCGGCGTCTATTATGGCATCCGCGGCCTGTCGCTGATCTATCTGCCTTATTCCGGCTTCTCGTCGACCAGCCTGATCATCTTCGCCGTGCTCTACGGATTGGACTGGATCGCCACCGTGCCGCCGACGCTCAGGCTGTCGAACGAGGCGTTCGGCGATCGCAGCGGGCCGATCGTCTTCGGCTGGATCGTCGCCGGCCATCAGGTGGGTGCGGCGGCCGCCGCTTTCTTCGGCGGCACCATGCGTGAATTGCAGGGCAATTACGAACTCGCCTTCCTCATCGCCGGCATGACGGCAATAGCCGCGGCCTGCATCTCGCTGTTGATCAACACCAGCCGTCCGGCCTTCGAGCCGGAACCTCAGGCGGCTTGAGGGCGCGACGGTGCGTCTCTTCCTTCTCCCCTTGTGGGAGAAGGTGGCCGAGCGAAGCTCGGTCGGATGAGTGTGTTCCAGCTTGGCAATGACAGCACTCCGTCCAACACCCCTCAACCGTCTTGGCGCTGCGCGCCAATCCACCTTCTCCCACAAGGGGAGAAGGAAGATCCGCCTGCCTGTCGATTGTAATGAAACCTTCATGGTTTCGAGATGTGCGTGAAACATTGAGGTTGGACCTTGGCGGCGACGTTCAACGCCATCTAGGAGACAGCCATGAACAAGATTTCGATGACGCGGCGCGCTTTTGTCACGTCGGCGAGCGCCGCCGGCCTCGTCGGCGTATCGGGCCTAGCGCTTCCCTATTATTCCCGCGCCAATCAGCGGCCCGCCTTCACCCATGGCATTCAGTCGGGTGATGTCGACGCAACCAGCGGCGTGGTGTGGACTCGCACCGACCGCCCTTCGCGTGTCATGTTCGAAGTGTCGTCGACGGAGAATTTCGCCAACGCCGTCCGTCTTGCGCCGCTCGATACCTCGCCGGCCAGCGATTACACGGTAAAGCGGCTGCTCACCGACCTCGCCTCCGACCAGGACATCTTCTACCGCATGATCGCGGCCGATCTCGCCGACATCAACGCCGTCTCCGAGCCGATCGTCGGCCGCTTCCGCACGGCGCCGGCCTCGAAGCGCGACATTCGTTTCGCTTGGTCGGGCGATACCGCCGGCCAGGGCTGGGGCATCGACGACACCGGCATGAAGACCTATGCCACGATCGGCAAGCATACGCCCGACTTCTTCCTGCATTCCGGCGACACCATCTATGCCGACGGCGCGATGAAGGACGAGGTCGACCTTCCCGGTGGCGGCAAGTGGAAGAACAACGTCCTCATCGACGAAAAGCGCAAGGTTGCCGAGACGCTGGACGAGTACCGCGGCCAGTGGAAGTACAATTTGATGGACGGACATGTGCTGGGGCTCAACGCCATCTGCCCGACCTTCTACCAGTGGGACGACCACGAGGTGGTGAACAACTGGTCGGATTCGAAGGACCTGAGCGCCGACGACCGCTACTCGGAAAAAAACATCCATGTGCTGGCGGCACGCGCGGCACGCGCCTTCCATGAGATGACGACGATCCGCTACGAGCCGTCGGAACCCGGGCGCGTCTATCGCAAGATCGCCTACGGGCCGCTGCTCGACGTGTTCTTCCTCGACATGCGTTCCTATCGCGGCTCCAATGGTCCTGGCATGCAGGATACGGTGACCCCGCAATCGCGCATCCTCGGCGAACAGCAGACGAAGTGGCTGAAGCGCGAACTGGCAAACTCCAACGCGACCTGGAAAATCATCGCCGCCGACATGCCGCTCGGTCTCGTTGTCTGGAACGACGCCCCCAAGAAGGCCGGCGCCGAGGCCATCAGCAATGGCGACAATGGTCCGGCCAAGGGCCGCGAGCTGGAAATTGCCGACCTCCTTCGCTATATAAAGAATGCCGGCATCACCAACACCGTCTGGCTTACCGCCGATGTGCACTACACGGCGGCGCACTACTACAATCCTGATAAGGCGCAGTTCCAGGACTTCAATCCGTTCTGGGAATTTGTTTCGGGTCCGCTCCATGCCGGCACGTATGGACCCAATGATTTCGACATGACCTTCGGCCCGGAGCTGAAATTCATCAAGGCGCCAACCGCCGAGCAGGGGCAGAATCTGCCACCGTCGGCCGGCCTGCAGTTCTTCGGCCTCGTCGATCTCGACGGCGCCACTGAACAGATGACGGTGCGGCTGATGGATCGCGACGACAATGAACTCTACAAGGTCACGCTCGATCCGGTGCACTCGGCGTGAGGAAGTTGGCTTCAATAATGGCCAAAACGCAGGCGGGACAGCGCCCCCCTCTGTCCTGCCCTCTTTGCCAAAACTTGGCATCTCCCCCACACGGGGGGTGATTGGCAGCTTGGGCGCTCCGCTCGCGCCTGCAACGTTGAAGGTTGGCGAAAGCGGCGGCTACGACCGATCTCCCCCTTCGTGGGGGAGATGCCCGGCAGGGCAGAGGGGGCGTGAAGGATCGCAGCGGAACGGTATCTCGGGATGACGACCGCCGTCGGCGGTCGTCAGTCCGGATAGCAAACGGTTGGAATTTGCGGCCAAATAGCACTGTCGCAGTTGGCAGCCTCCTGCCTCTGCTTGAAGGCGGCGCTAACCGGCCCGGTCACGACTGGGTCGACGCCATCCGGCGCATCGGCAAACAACTGCTCCGCCGAACGCGTGTCGGACGGCAGGGCAGGGGGCGCTTCCTTGAGGGTCGCGGCCGACTGTGCCGCGCCCGCCGCAAGGACAACGGCGAGGGCCGCCCATGCGAGGATTGGCCGGTATCTGGTGCCCGTATTGCTCATGAAATTTGAACTGTCCCGACCGCGAAAGGTTCCGCTTTGGTTAATAATTCCATTTCACACCAAGACGCTTAAGATTTGGTGACCATGTATTTGGTGGCGCGCCTCCTCTTTCGCAATTGCGAAAAACCCTGTATGAGCCGCCCAACCGAAAGAGGCAGCGCCTTTTGGCCTGCTGCCTGCAACGCTCCCGAGACCACAACATGAAAATTCGTAATATCGCGATCATCGCGCACGTCGACCATGGAAAAACCACCCTCGTCGACCAACTCCTGAAACAGTCCGGCTCGTTCCGCGACAACCAGCGCGTCGCCGAACGCGCCATGGATTCGAACGACCTCGAAAAGGAACGCGGCATCACCATCCTGGCCAAGGCGACCTCGGTCGATTGGAAGGACACCCGCATCA
The DNA here is from genome assembly GCF_024707545.1 of Mesorhizobium onobrychidis. Taxonomy (NCBI): domain Bacteria; kingdom Pseudomonadati; phylum Pseudomonadota; class Alphaproteobacteria; order Hyphomicrobiales; family Phyllobacteriaceae; genus Mesorhizobium; species Mesorhizobium onobrychidis. The sequence goes on from NZ_CP062229.1 coordinate 1,100,136, forward strand.
ACATCGTCGACACCCCCGGCCACGCCGATTTCGGCGGTGAAGTCGAGCGCATCCTGTCGATGGTGGATTCAGCCATCGTGCTGGTCGACGCCGCCGAAGGGCCGATGCCACAGACCAAATTCGTCGTCGGCAAGGCGCTCAAGGTCGGATTGAAGCCGATCGTCGTCATCAACAAGATCGACCGGCCGGACGCCCGCCACGTCGAGGTGGTCAACGAAGTGTTCGACCTGTTTGCAGCGCTCGACGCGACCGACGACCAGCTCGACTTCCCGATCCTTTACGGCTCGGGCCGCGACGGCTGGGTCTCGGAAAACCCCGAAGGTCCGAAGGACCAGGGTCTGGCGCCGCTGTTCGACCTCGTTATCAAGCATGTGCCGGCGCCGACCGTCCATCCCGGCCCGTTCCGGATGATCGGCACCATTCTGGAAGCCAATCCGTTCCTCGGCCGCATCATCACCGGCCGCATCGAATCCGGCACGCTGAAATCCAACCAGGCGGTCAAGGTGCTGCATCATGACGGCACCCAGGTCGAAACCGGCCGCATCTCGAAGATCCTGGCTTTCCGCGGGCTGGAGCGCCAGCCGATCGACGAGGCGCAGGCGGGCGACATCGTCGCCATTGCCGGCCTGTCGAAGGGCACCGTCGCCGACACGTTCTGCGACCCGTCGGTGACCGAGCCGCTGCACGCGCAGCCGATCGATCCGCCGACCGTGACGATGTCGTTCCTCGTCAACGATAGCCCGCTGGCCGGCACTGAGGGCGACAAGGTGACCAGCCGCGTCATTCGCGACCGCCTGCTGCGCGAGGCCGAAGGCAATGTCGCGCTGAAGATCGAGGAATCGCCGGACAAGGACTCGTTCTTCGTCTCCGGCCGCGGCGAATTGCAGCTTGCCGTTCTGATCGAGACGATGCGCCGCGAAGGTTTTGAGATCGCCGTGTCGCGTCCGCGCGTCGTTATGCAGCAGGGCGACAACGGCGAATTGCTGGAGCCGGTCGAGGAAGTCGTTATCGACGTCGACGAGGAGCATGCCGGCGTCGTCGTGCAGAAGATGTCGGAGCGCAAGGCCGAGATGGTCGAATTGCGCCCGTCAGGCGGCAACCGCCAGCGCATCGTCTTCCACGCGCCGACGCGCGGCCTGATCGGCTACCAGTCGGAACTGCTGACCGACACGCGCGGCACCGCTGTCATGAACCGGCTGTTCCATGCCTACGAATCTTACAAGGGTGAGCTGCCGGGCCGCACCAACGGCGTGCTGATCTCCAATGAACAGGGTGAATCGGTCGCCTATGCCATGTGGAACCTGGAAGACCGCGGCCCGATGGTCATCGATCCGGGCGTCAAGGTCTATCAGGGCATGATCATCGGCATCCATTCACGCGACAACGACCTTGAAGTGAACGTGCTGAAGGGCAAGAAGCTGACCAACATCCGCGCCGCCGGCAAGGATGAGGCAGTGAAGCTGACGCCGCCGATCCGCATGACACTGGAACGCGCGCTGGCCTGGATCCAGGACGACGAGCTGGTCGAGGTGACGCCGAAAACCATACGCCTGCGCAAGCTCTATCTCGACCCGAACGAGCGCAAGCGTTTTGAGAAGTCGGCGAAAGTGGTTGGCGCGGCGTAAGGGCAATAACCGCGCAATGAGCGGCAAACTCGTTACGGCCGTCATATATGACAATCGACCCGAGGCCGAAGTTTGCGTGTCGATGCTCAAGGCGTATGGGATCTATGCACTCGCGACTCATATGCCCGACAGCAGGCTCGGCCTGATCCATGTGCAAGTCGTTGACAGTGATGTCGAAGCGGCCAAGGGTTTGATCGGCTCGGTCCCCGAAGAGGGCTGATCCCGGTCGGTTTTGCCTCATTGAAGGAGGTCGGCGCTGCCCCTCATCCGCCTGCCGGCACCTTCTCCCCGTGAACGGGGAGAAGACCGCTGACCGCACCCTCGGCGTTCATTTTTTTGCAACGCTGGTAATTGGCGGAACCGTCGATGACGGCGCCCTTCTCCCCGTTCACGGGGAGAAGATGGCGGCAGCCAGATGAGGGGCAGCGCCGACACCTCTTCAGAGGGCAAATTTCGCCGCAAGCCGCAGGGGTGCCAAATCGCCGCCGATCGGATATCTTCGCTCTCTAACGCTCGAAGGCACTCCCATGCACTTCACCTCGCTTCTGATCTTCGCCGCCGCCCTTTTCGTCGCCGCCGGCTCGCCCGGACCTTCGATTGCCGCTCTGGTGGCGCGGGTCATCGCAAAGGGCTTTCGCGATGTGTTCCCGTTCCTGCTCGCCATGTGGATCGGCGAGGGCATCTGGCTGTCGCTGGCGGTATTCGGCCTGGCGGTGGTGGCACAGACCTTCCATCTCGCCTTCGTCGTGCTGAAATGGGTCGGCGTCGCCTATCTCGCCTACCTCGCCTGGAAGATGTGGACCGCTCCGGTCGATGCGCGCGAGGGCGAGATGCCGCGCGAGGAGTCGGCCGTCAAACTGTTCTTTGCCGGCATGGCGGTGACGCTCGGCAATCCCAAGATCATGATGTTCTACCTGGCGCTACTGCCGACGATCATCGATCTCGCCTCGGTCACGGTCGTCGGCTGGATCGAGCTGACGCTGACCATGGCCGTGGTTCTGGTCGCCATCGATCTCGCCTGGGTGCTTGCGGCAGCGCAGGCGCGAAAACTGCTGAAGAGCAAGCGGGCGATGAAAATCGCCAACCGCGTCAGCGCCACAACCATGGCCGGTGCCGCGGCGGCGATCGCGGCTCGATCCTGAGCCGTTGCGTCAACCCATTTCGATTATCGGCGCGATCTCGACACTGAAACCCGGGTCCTTCAGGATAGGACAATCCTTGGCCTTATCGACGGCATCGTCGATATCGTTCGCTTCGATGATTGTGTAACCGGCGGTCGGATTGCTGCCGCCATTGTTCTCGACCCTATCGCCGGGCAGCACGGTCTTCGACATGCCGACCGGATTGCCACCGTCGACCACGGCCGAGCCGAGCTTGCCGTACCAGCCGTTCCAGGCGTCCATCGCTGCTTGCCGTTCGGCCTCCTCGGTCGGCATCTTGCCTGAGCCGTGATACACATAGAGAAATTTCGCCATGTTCTCCTCCGTTGATCAGCGGCGTCGAACCGACATGCGGTCACGCCGCATGCTGATCATCGGACCAAACCGGCAAAGACGCAATGAGAATGCGCAATAGCCAATATACGGTCTGTTGACTCGCACCTCACCGCGCCATCGCGTGATATTCATCGTTCGGCCGCATGTCGACCGCCGCCGCCACCCGGTTCGACATGTTGAAGAAGGCGGCGGTCGAGGCGATGTCCCAGATGTCGCGATCGGAAAAGCCGGCCTCACGCAGCGCTGCCCGGTCGGTCTCGACAATCTTGCCCGGCTGCTCGGTCAGCTTCACCGCGAATTCGAGCATCGCTTTCTGTCTAGCGGAAAGGTCGGCGGCGCGGAAATTCATCACCATCATCTCGCCGAAGGCCGGGTCGCCGGAAAGCTGGCGCACCGCCGCACCATGGGCGGCGAGGCAATAGTAGCAATGATTGATGGAGGAGACGGCGACCGCGATCATCTCGCGCTCCAACTTCGACAGGCCTGAGACACCCAGCATCAGGTCGTTGTACATGTCGGTGAAGGCACGCAGCTTCGTCTCGTCGAAAGCGTAGGCCAAAAGCACATTGGGAACGAGGCCGAGCTTCTCCTCGCATTTGGCGAAATAGGCTTTCGTCGCTTCGCTCAGTTCCGCAGGCGCGAGGTCAAGTGCGATGATTTTGTCTTTCATGGCGGATTTTCTCCTCATTTTCGGTGACCCACCGGCGAATCCCGACATTTCGTCGCAAGCGGTCAAACCTTTGTCGCCAAATATCGGTCATCTGCTACCATAGTCGCAAAACATATGACGGGAGGGATTAGCGACATGGCCGGCCTGAAATCTGAAAGCCAGTTGAAAAAGATAAGCACGGCCAAGGGCAGCGAGAAACCCGGCAGGCTTGCCGATTACCTGCTGGCCCGTGCGCCGGGCGAAGATGTCGCCGCCTATGAGGTGACCGCCCTCGAACGCGCCGCCGATCTCGCAGGACGCGCCGTCGCCAGGCACAAGAAAGGCGATTGCCTCGTCGCCATAGACGTCGATTCCGGTGTCGTCCGCCAGGGCAGGCCGATGACGGTGATCACCGTCGTCAACGACAACATGCCGTTCCTGTTCGATTCCATCCTCGGCGAGATCACCGAGAGCGCCGGCGAACCGCTGCTGGTTACCCATCCGGTCATCGTTGTCAGGCACGGCAAGAACGGCGTCGACGAAATCCTCGGCGATGGCGGCTTTGCCAAGGGCGATCACAGCCATGAACGGCTGAGTGTCATCCACGTCCATATCGGCCGTCTTTCGGCCGAGCAGGCCGAGGCATTGGCCGAGCGGCTGAAAAAAATATTGGGCCAGGTGCGCGCCGCGGTCACCGATTGGAAGCCGATGCTGGCCCGCCTCGACCAGGCGATCTCGGAGTTCCGCTACGCCCCGGTGCCGCTCGACAAGGCCCACGTCACCGACGCGATCGCCTTCCTCGAATGGCTGCGCGACGACAATTTCACCTTCCTTGGCATGCGCGAGTTCAAATACACCGGCGGCGAGAAGAGCGGCACGCTGGAGCGCACGGAAAAGCCCGGCCTCGGCATCCTCTCAGATCCCGACGTGCTGGTGCTGCGGCGCGGCACCGAAGCGGTGACGACGACGCCGGAAATCCGCGCCTTCCTGCACGGGCCGGAACCGCTGATCGTCACCAAGGCCAACGCCAAATCGTCGGTCCACCGCCGCATCTATCTCGATTACATCGGCGTCAAGACCTACACCGCCAAGGGCGTGCTTGCCGGCGAGCTGCGCATCGTCGGCCTGTTCACCTCGACCGCCTACACGCGCTCGGTGATGAAGATCCCTTATCTCAGGTCGAAAGCCGAAACCATCATCGCCAAATCCGGTTTCAACCCAGAAGATCACTCCGGCAAGGCACTGATCAACGTGCTGGAGAGCTATCCGCGCGACGAGCTGTTCCAGGTTCCGGTGCCGATCCTGCGCAAGCACGCCGAAGCCATTCTGGGGCTGGTCGAACGACCGCGCGTCAGGGCGCTGGTGCGCGCCGATCAGTTCGACCGTTTCGTCTCGATCCTCGTCTTCGTGCCGCGCGACCGTTATGACAGCGTCGTACGCGAGAAGCTCGGCACCTATCTGAAGACGGTGTTCGAAGGCCGGCTGTCGGCCTACTACCCGGCCTTCCCGGAAGGCGGGCTGACTCGTGTCCACTTCATCATCGGCCGTTCCGGCGGCAGGACGCCGAAGGTCGACCAAGCGACGATCGAGGCAGCGATCCGCGCCATCGTGCGGACCTGGGATGACGTGCTGCGCGAGACCGCGGCCGAGACCGGCGCCGATGCGGCGCTCACGGCGATCGCCTCGCGCTTCTCGGGAAGCTATCGCGACAGCTTCTCGCCGGCGGAGGCGCTGGCAGATGCCGGGCGCATCGCCAGGATCAGCGCGGCCAATCCGATCGCCATCGACTACTACCGTCATGCCAACCAGGAACAGCATCAGGCGGCGCTGAAGATCTATCACCATGGCAGCCCGGTGGCGCTGTCGCGGCGGGTGCCGGTACTGGAGAACATCGGCTTCCGCGTTATCAGCGAGCGCACCTTCGAGGTCGGGGACGAGGCTTCCGGCATGGTCTTCATCCACGACATGGAGCTCGAAAACAGCTACGGCAAGCCGATCGACCTTGGCGACCGCGGTGCGCTGTTCGAGGACGCGTTCCTTTCCGTCTGGCGCGGCGACATCGACAATGACGGCTATAACAGCCTTGCCCAGACCGCCGGCCTGTGGTCGAGCGAGGTCACCATCCTGCGCGCCTATGGCCGCTATCTGCAGCAGGCCGGGATCCCGCAGAGCCAGGATTTCATTGCCGCCGCACTCAACCGCTATCCGGAGATCGCGCGTGGCCTGCATGAGCTGTTCGTCGCCCGCCTCGGGCCGATGGCGGAGACGGAAGGGTTGGTCGCGGCCAAGCACCTCAAGGCCAAGATCAGAGATGCGTTGGAAGAGGTTCCCAACATCGATGACGACACCATCATCCGTCGCTACCTCAACCTGATCGAAGCCTCGCTACGCACCAATCATTTCGTTGCCGATACGAAGGAGAAGGGCCAGTCGCTGGCGATCAAGCTCGACTCGCAGGCGGTCGACGGCCTGCCGGCGCCGCGGCCGTGGCGGGAGATCTTCGTCTACGGTTCCGAGGTCGAGGGCGTGCATCTGCGCTTCGGCCCGGTCGCCCGCGGCGGCCTGCGTTGGTCGGACCGCGCCCAGGACTACCGCACCGAGGTGCTCGGCCTGGTCAAGGCGCAGCAGGTCAAGAATGCGGTCATCGTGCCGGTTGGCGCCAAGGGCGGTTTTTATCCGAAGAAGCTGCCGATGGGCGCCGGTCGCGACGCCATCTTCGAAGCCGGCGCGTCCGCCTACAAGAACTACGTCTCCAGCCTGTTGTCGATCACCGACAATATCGGCCTGGACGGCGTCATCCCGCCAGCCGGTGTGATCAGGCGCGACCAGGACGATCCCTATTTCGTCGTCGCCGCCGACAAGGGTACGGCGACCTTCTCCGACACCGCCAATGCCATCAGCGAGAAACATGGCTTCTGGCTCGACGACGCCTTCGCCAGCGGCGGCTCGGCCGGCTACGACCATAAGAAGATGGGCATCACCGCCAAGGGCGCCTGGGAAGCGGTCAAGCGGCATTTCCGCGAGATGAACCGCGATATCCAGACCGCGCCCTTCACCGTCGTCGGCGTCGGCGACATGTCGGGCGACGTGTTCGGCAACGGCATGCTCCTGTCCGAGCAGACCCGGCTGATCGCCGCCTTCGACCATCGCGACATCTTCATCGATCCCGCCCCCGACATGGCGGCCTCGATGGCCGAGCGCCGACGCATGTTCGCCCTCGCCCGTTCGAGCTGGCAGGACTACGACAAGACAAAACTGTCCGAAGGCGGCGTCATCGTCTCGCGCAGCCAGAAGTCGATCACACTGCCGCCGGCCGCAGCGGCGGCGATCGGCCTCGGCAAGACGACCGCCTCGCCGGTCGAGATCATGAGCGCCATCCTCAAGGCGCCGGTCGACCTTTTGTGGTTCGGCGGCATCGGCACGTATCTGAGGGCATCGACAGAAAGCAACCAGGATGTCGGCGATCGCGCCAACGATGCTGTTCGGGTGACCGCACTCGACGTGCGCGCCAAGGTCATCGGCGAAGGCGCCAATCTCGGCGTGACGCAGCCGGCCCGCATCGAGTTCGGGCTGAATGGCGGCCGCTGCAATTCCGACGCCATCGACAATTCGGGCGGCGTCAACTGCTCGGACGTCGAGGTCAACATCAAGATCGCGCTGGCTTCCGCCATGCGCAAGGGGGCGCTGACCCGCCCAGCGCGCAACAAGCTTCTTGCCGAGATGACCGACGAGGTGAGCGCGCTGGTGCTGTCCAACAATTACGAGCAGACGCTGGCGCTGTCCCTTGCCCGCAAGCGCGGCCTTGCCGACATCGCCCATCAGAGCCGTTTCATGGCAGCGCTCGAGGCGCGCGGCTTGCTCGATCGCAATGTCGAAGCTCTGCCGTCGCCGGCAGCCCTTGCGGAGCGCGAGGCGCGCGGCGAGCCGTTGGCCAGGGCCGAGCTCGGCGTGCTGTTGGCCTATGCCAAGATCGTGCTGTTTTCCGACATCGTCGCCAGCGACGTGCCGGACGATCCGCATTTCGACCGTGACCTGATGGGCTATTTTCCGGACCGTATGGCGAAGAAATACGCGGCCGAGATCCATGGCCATCGCCTGCGCCGCGAAATCATCGCCCGTGTCGTCGCCAACGATCTGGTCAATCGCGGCGGCCCATCCTTCGTCAACAGGCTGCAGGAAGCAACCGGCCGCAGCGCGGCCGACGCGGTCCGGACCTTCGCCGTGGTGCGCGACGGCTTTGGCTTGCCGGCGCTCTATCGCCAGATCGACGCGCTCGACAACCAGATCGACGGACAAGTGCAGCTCGACCTTTATCAGGCCATTAGCCGGCTTACCTATGTGGCCAGCGGCTGGTATCTCAAGAACGATACCGGCACCGCTCCGCTCGGCCAACGGATCGCCGAGTTGCAGGACGCGCGCAAGGCTCTGGAGCCGAAGCTGGTTTCGCTGCTGCCGGCCTTCTCGCGCGAGTGGATCGAGGAGCGGCGGCATGGTCTGGCCAAGGGCGGCGCGCCAGAAAGCCTGGCCGAACGGCTGGCGCTGACCGACGTGGCAGGCGTCGTCCCTGACATCGCGCTGACGGGCCGAACCGCGAATGCCGACATCGTCGTAGCCGCGAAGGCGTTTTTCGCGGTCAGCGATGCCTTCCGCATTCCGCGCGTCGAGGACGCGGCGCGCTCGATCGCGCCGTCCGACTACTACGATCAATTGGCGCTTTCCCGCGCCACCGACACGATCGGCGCGGCCAGGCGCGGCATCGCGGTGGCGGCGCTCACCGGCCATGCCGAGGCTGCGGACCCGGTGGCGGCATGGCTGGAGGCCGGCGGCGAGAGGGTCGGGCGCATCCGCGAGCGGCTGCAGGCGCTGACCGAGGGCGGCGATATCACCGTGTCGCGGCTGTCGGTGGCATCGGGGCTGATCAGCGACCTGACGGCGCTGTGAGCCAATTCATTTCGCAAGCTGGCGCTGCCCCTCATCCGGCTGCCGCCACCTTCTCCCCGTATAGTGACGGGGAGAAGGGAGCTTGCCGCACTGCCGGCGCTTTTCTGCAAAGCTGGCTGTTAGCGAAGCCTTCGATGGCAGCGTCTTTCTCCCCGTCACTATACGGGGAGAAATGCCCGGCAGGGCAATGAGGGGCAGCGGGACGCTTGTGTCATTTGCATGAGCACCGGAAAACATGCAGACATGGCGCCGGTCGCGGGCGGAGCGAATGGTGCGGGAGGGGCTATGGCCGAAGTAGCAGTGCAGCGGGCGTCGGGACGCGGCATCTGGGGTTGGATGCTGTTCGACTGGGCAGCGCAGCCGTTCTTCACGGTCATCACCACCTTCATCTTCGGCCCTTATTTCGTCTCGCGTATGGCGAGCGATCCGGAGACTGGACAGGCGGCATGGGGTTACGGCATCGCCGCGGCAGGGCTGGCCATCGCCGTTCTGTCGCCGATCCTCGGCTCGATCGCCGACCAGACCGGCCCGCGAAAACCGTGGATCGCGCTCTTCGCCGCGATCAAGATCACCAGTCTTTGCCTGCTATGGTTCGCTGCTCCCGGTTCGAACCTTTTCCTGGTCGTGCTGTTCTTCTCGCTGGCCTCGGTCGCGGCGGAATTCTCGACCGTGTTCAACGATTCGATGATGCCGCGCCTGGTGCCCAAGAGCGAAATTGGCCGAATCTCGAACATGGCCTGGGGTCTTGGCTATCTCGGCGGCATGATCGCGCTGATCTTTGTCGTCGCCTTCATGGCCGGCTCGTCGGAAACCGGCAGGACGATCGTCGGTCTCGACCCGATCCTCGGGCTCGATCCGAAACTCGGCGAGGACGCACGGGCGACCGGACCCCTCTCAGCGGCCTGGTATTTCCTGTTCATCCTGCCAATGTTCTTTTTCACACCGGATGCTGCGAAGGGCATTCCCCTTGGACCAGCGGTGCGCGAGGGGCTGTCGGAACTGAAATCGACGCTGGGCGAAATACGCAAGCGCAGCGGCATCTTCCGCTTTCTCGTTGCCCGCATGATCTATCAGGACGGCGTCAATGCGTTGCTTGCGCTGGGCGGTGCCTTTGCGGCGGCGATGTTCCACTGGTCGATCACCGAGATCGGCCTGTTCGGCATCATCCTCAACGTCGTCGCCATCATCGGCTGCCTGGTTGCCGCACGCCTCGACGTGGCGCTCGGCTCCAAGACCATAGTGATGATTTCGCTTGTCCTGCTCAGCATTGCCACGATCGGCATCGTCTCGACCGGGCCGGGCTACACGCTGTTCGGTGCCTGGATGATGCCCGGAGCCGATAGCGGCGGGTTGTTCGGTACACCGGCCGAAAAAGCCTACATCTTCTTTGGTCTGCTGATCGGGCTTGCCTTCGGGCCGGTGCAGGCATCGTCGCGCTCCTACATGGCGCGCAGTGTCACAGCTGCCGAATCAGGCCGCTATTTCGGCATCTATGCGCTGGCCGGGCGGGCGACCAGTTTTGCTGCGCCATTCATGGTGGCCACGATCACCTTGGCCAGCGGCTCGTCGCGGCTAGGCATGGCGGCAATCGTGCTGTTCCTCGGCGTCGGTCTGGCGATCCTGGTCCGCACGCCGTATCCAGCGGACCAGCCGACGGAGTGAGCTGTTCTTGCCTTCTCCCCTTGCGGGAGAAGGTGGATCGGCGCGTAGCGCCGAGACGGATGAGGGGTGTTGGAAGAAGCAAGACATTGATGATCCTGCTGCCGTGCAGAGGATGCAGATGAAGGCGTGCGCCAAGCTGGAACACCCCTCATCCGACCGAGCTTCGCTCGGCCACCTTCTCCCACAAGGGGAGAAGGCAAGAAGCGCTCAATGCCTGAAATGCCTCACGCCGGTAAACACCATGGCGATGCCATGAGCGTCGGCGGCGGCGATGACATCGTCGTCGCGCATCGAGCCGCCGGGCTGGATGACGGCGGTAGCACCGGCTTCGATCGCAGACAAAAGCCCGTCGGCGAACGGGAAAAAAGCATCCGAGGCGACGACAGAATTTTTGGTCAGCGGCTCGGCCAGGCCGGCAGCTTCAGCCGCGTCGAGCGCCTTGCGCGCGGCGATGCGTGAGGAGTCAACCCGGCTCATCTGGCCGGCGCCGATGCCGACGGCAGCGCCATCTCTGACGTAGACGATGGCGTTCGACTTGACGTGCTTTGCAATGCGGAAGGCGAATTTGAGATCGGCCATTTCGGCCGGCGTCGGCGCGCGCCTGGTCACCACTTTCAGGTCGAGGTCGTCGACCACCGCATTGTCGCGGCCCTGGACAAGCAATCCGCCGGAAACGGACTTGACGGTGACACTGGCCGTGCGCGGATCGGGCAGGCCGCCGGTGACAAGCAAACGCAGATTCTTCTTGGCGGCGACGATGCGGATTGCCTCTTCCGAGGCGCCTGGCGCGATGATGACCTCGGTGAAGGTTTTGACGACCTCTTCGGCGGCCTCCGCATCGAGGGTCCGGTTCATCGCGACAATGCCGCCAAAGGCCGACACCGGATCGCAGGCAAGCGCCTTGACGTAGGCCGCCTTCAGCGAGGCGCCTTCGGCGACGCCGCACGGGTTGGCATGTTTGATGATGGCCACAGTGGCGGAGCGGGCCGGATCGAATTCACCGACCAGTTCGAAGGCGGCGTCGGTGTCGTTGATGTTGTTGTAGGAAAGCTGCTTGCCCTGAAGCTGGCGCGCCGTCGCGACGCCTGGCCGCTTGTCGCCGTCGACGTAGAAGCCGGCGCTCTGGTGCGGGTTCTCGCCGTAGCGCATCACCTGGTCCAGCCTGCCGCCGAAGGCGCGCCAGGTGGGGTGCTCGATCTCCAGCGCTTCGGCGAACCAGCCGGAGATCGCCGCATCATAGCTGGCGGTGCGGGCGAAGGCCTTGGCCGCCAGCTTCTTGCGGAAATCCAGCGAGAGCGAGCCGAAATTCATCTCCAGCGCGTTGAGCACCGAGGCATAGTCCTCGGGATCGGTGACGATGGCGACATAGGCGTGGTTCTTGGCGGCGGCGCGGATCATCGCCGGGCCGCCTATGTCGATGTTCTCGACGATCGAGGCGTAAGCGGCGCCGGAGCGGCGGACATCCTCGAAAGGGTAGAGATTGGAGACGACGAGATCGATCGGCTCAATGCCATGATCGCGCATCGCCGCGGCGTGTTCGGGATCGTCGCGCACGCCAAGCAGCGCGCCATGCACGGACGGATGCAGCGTCTTGACGCGGCCGTCCATGATCTCTGGAAAGCCGGTGAGGTCGGAGACGTCGCGCACGGCCATGCCTGCCTCAGCGATCGCCTTTGCCGTGCCGCCGGTGGAGACCAGCTCGACGCCGGCCGCGGCCAGCGCCCTGGCGAAATCGATGAGCCCGGTCTTGTCGAAAACGGAAAGCAGCGCGCGACGAACGGGAACGAGGTCGGGCGCGGGAATGTTCTTGGCGGCGACGGCCATGGGCTGGCGGCCTTTCACGGCTGGTTGGGAAAGTGTCCGCGCGCCGTAGCACATGGCGACCGGAAATCAAGCCGTTAGAGCGACGTGCGTCCACTTGGACGCACAGAGTACGCTCTAACACTTTGGTCTACGCATCGTGCTTTCCGAAAATCGATTTCGATTTTCGGGCCGATGCGTTACAGCATCCTTTGCTCCATGCCCGGACCATTCGCCGCTGCCACCTGCAGTCTCAGCTCTTTGCCGAATGACCGGCGATGGCCGTCCGCGTCAGTTGCCAGTGGACTTCGGAAACCTGCGATGCCTTGAAGGCCAGCACGATCTGTCGGCTGCGGCGCGGGCCGCCAAGGCCGGCGAAATAGATGGATTCCTCGACCTCGGGCGCCGCCTCGGCGCAGGTGAACACCCATGTGTCGGCCTGATCGGCGGTCAGCACCAGGCGGTCGTGCTCGTCCTGGAGCAGGCCTATGTCGGGATGAATGTGAAAGCGTACCGTGACGAAATCGCGACCGTTGTGGCGGATCGCAGCATTGCCCGGCCGCAGAAAGCGATCCCTGCCGGCGAGCACATTGCCGTTCGTCGACAATTTCAGCTCGCGCTCATGCAGCAGGCCGAAGCGCGCGACATAGCCGTCGTGGCGAGCCAGGAAACCCTGGCTGCCCTTCTGGTCGGTGCGCTTGCAAGGCACATGCTGCGGGCCGCCGATCAATGGCGTGCCGAGCAGATCGTTGACGCGCAGCGAATGGCTGAAACGAGCCGACGAAGTGTCGTTGAGGGTGGCGGTCGAGTGGGCGGCCGTGGCGCGGGCAAGCGGCCGGAATTCGGCGGCGCCATAGGTGTCGACGCCGGCATTGACGATATAATGCTGGCGGCCGGAGGACAATTCGAAAGCCAGGCATCCGGCGTGCGCCGCGTTGGAAACGTCGATGGGAGGCGGCGGGCCGGTATCGGCGATCACAGTGACGCCGCCCATTGAGAGGCGCTCGTAGCCTGAATGCGGCGCGTGCAGCAACGGCGCGCCGGCGGTGTCGTCGTGGCGCAGAATGGTGGCGATGCGGTCGTGGATGGTCGCGCCCATGCCGTTAAAGCGGGCGAGGCTGCCGTTCTGGTGGCGAAAGAAGCGCAGCGCCGGCAGCATACGGTCGATGGCGCCTATCAGCGCCGCCGGCGGAGTTTCGGCTTGATTGGCATAGGTCTGGCGCAGCGGCAGAAGGTCGGCGAGGATTTCAAGCACGGCCATCGGATTGCGGGAAATATGGCCGCCATCCGGCAGAATCTGGCGGTCGAGCTCCTCGGCGAGGTTGCGGGTCGCACCGCGCAGCGCCGATGCCGGCGCCGGCAGTGACAGAGCCGCAAAAGCAAGCGCGATGCGGGCGCGCAGCCTGTCCTTGCCGTCCGGCATCTCGCGTGCCATCGCCCTGAGATAGCGGATCTGCATGGCCAGCGATTTCAGGAAGGCCCGGTAGAAGGGAAATTCAGCACCCTGCAGCACCACCGAGGAATGCTGCAGCCAGGCAATGACGCGCTTGGCCGTCGTGCCGGGCTCCCAGGCGACGCCGGAAATGTTGCTGCCGTGCATGGCGATCCAGTCGGAGACCAGTGCGCGGGCATTGGCCGCGGCAAGCTCCGTGCCGGCGGCGCGCATATGGCGCAGCCAGCGAAAGCCGTGCAGCGCCTTTTGCCAGCCGGGATTGGCCACGGCGATCTGGAAGGGCGACTTGCCGCCGGTCTCGACCAGATGTCCTGACAGCGGATAGCGGCCATAATAGATCTCGAGCGCAATCTGGGGGTCGGCCAGGCGCAGGTCCGGCGGAGCGATCAACACGCGTTCCGGCGTGCGGCCGGAATAGCGCCAGCGATAGATAGGCCCGGCACGCAGGCGCCGGCGCATCTTGCGCCAGAACTCCTTCGCGACAAGCGTCCATAGACGCGTCGTGCTGCCGGCAGCGATCGCCAAAAGCCCTCTCATACCCCTCAACCCGAAGACAAGTTATATGATTCAATAACTTATGCGAAGGCGAATTCCACGGAAACCTTGGAGTTCGGCCTGTTTTCCGCAGGGTTCTCCCTAAAATAGTCTTCAAATTCTCAGCGTTAGCCGGCTCTGCGCATCCGGGCGGCGAAGAAGCCGTCCAGGCCGGACCTTTCCGGTGAGCCGAGCTCCAGATCGGCGGGCGTGGTGCGTAGCGTGCCTTGCGGCGTCAGGAAAGGATCGATGCCGGCGATCTCCCCCGGGCGGAGCGGATCGTCGACGATATCAGCCGTTCCGGCGAGGAAGGCGCGGTGAAGCGCCTCGCCTTCGAGCGGGTCGAGCGAACAGTTGGAAAAGACGATGCGCCCGCCGCGCCTGACCAGGGTGACAGCGCGGGTGAGCAGCCTTCGCTGCAGATCGGCGAGCTTTTCGATGTCGGCAGCCGTCTTCGTCCAGGGCACGTCGGGATGCCGCCGCACCGTGCCGGTCGAAGAGCACGGTGCATCGAGGAGAACGGCGTCGAACAGTTGTTCCGGCTCGTATTTGAGCAGATCGGCCTGGACGATCTCCGCGGACAGATCAAGCCGTTCGAGGTTCTGCGAGAGCCGCGCCAACCGGTTCTTCGAGGTATCGACGGCGGTTACCTTGGCGCCTCCGAGGATGAGCTGAGCAGTCTTACCGCCAGGGGCGGCACAGAAATCGGCGACGCGCAAACCCCTGATGTCGCCGAAGAGCCGGGCCGGAAGGCTGGCGGCGGCATCCTGAACCCACCAGGCGCCGTCTTCGAAGCCGGGAAGTTCGGTGACGGAGGAGCCGAGCTTTTCCACGCGCACAGTGCCGGTCGGCAGCACGAAGCCGCCGAGCCGCTCGGCCCACAGCGCGGGGTCGGACTTGACGGTGAAGTCGACCGGCGCCTCGTACCGATGAGCGGCGAGGATTTGCTTGGCTTTCTCCGCGCCATAGGCGGCTTTCAGCCGGTCGGAAAACCACTTCGGCGCTTCGTCAGTACCGGCAAGCGCCGCAGCCAGCTCGGCCTGCTTGGACCGCGCCAGCGTGCGCAGCACGCCGTTGACAAGACCGGAGAAGCGCACCGTGCGCGGATCGGACTTGGCGTGGGTCACGGCAAGGTCGACGGCGGCGCTGTCGGGAATATCGAGGAACAGGATTTGCGCCGCCGCCACATGCAGAATATGCGAAAGCGCGGTGGCATTGGGCGGCAGCGGCTTTTCCAGGCGGCGGGCCAGCAACCCTGATATGGTCATGCGGAAGCGCAGCGCAGTGACCAGTATGGCGCGCACCAGCGCTCGATCGCGCAAGTCGAGCACCTTGTATTGCGGATGGCCGTTCTCGTGGTCGGTCAGCCCGTCGAGCGGCGTTTTGGCATCAATGACGGCGGCGAGCAGCCGGGCAGCCGCCTTGCGCGCGGCGAGACCGGCAACGGGCTTGCCGGGACTCACTGCATTGTCTTCACGATCTGAAGTTCCGTGTCCGCGTGTCGCGCCACTCACGACCACGGGCCTTTGGATCCGGTCGGATTGCGGCCCCAGGGATTGGACTTCGGCCTGGCCGGTTCAGCCGGCTGCTCAGCTGCTTTCTCCCACGGGCCCGATGGCCGCTGTTCGTCCGCCTGCTCCGGCATCGGGGTTTGCGGCCGCGCGGAGGCGGATGCGCTACCGGCCATATCCTGCGCCATCGCCTGCAAGGCCGCGATGCGGTTGTCGGTGCTCGGGTGGGTGGAAAACAGGCTGTCCATGCGCTCGCCGGAAAGAGGATTGATGATGAAGAGGTGGGCGGTCGCCGGATTGCGTTCGGCATCCGGGTTGCGGATGCGTTCGGCGCCACGGGCGATCT
This sequence comes from Mesorhizobium onobrychidis, assembly GCF_024707545.1. Lineage (NCBI taxonomy): Bacteria > Pseudomonadati > Pseudomonadota > Alphaproteobacteria > Hyphomicrobiales > Phyllobacteriaceae > Mesorhizobium > Mesorhizobium onobrychidis. The sequence goes on from NZ_CP062229.1 coordinate 1,116,153, forward strand.
TGTCAAGGGCCGAGGCAAGCCAAAGCGGCTGTCCACAGATCTCGGCGCCGCGCCGGTCGGCCTCGTATTCGCGGGTACGGCTGATCGCCATCTGCACGATCATGGCGGCGAACGGCGCCACGATCATCGCCACCAGCACGCCGATAATGCCGAGGGAATTGTTGTTGTCGCGGTTGCCGCCGAAAAAGAAGGCGAAATTGCCAAGCATCGAGATCGCGCCGGCAAGCGTGGCGACGATCGTCATGGTCAGCGTGTCGCGGTGCTGGACATGGGCGAGCTCGTGCGCCATGACAGCCGCGACCTCCTCATGCGACAGTTGCTGCAGCAGCCCGGTGGTGGCGGCGACCGCGGCATTCTGCGGGTTGCGGCCGGTGGCGAAGGCGTTGGGCTGCGGGTTGTCGATCAGATAGGTTTTCGGCATCGGCAGCCCGGCCTGCCTGGCGAGGCTCTGCACGATGGCGTAATATTCCGGCGCGTTCCTTTCGTCGACCTCGACGGCGCGGTTCATCGACAGCACCATCTTGTCGGCGTTCCAATAGCTGAACAGGTTCATGGCGGCGGCAATCAGAAAGGCGATCACCATGCCGCCCGATCCGCCGATCAGATAGCCGACGCCCATGAACAGCGCAGTCATCACTGCCAAAAGCATGGCGGTGCGAAGTGTGTTCATTGTCTGCTCCGTTTCTGCCGGCGCTGGGTAAAAGGGGTCGATCCTTGTCGGCTCATCGCTATATGATGGGAAACGTGTGGTCCTGTTTCAATCGGGCCCTGTTTCAATCCGCCGGGAATGTCGCATGATCGACGAAACCAGTAAAACGGGCGAAACCGGCAATACAAACGCCGGCCCCGGTCACGACGCGCCGCAAAAGACGCTGACGCCGGCAGCCCGCTGCGCTTTGGCGGAAGCGGAAACGCGGCGCGAACACTATCGCCAGCAGGAAGCCGCGATGCCCCGGGAGATCGGCGGTCGTGGCGGCAACGAGCCCGGCCGCTATGGCGACTGGGAGGTCAAGGGCCTGACCAGCGATTTCTAAGGGCACCCTAAGCCGCAGCGCGCTCCGCCGCGAGGATAATCCAGCCGCGGTCGTCGACCGTGATGCCTAGCCTGGCATAAGAGGCGATCGCAGTATGCGGCGTTTGCAATGGATGCTGGTGGGTGGCGCTGATCACCACGACCGTAGCTCCGGCGGCCTCGGCCGCCGATATTCCGGCGGGCGCATCTTCGAAAACGAGGCAGTCGCGCGCGTCGACGCCCAGCCGCTCGGCCGCCAGCCGGAAGCAATCCGGCGCCGGCTTGCCGTGGGAAACATCCTCGGCCGCGACAAGGATGGCGGGAAGCGGGATGCCGGCGGCGGCGATGCGCAGGAGAGCCAGCTCGCGCGGCGCGGAAGTGACGATGGCCCAGCGCTCGGCCGGCAGCGACGCCAGAAACGACGCGGCGCCGGCGATCGGAAGGATGCCGTCGACGTCGGCCGCCTCGGCCTGCAGAAGCGCATCGGCTTCTCGCATCGGATCGACGCCAGGAAGCGCCAGCCGAGCGATGGTCTCGATCGCCCGCACGCCGTGGATCGTCGGCAGGAATGCGGCAACGTCGAGACCTTGCCGGCCTGCCCAATCTGCCCAGACCCTTTCTGCCGCGGCGATCGAATTGACCACCGTGCCGTCCATGTCGAACAGGAAGGCTGCGAATTTTCTGCCTGCGAACATCTGCTATCCCGGGGGTTGTTTCGGAGAGACCAAAGCTTGTCGATCGACCGTAACGTCGCGTCGGCTGCATGGGAAGGCGCGAGATCGCCTTTTCGACAATACCAGGGAACCACGGCGAGCCGTCTCGCGTTGACGAACTTGTCTTCCACGATGCTCAAAAAAGGGGGAACCGCGATGCTGATTCGGCTCGGCTACGAAATCGCCATCGACTGCGCTGAAGCCACCCCGGTGATTTCGCTGCTCGAGATCCACAAGGACCGCCAGGCCGACATCAAGCGGCAGACGCGCGTGCTGACCTCGCCTTCCGTCCCAACCAGGCTCTACCACGATCTTTATGGCAACGCCTGCCGCCGTTTCACGGCGCCTGGCGGCGGCTTTCGCATTCTTTACGACGCCGTGGTCGAGGACAGTGGCGAGACCGACGAGGTCAACACGCTGGCTAGGGAAGTGCCGGTGGCGGAGTTGCCCGACGATGTGCTCTGCTATCTGCTCGGCAGCCGCTATTGCGAGACCGATCATCTCAGTGATCTGGCCTGGCAGGTTTTCGGCCCTGTTCCATCCGGCTGGGCGCGGGTGCAGGCGATCGTCGACTATGTCCATAAACGTCTGTCGTTCGGTTACGGCTATGCGCGCCCGACCCGCACGGCGGCGCAGGCGCATGAGGAGCGCGTCGGCGTCTGCCGCGACTTCGCTCATCTGGCGATCACGCTCTGCCGCTGCATGAACATCCCCGCCCGTTACGTGAACGGTTATCTCGGCGACATCGGCGTACCGGTCGACCCGGCACCGATGGATTTTTCGGCGTGGCTGGAAGTGTTCCTCGACGGCAAATGGTACACCTTCGATCCCCGCCACAACATGCCGAGAATCGGCCGGATCGTCATCGCGCGCGGTCGCGACGCGACCGACGTGCCGCTGCTGCACAGTTTCGGCCCGCACCGGCTCGGCCTGTTCAAGGTCTGGACCTACGAGCAGGAAAGCAATCTGTTCAACCCGCCCCATCGCGGCGTCGACAAGACCGTCAGCGCGCAGATGCTGGCATAGAAACGTAAGTGCCGAACGGCGTGCGGCCCGCTGTGCGATCATCCCGGCTGCCCTACGCATATGATGCGCCTGATCCGCCTCGGCACAGAACCCTCTGTGCCGGATCGGGACCGTGTTCTTATGCGACACGGCAGACGGCAGGATCATGGTAAGCGCTTCGTAAACGAAACTGCCGCAGCGGCTCGTCGTTTACCGGCTGTTCACCTTGCCGCATTTCGAAACCAAGCAGAAACAACGGTTTGACGATGAGCCGACGGCTGTTGGTCCCTTCGCGGCGCCATCCGGCCGGAATCCTGCAATGCGCCTCCACACGGCTTCGAGGTCGTGGCGAATGGAGGCGGAAGCATGCGGTATTTTGGGGGTCTTGTTCACGCGATCGGCAGCTTTGCCAGGGATCGCAGCGGAAATTTCGCGGTTCTATTCGGCATGGTCGCGTCGGTGCTGGCGCTGGGCGTCGGCTTTGCCGTCAACGTTTCCCAGCTCTACAACGCAAAGTCGAGCCTGCAAGGTGTTGTCGATGCGGCGGTGACCTCGACGGCGCGCGACCTGACGACCGGCGTCATCAAGGAGGCCGATGCCAACAAGTCGGTGCAAGCGTTTCTCGATGCCAACAGCCGGGCCGGCATCCTGAGCGCCGACCAGATCGTCCTCGACAAATTGACTGTCGACAGGACCGCCAACACGGTTCAGGCGGACGTCCATGTCGATCTCGGCCTTTATTTTCCGATTTTCAGCGTGGGTGACATGAAGCGCGTTGCCGCATCGACGACTGCGGTCTATTCGGACAAGACGATCGAAGTGGCGATGATGCTCGACGTGACCGGATCGATGGCCGCCAACTGGTGGGCCAAGACCGACAAGATCGGCGACCTGCGAACTGCCGCTTCGGGGGCTGTCGAGGATCTGCTGGACAACAATCTTGATCCGAAAAATCCGCGCGTGCGCGTGGCGATCGTTCCCTACGCCGAAGCGGTCAACACAGGCGGATTGGCCAGCACGGTGTTCGTGGAGGCGAGATATGGATCAAATGTGCCGCCCCCGATCGATGCTCCGGTTTCGGTGTCCTTGACATTGGCGCCGGACAAATGCGCCACCGAGCGCAAGGACAAGGATGGCTACGCCGACTATTCGCCCGACGGGCCTAATACGCCGCGCCTGGACAACGACGGCAAAACCTATCTGGCCAAAGTCAACCGCGACGATCACATGAAGACCTGCCCGAAACCGGAACTCATTCCGCTGACGGCCGACAAGCAAAAATTGCTCGACACAATCACGGATTTCAGGGCGGATGGCGTCACGGCCGGTGGTATCGCTGCGCAATGGGGTTACTACATGCTTTCGCCGTCGTGGCGCTCGGCAATTGCCGATGCCGCTTTGGGTGCCGGTCCCGCCAATTTCGACAAGAAGAAAGTTGCCAAGGTCGCCATCCTGATGACTGATGGCCAGTTCAATACGGCTTTCGCCGGCGGGCGCGGCGCGCCAAGATCACAGAATGCGGGCCAGAAGTCGCGAAGCAATGCCGAAGGCATTTGCAGCAACATGAAGCGCGACGGCATCGAGATATTCACGATCGGCTTCGATCTCGACGATCCGTCGATGACGATGACCGAGCGAGACCAGGCAAAGAGCGTGCTCAAGAATTGCTCTACAGCGGACACGTCTTCGCTGAAGCACTACTACGAGGCCGCCACGGGCACGGAACTGGCCGCCGCCTTCGACGAGATCACCGAGAACATCGAGAAGCTTGCCATCCAACGCTGACCTTCCCCCGCCGGGCTGATACACGAGAACACCAAAAGGAAAGGGCCGCCGCTTCTTTCGAAGCCGGCGGCCTTCCGTGTTTCCGTCCATGGCGCGGCCCATGGCGGCGACGTTTTACGTCGCCAGCCGCGCATCTCGCGCCTTAACGGGAAGACTGCTTCCCGAAAGTGCAATCCGCTGAGGCCACGTTCTGGAAAACGAAATCACTCGACATCGGATCACCTCCTTTCGATTTGTTGAAGACGCCCTCATGATGGGGTGTCGATCCGCAAATGGCAAGGCGCGTGGTGAAAATGCCGTGCGAGCTTGTCGCTGGCGGCTTGCGGCTATCCGATCGGACAGGCAAAGTCGGCGTCGACCGCCAGCGTACTGAGCAGGGGAGGACGGGGATGGAGGCAGCCGACAGAGCGGCACGGATCGTTCGAACGGTCATCGAAACGCTGAAGCCGGGTTTCGCGGTCAAGCTGTGGACCGGCGAACGGATCGGGCCTGCCACCGGCCCCGTGCTCACCATCAACGACCAGGATATCGTCTGGCAGGTGATGCGCCGGCCGTCCCTTTCGACGCTGATCGAAATGTGGATTTCCAAGACCATCGACGTGGAAGGCGGATCGCTGTTCGATTTCTACGCTCTGCCTGCGCAGGGCAAGCTCAGGACGAAGCTCAAGTCGTTGCCCAAGCTGGCGGTCCTGCGCGACCTGCCGGCCGTGCTGTTTTCGAGAAAACAGATGACGGCGCGGACCGACCTTTCCGGGCGCAACCCCTTCGTCAGCGGGTCGAACAGGCAAGCGATTCAGCACCACTACGACATTTCGAACGCCTTCTACCGGCTCTTCCTCGACGAGCGCATGGTCTATAGCTGCGGCTATTTCACCGATTTCGCCAACGGCATCGACCAGGCGCAGAAAGACAAGCTCGACCATATCTGCCGCAAGCTCCGGCTGAAGCCGGGCGAAAGGCTGCTCGACATCGGCTGCGGCTGGGGAGCCATGCTCATCCATGCAGCGAAAAATTACGGCGTCGTCGGCCATGGCGTCTCGCTGTCGGAAGCCCAGACCCAGCTCGCCCGCGAGCGCATCCGCGCTGAGGGGCTGGAGGACCGCATCACCATCGAAATAAAATCCTATGCCGAGTTGTCCGGCTCCTTCGACAAGATCTCGTCGATCGGCATGTTCGAGCATCTGGGCCTCGCCAACCACGCCGCCTATTTCTCGACAATTCATCGCCTGCTCAAGCCGGGCGGCATTTATCTGCATCACGCCATCACCCGGCGCGACAAGGGCAGCATCAAGAAGACCTTGCGCAAGGGCCCGGAATTCAAGGCGCTGATCAAATACATCTTTCCCGGCGGCGAGCTCGACACGATCGGCATGACGCTCGGCAATCTCGAAGCGCACGCCTTCCTCGTCTACGATGTCGAGAATTTGCGCGAGCACTACGCCCGCACTTGCCGTCTGTGGGCCGAGCGCCTTCACGCACGCTTCGACGAAGCGATCGCCGAGGTCGGCGAAGCCAAGGCGCGCCTCTGGCTGCTTTATCTCACCGGCTGCTCGATCACTTTCGAACGCGCCTCGGCGCAGATTTTCCAGACCGTCGCCACCAAGCGCGCGCGAGGTCCAAGCGGCCTGCCGCCGACACGGGCGGACCTTTATCGGTAGCCTACAGGAATCGTATCGTCTCGCCGATTTCGACGCGTGCTGGCCGGTCGACGGTGCAGTAGACGCCGAGATTGTGCGCGTTGTGGCGGACAAGATTGCGCAGGATCGCCGGGTCGTGGTCGAAGCCGTCCTGGGCGATGATGGTGAAGCCGCAGCGGCGGCATGGTTCGGAGATGGTCAGCAGCAGATCGCCGATCGCCAGCTTGCGGCCGATCCATTCCGTTTCCGGGAAGGATCCCTCGACCGCCGCCATGTCGACGACGATGTTGGGGCGGAAGCGGCGCGGGTCGGCGGCGCCCTCGGGATGCAGCGCCTTCAGACGCGCCAGCGAAGCGGTGGTCAGGAGGTGGATAGGCGCCTTGCGGTAACGCTCCGCGGTCAGGGGGCCGGCATAGTGGGAGGCGGCATCGTGGCCAAACGGCCGGATCGAGGCCGCGAAACCGAGAAAAGCGGAAACGGCATAGTCGCTTTCGGCGCCCGGCGCCGTCAGCCAGTCGCCGCCGGGTATGGCGATCTCAAGCTCGCGGTCGCCGTTCAATCGGGTACGAATGAGCGGCACCTTGTGCCATTTCGCGTCGCGGTCAGGCCGCGCTATCTCACCGTCAGAGGCATCGACAAGGCCGAACAGGCGGTCGCCATAGATGGTCTCCAGATCGACCGAAATCGCGCCTAGGCGTTCGCCGGCGAGCGAACTCGCCGGATAACGCCAAAGCTCGACGACGGCACCCAATGCGGCCATTGCATCAGGTCCTCTTGTTCTGCCGGTTGGCGACGAGATCGTCGACGACCGCCGGATCGGCCAGCGTCGAGGTATCGCCGAGTGCGGCAAAATCGTCCTCGGCGATCTTGCGCAGGATACGCCGCATGATCTTGCCCGAACGGGTTTTCGGCAGGCCCGGAGCGAACTGGATCTTGTCGGGTGTGGCGATGGCGCCGATGTCCTTGCGGACATGGGCGACGAGTTCCTTGCGCAACTCCTCGCCCGCTTTCTCGCCGGCCATCAGGGTGACGTAACAGTAGATGCCCTGGCCCTTGATGTCGTGCGGATAGCCGACGACCGCGGCCTCGGAAACCTTGTCGTGGCTGACGAGCGCGGATTCGACCTCGGCCGTGCCCATGCGGTGGCCTGAGACGTTGATGACGTCGTCGACGCGGCCGGTGATCCAGTAGTAGCCATCGGCGTCGCGGCGACAGCCGTCGCCAGTGAAGTACTTGCCCTTGTAGGTCGAAAAATAGGTCTGCACGAAGCGCTGGTGATCGCCATAGACGGTGCGCATCTGGCCCGGCCATGAGTCCGTGATGCAAAGATTGCCGTCGGCCGCCCCATCCAGCACCTTGCCGTCGCCGTCGACCAGTTGTGGCCTGACACCGAAGAAGGGCCGCGTCGCGGAGCCTGCCTTCAGGTCGGTGGCGCCGGGCAGCGGCGTGATCAGGATGCCGCCGGTCTCGGTCTGCCACCATGTGTCGACGATCGGCACCTTGCCGTTGCCGACGAGGTTGAAATACCACTCCCAGGCTTCCGGATTGATCGGCTCGCCGACCGTGCCGAGCACGCGCAATGATTTGCGCGACGTCTTGGTGACATGGGCATCGCCAGCGCCCATCAGGGCGCGCAACGCCGTCGGCGCCGTGTAGAAGATGTTGACCTTGTGCTTGTCGATGACCTCCCAGAAGCGGGATTGCGACGGATAGTTCGGCACGCCTTCGAACATCAGCGTGGTGGCGCCGTTGGCGAGTGGTCCGTAGACGATGTAGCTGTGGCCGGTGACCCAGCCGACATCGGCGGTGCACCAGAAGATGTCGCCGTCATGGTAGTCGAAGACATATTGGTGGGTCATCGAGGCGTAGACGAGATAGCCGGCCGTGGTGTGCAGCACGCCCTTCGGCTTGCCGGTCGAGCCTGATGTGTAGAGGATGAACAAAGGGTCCTCGGCCTTCATCTTCTCCGGCTTGCACTCCGCCTTCACCGAAGCGATCTCGTCGTGGTACCAGACGTCGCGCCCCGGAGCCCAGCCAACCTTGCCACCGGTGCGGCGCACGACGACGACCTTGTTGACCATCACGAAATTCTTCGCGGCGATGTCGATCGCCTTGTCGGTGTTGTCTTTCAACGGAATCGGCTTGCCGCCGCGCAGGCCTTCATCGGTGGTGATGACGAAAGTCGATTCGCAGTCGACGATGCGGCCGGCCAATGCATCCGGCGAGAAGCCGCCAAAGACCACCGAATGGATGGCGCCGATGCGCGTGCAGGCAAGCATCGCGTAGGCCGTTTCAGGGATCATCGGCATGTAGATGGTAACGCGGTCGCCCTTCTTGACGCCGTGCTTCTTCATCACATTGGCGAGCCGGCAGACATGCTCGTAAAGCTCGCTATAGGTGATCTTCCTGTCGTCGTAGGGATTGTCGCCTTCCCAGACGATGGCGGTCTGGTCGCCGCGCTTCTTCAGATGCCGGTCGATGCAGTTCCAGGAAACGTTGGTCTCGCCGTCCTCGAACCATTTGATCGAGACCTTGCCGTTGAAGGAGGTGTTCTTGACCTTGCTGTAGGGCTTGAACCAGTCGATGCGCTTGCCGTGCTTGCCCCAGAACTTGTCCGGGTTCTTCACGCTCTCGGCATACCATTTCAAATAGGTGTCATTGTCGATCAGTGCGTTCTTCTTCCACGCCGGCTGGACGCGATGGACATGAACCTCGGACATTTTTTCACTTTCCTCCCAAGACCAACTGCCAGCTTGCTCGCCGAGCAGCATCGCGGCGCGGAGGCCACGAATTCGCGCGCATTATTAACAGTTCCGCGGTGACGGCAATATTAGACGTTGGATTTGCGCGGCGGGATGCCGCAGGGGAATGGCGAAACGCTGTCAGCACTCGGGCACGGCGGCTGCTAAGCGTATGTTTTTACGTGACAAACACGGCATCGATCACTAAAATATCAATAGACGGTTAAGCAAATAGCGTGCACAATTTCAAATTGGGAGGAAAGGAGAATCAACCAGGGGACCGCGATGCGCGACCATTCCGAAATGGACCTGATGCTCAAGGGCTATGGCTTGACCACGGCCAAGATTCTTTATCACTTTCCCGATCACCCGCATCTGCTGCAGAGCTTCATCTGGCAGGACTACGACATCGCCCCGAAATTTCCGGTGCTGATCCGGTTCATCGAGTTCTGGCAGACCAAGCTCGATGGCCCGCTGCATTCGGTGAGCTATACGCACCAGAAGCTGATCGCGCCCAATGAGTGGCACAAGGTCGACGGCGAGTTCGTGCTGCATTAGGCAACGGCGCAGGACGTTTGACGGGCTGCTTGCGTGACGGATCGCATGCCTTGGCAATTGGCGGAAGCGTCCATCGCTTCGTCATCCTGGGGCGGAGCAAGGAGCGAAGCGACGCGGCGCAGACCCCAGGATCCATGCCGTAACTTCAAAGCGCCGCTGCGGCGCCGAATTCTGCTCCGCTGCACTCTGCGGCCAAGGCTATGGCATGGATCCCAGGGTCTCCGCGACGGAGCTTCGCTCCTGCTTCGCCCAGGGATGACGAAGTTGGGGAGGCCTCGGCCAATCCCGAATGTTCATGATGGTCGCCCGAAACGAATGATCGCCTCCGGTCAGACCGCAGGCGGGCTGAGCCGGGCGAAGGCTTCCTGCCGGCGATAGGGGAAATACGGATAGGGTGCGGTGACTTCGCTTGCCGCGTCGAGCTTCTTCATCTGATCGGATGTCAATGACCAACCGACGGCACCGAGGTTCTGGCGCAGCTGCTCCTCGTTGCGCGCGCCGATGATGACGGAGGCGACGGTCGGCCGCTGCAGCAACCAGTTGATGGCGATCTGTGGCACGGTCTTGCCGGTTTCGTTGGCGACAGCGTCGAGCGCGTCGACAACCCTGTAGAGCTGTTCGTCCTCGACCGGCGGCCCGAAGCCTGCGGTGTCGTGCAACCGGCTTTTTTCCGGCAGTGGCTCGCCGCGGCGGATCTTGCCGGTCAGGCGGCCCCAGCCGAGCGGGCTCCACACCAGCGCGCCAACGCCCTGGTCGAGGCCGAGCGGCATCAGTTCCCATTCATAGTCGCGCCCGACCAGCGAGTAATAGACCTGATGGGCAACGTAGCGCGGGTAGCCGTGCTTGTCCGCCAGACCGAGCGATTTCATCACTTGCCAGCCGGAAAAGTTGGAGACGCCGACATAGCGCAGCTTGCCGGCGCGCACGAGACTGTCCAGCGTCGACAGCACCTCCTCGATCGGCGTTGCGGCGTCGAAAGCGTGCAGTTGCAGCAGGTCGATGTAGTCGGTGCCGAGCCGCTTCAGTGCGCCCTCGACGGCCTTGATGAGACGCGAACGGGAGGAGCCGGCATCGTTTGGTCCGTCGCCCGTCGGCAGCGAGGTCTTGGTCGAGATCAGCACGGCATCGCGGCGGCCCTTGATCGCCGCGCCGAGCACCTCTTCGGAGGCGCCGTTCGAATAGACGTCGGCGGTATCGAACAGGTTGACGCCGGCCTCAAGGCAGATGTCGACCAGCCGCCGCGCTTCCGTCGCATCGCTGTTGCCCCAGGCGCCGAACAGCGGGCCGGAACCGCCGAAGGTGCCGGCGCCGAACGAGAGCGCCGGGACCTTCAGGCCCGAGGCGCCAAGACGTCGATAATCCATCTTTTTCTCCTGTGATGTCTAAAAGGGTTCGTCGGGTTGCTACGAGCAGGCGGTTGCCGGTTCACCGAGCGTCGGGCTGCGCATGACCCCGAAAATCGCAATCGATTTTCGGAAAGGATCATGCGCAAAATCAAAGTGCTACAGCGTCCTTTGCGCGTCCAAGAGGACGCGCGGCACTGTAGTCGAGGCGAAGCGCCAGTGCGGCGACGCCGAGCGCCGAAAGCGGCAGCAAGGCGGCGACCCAGGTGATGGCGCCAAGGCCGGGACCATGGGCGATGACCACGCCGCCAAGCCAGGCGCCGGCGGCATTGCCGAGATTGAAGGCGGCGATGTTGAAGGACGAGGCCAGGCTCTGGCCGGCGCCTTGCGCCTTTTCCAGCACCCACATCTGCAACGGCGCCACTGTGGCGAAGGCGGCGGCGCCGAGCAGGCCGACATAGATGACTGCCATCGTCTGGCCGTGCAGGGCAAAGGTCATCGTGCCGAGCACCAGCGCCAGCACGACAAGACTGCCGAGAACCGAAGGCACCAGCCAGCGGTCGGCGAACTTGCCGCCGAGCAGATTGCCGGCGATGAGGCCGCCGCCGAAGACAAGCAGGATCGGCGACACGGCTGCTGCTTGGAAACCGGTGGTCTCGGTCAGCAAGGGGGCGATGTAGGTGAAGACGGCGAAGACGCCGGCATAGCCAAGCACGGTGGTGGCGAAGCCAAGCAGAACCGGAGCGCGGCCGAGCACGGCGAGATCGCCGCGCAAGTCGCTCTTTTCTAGCGCCGCCTGGCTGCGCGGCACCAGCAGCAGAATGATGGCGAAGGCGACGATGCCGACCAGCGTTACCGCCCAGAAGGTCGCGCGCCAGCCGAAGGCCTGGCCGAGCCAGGTGCCGAAGGGAACGCCGAGGATGTTGGCGATGGTCAGTCCGGTGAACATCAGGGCGATCGCCGAGGCCTTCTTGTTGGGCGCCACCAGCCCGGTCGCAACGACCGACCCAACGCCGAAGAAGGTGCCGTGGGCAAAGGCGGTGAGCACGCGGGCACCCATCAGCGTCCAGTAGTCGGGGGCCAGCGCACAGGCGAGGTTGCCCAGCGTGAAGATCGCCATCAGCGTCAGAAGCACGGCCTTGCGTGGCCAGCGGCCGGTGGCGATCGTCAGCAGCGGCGCGCCGATGACGACGCCCAGCGCATAGCCTGAAATCAACTGGCCGGCAGCCGAGATCGAGACGCCGAGATCGGTGCTGACGTCGAGCAGCAGGCCCATGATGACGAATTCGGTGACACCGATGCCGAAGGCACCGGCGGCGAGGGCATAAAGAGCAAGAGGCATGGCGGTTCCCACTTCAATGACGGCCAGTTTTGACGACGGGACGTCGTGTCCTCCCACGCCCCGACCCGGAGATCGTGTCGCGATGTGCTGTGAACCAGCCTTGCGTCGGGCACACTGTCTGTGAAATAGATTCACGAATGGCGAGACCCGACATCAATCGCTCCGGCGAGATCGAAGTGTTTGTCCGCGTCGTCGAGGCGGGCAGCTTTTCGGCCGCCGCTCGTGCGCTGCGGATGACGCCGTCCGCGGTGAGCAAGCTGATCGCGCGGCTGGAAGCCCGTCTTGGCGCGCGGCTGGTCAGCCGCTCGACACGCAAGCTGCAACTGACCCCGGAGGGGGCGGCTTTCTACGACAGCGGCGTGCGCATCCTGGCCGAGATGGCGGCAGCCGAGCGCGAGGCGGCGGCGGGTGCCGCCCCGCGCGGCCGGCTGCGCGTCAACAGCTACGTGCCGTTCGGGCAGCACCGGCTGATCCCGCTCTTGCCGCGCTTCCTCGATCGCTATCCGGAAATCACCATCGATCTGGTTTTGACCGATCATGTCATCGACCTGATGGAGGAGCGCGCCGATGTTGCCATCCGCGCCGGGCCGCTCGGCGAATCACGGTTGGTGGCGCGCAAACTAGGACAGAGCCGGGTGGTCGTCGTCGCCGCGCCGTCCTACCTCAGGACGCATGGCACGCCCCGAACGCCGGCCGATCTCGATCATCACAACCGGATGGGTTTCTGCTTCGTGCGCCATGTCGACGGCTGGCCATTCGTCGACGTGGCCGGCAAGGCCCTCATCGTCCCGATCACCGGAAATGCGCTGGTCAGCGATGGCGAGGCGATGCGGCTGATGGCGCTCTCCGGAGCGGGCATCGCCCGGCTGGCGCGCTGGCATGTGGAGCCGGACATCGCCGCCGGGCGACTGGCACCGCTTCTGGAGGACTTCAACCCAAGCGACGAGGAGCTCACCCACGCCGTCTATGTCGGCCAGGGCAAGCATTTGCCGGCTCGGGTGCGGGCTTTTCTCGACTTTTTGGTCGAGACGGTCCGGCTGACCTGAGCCCAAAAAAGATCGGGAGCCTGCCGGCTCCCGAACATCAATCGAAGATCGAATTACCTTTTCGGTGCAAAGGGCGCCGGACGCCGGCCAGCCGCTTGGCGCTCGATCATCCAGCCCGGATATTCGGGGGGCAGCGCGCTGATTTCGTCGAGACGAGCAAGATCGTCGCTATCGAGCGTCAACTCGGTGGCGGCAAGGTTCTGTTCGAGCTGCTCCATGCGGCTGGCGCCGACGATCACGCTCATCACGAAGGGCTTTGCCAGCACATAGCCGAGTGCCACCGTAGCGACGCTGACGCCATGCTTGGCGGCGATCTCGCGCATGACGGCAACCGCCGCCCAGGCGCGGTCTTCATTGACCGGCGGGAAATTGAAGCTGGCGCGACGGCCCTCGCCATTGCCGGGCGCGCCGGGTCCGTATTTGCCGGAGAGCAGACCGCCCGCCATCGGCGACCAAACCATCAGCCCAAGCTTCTCCTCGTTGAGCAGCGGAACGATCTCGCGCTCCAGATCACGGCCGGCGATCGAATAGTAGGACTGGACCGTCTCAAAACGGGCGAAGCCCTTGCGTTCGGCGATGCCCAATGCCTTGGCGATGCGCCAGGCCGCCCAGTTCGAAACGCCGATATAGCGGACCTTGCCGCTGACAACCAGATCGTCGAGCGCCCTGAGTGTCTCATCAATCGGCGTCACTGTGTCGGTGCCGTGAAGCTGATAGAGATCGATATGGTCGAGCTGCAGCCGCTTGAGACTGCCCTCGACCGAGTCCATGATGTGGCCGCGCGAGGAGCCGCGCTGGTTCGGGCCGTCGCCCATGGCGCCATGGACTTTGGTGGCGATGATCACATCTTGCCGCTTGACGCCGAGATTCCTCAGCGACTGGCCAAGAAGCCGTTCCGATGCGCCGAAGGAATAGACGTCCGCCGTGTCGAAGAAATTGACGCCGGCGGCGAGCGAACGCTCGACGATCCTGTCGACGCCATCCTGGTCGAGGCTGGCGATCAGGCCCCATTGGGCGTTTTCGCCGGCGGCGCCGAAGGTCATAGTGCCGAGGCAAAGTTCGGAGACGAACATCCCCGTGTTTCCAAGTTGATTATAGCGCATGGTGCGGCTCCGGAAATTTGGTGGCGAGATCTACCAAATAGGAACGGTACGTTTCGTTTCAACCCGCTGGCATAGCGGACTTGCGCTTCTGGACAAAATTTGCCGCTAACGGCTGCCGAAAATCGCCGAGCCGACCCTGACGCTGGTTGCGCCGAAGGCGATGGCCGTCTCGTAATCGCCGGACATGCCCATGGAGAGCTTTTCGACGCCGGCCTCCGTCCTGAGCTTTTCCAGCAGCGCGAAATGCGGACCGGGATTCTCGTCGGCCGGCGGAATGCACATCAGACCTTCGATGGCGAGACCATGGACGTCGCGGCAGCGGGTGACGAAGGCGACGGCCTCGCGCGGTTCGATGCCGGCCTTTTGTGGTTCCGAGCCGGTGTTGACCTGGACGTAGAGCCGTGGTGACCGGCCCTGTCTGGCGATTTCCTTGGCCAGTTCGGCGGCGATCTTGTCGCGATCGACCGTCTCGATAACGTCGAACAGCGCGACCGCTTCCTTCGTCTTGTTGGATTGCAGCGGGCCGATCAGATGCAGCTCGATGTCGGGGAAGTGCTCTTTCAGCGCCGGCCATTTGGCTTGTGCTTCCTGGACGCGGTTCTCGCCGAAGATACAGTGGCCGGCCTCGATGACCGGGCGGATATCGGCGGCGTCGAAGGTCTTCGAGACCGCGACCAGCGTCACCGCGCCGGCTTTCCGTCCCGCCTCGCCCTCGGCGGCTGCGATCTTAGCCTTAGCCGTGAAAAACTGTTCGACGGCGCTCGCCATGCCTATATCCTGACTCTGGTTTTTGTCCTGGCCGGGGCGTCGCAGTTGACGGGTCCGGCAATCCATGGTGAACACCGCGACGACATTTCCTGAGCCGCCGGGCATGTCCGGCTGTTCGCGCATGCTTTTAAGTGAAAAACACCCGATGGCAACCGAACGATACAATCCGCGCGCGTCAGAGCCCAAATGGCAGAAGGCCTGGGACGCCAAGAAGCTGTTCGAGGCTGATAACGACGACCCGCGTCCAAAATACTATGTGCTCGAGATGTTCCCTTATCCGTCGGGGCGCATCCATATCGGCCATACCCGCAACTACACGATGGGCGACGTGGTGGCGCGCTACAAGCGAGCCAAGGGTTTCAACGTGCTGCACCCGATGGGCTGGGATGCCTTCGGCATGCCGGCCGAGAACGCGGCGATGCAGAACAAGGTCCATCCCAAGGACTGGACCTATCAGAACATCGCCGCCATGCGCGAGCAGCTCAAGGTCATGGGCCTGTCGCTCGACTGGGCACGCGAATTCGCCACCTGCGATGTCGACTACTACCACCGCCAGCAGATGCTGTTCCTCGATTTCGTCGAGAAGGGGCTGGTGACGCGCAAATCCTCCAAGGTCAACTGGGATCCGGAGGACATGACGGTGCTTGCCAACGAGCAGGTCATCGACGGACGCGGCTGGCGCTCGGGCGCGCTGGTCGAACAGCGCGAGCTGACGCAGTGGTTCTTCAAGATCACCGACTATGCGCAGGATCTGCTGGACTCGCTCGAAGGCCTCGACGAATGGCCGGAAAAAGTGAAGCTGATGCAGGCGAACTGGATCGGCCGTTCGGAAGGCCTGCTGATCCGCTGGCCGCTGGCCACTACTGGCAAGGTGATCGACGGCGAAGATGAGCTGGAAGTCTACACGACGCGGCCCGACACCATCTTCGGCGCCTCCTTCATGGCGGTCGCCGCCGACCACCCGCTGGCTAAAAAGGCCGCCGAGGACAATCCAGCGCTGGCAAAGTTCATCGATGAAGTCCATCACATGGGCACTTCGGTGGCCGCACTGGAGACGGCCGAGAAGAAGGGCTTCGATACCGGCATCCGTGTCGTCCATCCGTTCGACGAGGCGTGGACGCTGCCTGTCTACGTCGCCAATTTCGTGCTGATGGAGTACGGCACCGGCGCCATCTTCGGCTGCCCGTCCGGTGACCAGCGCGACCTCGACTTCGCTAACAGATACGGCCTGCCGGTCATTCCGGTGGTGATGCCGGAAGGCGAGAACCAAGGAAACTTCCAGATCATCGACGAGGCCTATGTCGGCGACGGCGTGATGATCAATTCGCGCTTCCTCGACGGCATGAAGCCTGATCAGGCGTTCGACGAGGTGGCGAAGCTGCTGGAACAAAAGACCATCGGTAATCGGCCGATGGCCGAGCGCAAGGTCAACTTCCGCCTGCGCGACTGGGGCATTTCGCGCCAGCGCTACTGGGGCTGTCCGATCCCAATGATCCACTGCGAAGATTGCGGCGTGGTGCCGGTGCCGAAGGCGGACCTGCCGGTCAAGCTGCCGGACGATATCGAGTTCGACCGGCCGGGCAATCCGCTCGATCGCCATCCGACATGGCGGCATGTCAAATGTCCGCAATGCGGCAAAGATGCACGCCGCGAAACCGACACGATGGACACGTTCGTCGATTCGTCCTGGTATTTCGCGCGCTTTACCGCGCCCTGGGCGAACGACCCGACCAATCCCAAGGCAGCTACCGAATGGCTGCCGGTCGACCAGTATATAGGCGGCATCGAGCACGCCATTCTGCACCTGCTCTATTCGCGCTTCTTCACCCGCGCCATGCGCGAGACCGGCCATGTCGATCTCGCCGAGCCGTTCAGGGGTCTGTTCACGCAAGGCATGGTGGTGCACGAGACCTATCGGATCGGCAGTGGCTCGAACAGCCGCTGGCTTGCGCCCAGCGAGGTGCGGCTGGAGGATGTCGACGGCAAGCGCCGCGCCATCGAAATCGCGACCGGCGAAGAGGCGGTGATCGGCCCGCTCGAAAAAATGTCGAAATCGAAGAAGAACACGGTGAGCCCGGAAGAGATCACCGACGGCTACGGCGCCGACACCGCGCGCTGGTTCATGCTGTCGGACTCGCCGCCCGAGCGTGACGTCGAATGGACCGACGAGGGCGCTGCCGGCGCGCACCGCTTCGTCCAGCGCATCTGGCGCCTGGTGTCGACGGCTGCCGAATCGCTCGCCGGAATCCAGCCGGCAGCGGCGAAGGAGGGCGAGGCAGGGACTGTTTCCAAGGCCGCGCACAAGGCGTTGAAATCGGTCGGCGAGGATATCGAAAAGCTCGCCTTCAACCGCGCCATCGCCCGCATCTACGAGCTCGCCAACGCGCTCACCACGCCGCTCAACGAGGCGGCCGAAGGCAAGGCCGATCCGGCGCTCAAGGCTGCCTGCCGGCAAGCCGTCGACATCCTCGTGCATCTGATTGCGCCGGTCATGCCGCATCTGGCCGAGGAATGCTGGCAGACGCTCGGCGGTACCGATCTGGTCGCCGAACGGCCCTGGCCTGTCTATGATCCGTCGCTTGTCGTCGACAGCGAGATCGTGCTGCCGGTCCAGGTCAACGGCAAGAAGCGCGGCGATTTGACAATTGCCCGCGACGCGGACCAAGGTGCCGTCGAAAAAGCGGTTCTGGCTCTCGACTTCGTGCAGAAAGCGCTCGAAGGTAAGGCACCGCGCAAGGTGATCATCGTCCCGCAGAGGATCGTCAATGTCGTTGCCTGATCCGAGGAAGACAGAAGTGACGCATTTGCTGTGCCGTACCGCCCTGTATGGCCTGATCGCTTCGGTTGCGCTGGTTTCGGCCTGCACGGTGCGCCCGCTCTATTCGAGCGCGCCGCTGTCGGCCGGTTCACAAGTTGGGGCTGCCGCCGAACTCGGGTCCATTTCGGTCAAGCCGGTCAACACCCGCTACGCCCAGCAGGTCCGCAACAATCTGATCTTCGCGCTCGGCCAGGGTGCGGGCGAGCCGGCTTCGCCCGCCTATTCGCTCGATCTCGGCGTTACCGAGCTTGTTGAATCCGCTGCAACCGTGCAGGTCTCGACCGATGACGACGAGCCAACTGCGGGCACGGTGACACTGACCGCGAACTATGTGCTGACCGACGCCAAGACCGGCACGACCATCGCCACCGGCAGGCGCTCGATAGCGTCGTCCTTCGACAGGCCCCGTCAGGAATTTGCCTCCTACCGGGCGCAAATCGACGCCGAGAACCGCGCGGCGCGTGAACTGGCGGATCTGCTGCGCCTGTCGATCGCCCAGAATCTTGTCAAGCACGGCAAGACGGTGGCGGGTTAAAACTTTTCGGCCTTGATCGAGACGTTCCGGCTACCGCCGAGGTCTAGTTGCTCGCAAAAAAAAGGCCGATTTCTCGGCCTTTTTACGGGAACGCGGCGTCTTAATTTCAGCCGACCTTCTGGATTTCAGCCGATCTTCTGGCCGGTCTTGGCCCAGTCGGCGAGGAACTGCTCCAGGCCCTTGTCGGTCAGCGGGTGCTTGACCAGCGCCTTCAGCGTCGCCGGCGGGGCGGTGATGACGTCGGCGCCGATCAGTGCGGCCTGCTTGACGTGGTTCACCGTGCGCACCGAGGCGGTCAGGATCTCGGTCTGGAAATCATAATTGTCGTAGATGGTGCGGATATCGGCAATCAGCTCCATGCCGTCCCAGCCGCTGTCGTCGATGCGGCCGACGAAGGGCGAGATGAAGGAGGCGCCGGCCTTGGCGGCGAGCAGCGCCTGGGTCGCCGAGAAGCACAGCGTGACATTCACCATGCGGCCGTCCGACCGGATGTCCTTGCAGGCCCTCAGGCCGTCCAGCGTCAGCGGCACCTTGATGCAGACATTGTCGGCGATCCTGGCCAGGATCTTGGCCTCCGCCATCATGTCCTTGTATTCGGTGGCGACGACTTCGGCCGAGACCGGACCCTTGACGATCTCGCAGATCTCTCTGGTGACGTCGGCGATCTTGCCGCCGGATTTGAGGATCAGCGAGGGATTGGTGGTGACGCCGTCGAGCAGCCCCAAATCGTTCAGCTCACGGATTTCCTTGACATCGGCGGTGTCGACAAAAAATTTCATGACGGTCTCCTGAAGATTTTTTCATGTGCATGTCACACACATTTTGGGTCGGACTTTGATCTAGACGAAAGTCGGGGCAAGGTCACGCCTCATGATCGAAGATTCGCCCTTTGTCGCAGCCGCGCCAGTGCTGGTGCCGATGCCCGCCGAGCGGCCCTACACCTATGCCGTGCCCGCCGGCATGCGCGTGGTGCCGGGCTCGATCGTGCGCGTGCCGCTCGGTCCGCGCCAGGTTGCCGGCATCGTCTGGGACGGCGTTGTCGAAAAGGTCGATGCCAAGAAACTGCGCCCGATCGAGCAGGTCTTCGACTGCCCGCCAATCGACCGCGCTATGCGCCGCTTCGTCGACTGGATCGCGCAATACACGCTGTCGCCGCCCGGCATGGTGGCGCGCATGCTGCTGCGGGCGCCGGAGGCCTTCGACCCGGAACCGTGGATCGAAGGGCTGCAACGCACCTTCGCCAACCCCGACCGGATGACGGGCGCGAGGATGCGCGTGCTGGAAACAGCCGAAGGCGGGCTCGCCTGGACGCGGTCCGGGCTGGCGCATGCGGCCGGCGTCTCGTCGACCGTCATCGATGGGTTGAAGGCGCAAGGCGTGTTCGAGACCGTCATGATCCCGCCGCGACCGGTGGTCGCAGCACCCGATCCGAATTACGCCCAGCCTTCGCTGATGCCGGACCAGAGCGATGCGGCCGGGATGCTGCGCACCAATGTCGCGGCCGGCGTATTCGGCGTCACGCTGCTCGACGGGGTGACTGGATCAGGCAAGACGGAGGTCTATTTCGAGGCGGTGGCGGCGGCGCTCGACCGCGGCAGGCAGGTGCTGATCCTGCTGCCGGAGATCGCGCTGACCCACGCCTTCCTCGAGCGCTTCCAGGAACGGTTCGGCGCCAAGCCGGCGGAATGGCATTCGGATCTGCCGCCAAGGATGCGCGAGCGTGTCTGGCGGCAGCTAGCGGAAGGTGGCGTGCGCGTCGTTGCCGGCGCGCGTTCGGCGCTGTTCCTGCCGTTCAGGGAACTCGGGCTGATCGTCGTCGACGAGGAGCATGACCCCGCCTACAAACAGGAAGACCGCGTCTTCTACAATGCCCGCGACATGGCGGTGGTGCGTGGCCATATCGGCGGCTTTCCGGTGGTGCTCGCCTCGGCGACGCCGTCGGTCGAAAGCCGGGTCAATGCGAGCCAAGGCCGCTACAGCAGGGCGGTGCTTTCGGCGCGCTTTGCCGAGGCGGCGCTTCCCGACCTGAAGACGATCGACATGCGCCGCGCCCCGCCGGCGCGCGGCGGCTTTCTGTCGCCGGTGCTGCTTGGCCATATGCGGCAGACGCTGGAGAAACGCGAACAATGCTTGCTGTTCCTCAACCGACGCGGCTATGCGCCGCTGACGCTGTGCCGGGTCTGCGGCCATCGCTTCGGCTGCCCCGTCTGCTCGGCCTGGCTGGTCGAACATCGCTTTCGCGGCCAGCTCGTCTGCCACCATTGCGGACACAATGAGCGACGGCCCGAGGCCTGCCCGGAATGCGGCACGCTCGACCATCTGGTCGCCTGCGGGCCGGGCGTCGAGCGCATCGCCGAAGAGGTCGTCGCGCATTTCCCAGACGCCCGAACCATCGTGCTGTCGTCCGACCTGATGGGCGGCGTGCGGCGGCTGAGGCTGGAGCTTGAAGCCATCGCCAATGGCGAGGCCGACATCGTCATCGGCACGCAGCTCGTCGCCAAGGGCCACAATTTCCCAAACATGACCCTGGTTGGCGTGGTCGACGCCGATCTTGGCCTGGCCAATGGTGATCCGCGCGCTGCCGAGCGCACCTTCCAGCTGCTCAGCCAGGTGACCGGCCGTGCCGGCCGCACCGGCAAGAAGAGCCTTGGCCTGCTGCAGACCTTCCAGCCCGACCACCCGGTAATGCGGGCGATCGTCTCCAGCGACGCCGAGGCTTTTTACGAGCGCGAGATAGCCGAGCGCGAGCGGGCGGCGCTGCCGCCCTTCGGCCGGCTCGCTGGTGTTATCGTCAGTGCGGCGACGCGGGCGGAAGCGGAGGGGCATGCGCGGGGTTTGCGGCGCGCCGCACCTCCGGCCTCCGACCTGTTCGTGCTCGGCCCAGCCGAAGCGCCGCTGTCGCTGATCGGTGGCCGCCATCGCTTTCGCCTGCTGATCCAGGGCGAGCGGCGCGCCGACATGCAGGGGTTCATTCGCACCATGCTGGCCGAGGGACCGAAAATACGGGGCTCGGTGCGCGTGCAGGTCGATATCGACCCGCAGAGCTTTTTGTGAGGCCGACCGTGCAATTTGGACCGGAGCTGTGAAGAGATGAAAACCCTTGGCCTCATCGGCGGCATGAGTTGGGAATCAACGGCGATCTACTACCGCCTGCTCAACGAGATCGTGCGCGAGCGGCTGGGTGGACTGCATTCGGCGAAACTGCTGCTGTGGTCGTTCGACTTTGCCGAGATCGCCGAACGGCAGCACGTCGGCGACTGGCAGGGGGCGGCCGTTCTGCTGGTCGAGGCGGCGCGTAAGCTGGAAGCAGCCGGTGCGGAGGGGCTGCTGATCTGCACCAACACCATGCACAAGCTAGCCGATCAGGTGGAGGTAGCGGTGTCGATACCGCTTATCCACATTGCCGATTCAACGGCCGTTGTAGTCCAGCGCGCTGGCGTCAAGCGCCCGGCGCTGCTGGCGACGCGCTTCACCATGGAACAGGATTTCTACAAAGGCCGGCTCACCGACAAATACGGACTTCAACCGGTGGTGCCGGAGCAAGCCGGGCAGGACATGGTTCATCGCGTGATCTACGACGAACTCTGTCAAGGCATCGTCAGCACCGAATCAAAGGCGGCCTACATTGATGAAATCGCTCGCCTGCGGCGCGACGAAAACATCGATGGCATCATCATGGGCTGTACCGAGATCACCATGCTGATCGGCCAGCCGGACTTCGACATTCCGGTCTTCGACACGACGCGCATCCATGCCGAGTCGGCGGTCGAATTCGCGCTGGGCTGATGCGCTTTGCGCAATTCACCGACGCCATCTGGCGCATGTCTCTCCCTTCGCTAGAATGCCCGAAATTTCGAAACAGCCATTTGCGAGGGGACAGTATGGAATTTGCGTTTCCATGGCCGATGAGCCAGGGCGAGTGGCTGGCATGGTCGAGCGCCGTCGTGACCTTGCTGTTCGGCCTGCTGCTGTTCCTGGCGCCGGTGCTGGCTTTCCGAATCCTGCGGCTGCAGGTCAAGCCGGAGAAGGCGGCGGCGATCGCCGAAGGGCGCGGCAGGATGTCGGGCTTTTATCTCGGCGTCAGCCTGTGCTGCATTCTGCTTGCGCAACCGCTGCTCTACATGGCGCTTGGCTTTTCCTGGCTGTTCACCGCCTTCGGCCGCCTGCTGTCGATGATGTCGGATGGCGCCAACACGCCCTTCAATTGGGTTTCCATCGTGGTGGAACTGGTGCTGGCGGCGCTGCCGCTTGCCTTTGCCTTCGGCTTTGTGCCTTGAATCAAAGGCTAATTCGGGACCGGCGGTCGAACCGCACCGCCGGATGCGACAATAGTGCCTGAAAACCATGCGGGACGACGCATTGCGGTCTTAAAATGCCTGTGCTAGACGGCAATCGACTTTCGGCCGGGGATAGCGGAAGCCGCGCCTCCGTGCTTGGAAAAATGCAGTAAGGTCAAAGATTTAGCTAGAGTTTTCGCTCGCGCCAACAATCTGCGGCCTGTCAGACAAGAGAAAAGACGGTCCGTGGCCCAATCGTCATCGCCAATCTCAGGTGTCGCAGAACGCTATGCGGGTTCGCTGTTCGAGCTCGCGCTCCAGGCGAATTCGGTCGCCCAGGTCGAGGCCGACCTCAACGGTTTCGCCGCGATGCTCGAAGGCAGCGCGGATCTTACCCGTCTGATCAATAGCCCGGTGTTCTCTAGCGAAGACCAGGCCAAGGCCATCGCGGTGATCGCCGACAAGGCAGGGATCACCGGCCTCACCGGCAATTTCCTGCGCGTCGTCGCCCAGAACCGCCGTCTGTTCGCCATCCCCGGCATGATCAAGGCATTCCGCCAGATCGCCGCCGAGCATCGTGGCGAGACCGCCGCTGAAGTTACCTCGGCGCATGCGCTGACCGACGCCCAGCAAACCGAGCTGAAGGCGGCGCTGAAAAGCGTTGCCGGCAAGGATGTCGCGATCACCGTGACCGTCGATCCGTCGCTGCTCGGCGGGCTGGTGGTCAAGATTGGCTCGCGCCAGATCGATACGTCGCTCAAAACCAAACTCAATTCGCTCAAGCTTGCACTGAAAGAGGTCGGCTGATGGACATCCGCGCCGCGGAAATTTCCGCAATTCTGAAAGACCAGATCAAGAATTTCGGCAAGGAGGCCGAGGTCTCCGAAGTCGGCCAGGTTCTGTCCGTCGGCGACGGCATCGCCCGCGTCTATGGCCTCGACAATGTCCAGGCCGGCGAGATGGTCGAGTTCCCCGGCGGCATCCGCGGCATGGCGCTCAACCTCGAAGCCGACAATGTCGGCGTCGTCATCTTCGGCGCCGACCGCGACATCAAGGAAGGCGATATCGTCAAGCGCACCGGCGCCATCGTCGACACGCCTGTCGGCATGGGCCTGCTCGGCCGCGTCGTCGATGCGCTCGGCAACCCGATCGACGGCAAGGGCCCGATCCAGGCGACCGAGCGCAAGCGCGTCGACGTCAAGGCGCCCGGCATCATTCCGCGCAAATCGGTGAACGAGCCGATGTCGACCGGCCTCAAGGCTATCGATGCGCTGATCCCGGTCGGTCGCGGCCAGCGCGAGCTGGTCATCGGCGACCGCCAGACCGGCAAGACCGCGATCATCCTCGATACGATGCTCAACCAGAAATCGGTGCACGACCATGGGCCGGAGAAGGAAAAGCTCTACTGCGTCTACGTCGCCGTCGGCCAGAAGCGCTCGACCGTCGCGCAGTTCGTGAAAGTTCTCGAAGAGCGCGGCGCGCTCGACTATTCGATCATCATCGCCGCCACCGCGTCCGACCCGGCGCCGATGCAGTACCTGGCGCCGTTCACCGCGTGCACCATGGGCGAATATTTCCGCGACAACGGCATGCACGCGCTGATCTCCTATGACGATCTGTCGAAGCAGGCGGTCGCCTATCGCCAGATGTCGCTGTTGCTGCGCCGCCCGCCTGGCCGCGAAGCCTATCCGGGCGACGTGTTCTACCTGCACTCGCGCCTTCTGGAGCGGGCCGCCAAGCTCAATGACGACAATGGCGGCGGTTCGCTGACTGCACTGCCGATCATCGAGACGCAGGCCAACGACGTTTCGGCCTATATCCCGACCAACGTGATCTCGATCACCGACGGCCAGATCTTCCTGGAAACCAACCTGTTCTTCCAGGGCGTTCGCCCGGCGGTCAATGTCGGTCTGTCGGTGTCGCGCGTTGGCTCCTCGGCGCAGATCAAGGCGATGAAGCAGGTCGCCGGCTCGATCAAGGGCGAACTGGCGCAGTACCGCGAAATGGCGGCCTTCGCGCAGTTCGGCTCCGATCTCGATGCCGCCACGCAGCGCCTGCTCAACCGCGGTGCGCGCCTGACCGAACTCCTGAAGCAGCCGCAATTCTCGCCGCTCAAGGTCGAGGAGCAGGTCGCGGTGATCTTCGCCGGCGTCAACGGCTATCTCGACAAGCTGGCGATCGACCAGGTCGGCAAGTTCGAGCATGGCTTGCTCAGCCACATGCGCTCGGCCGGCAAGGACGTGCTCGACGGTATCCGCAAGGAGAAGGCGCTGTCGGACGATCTGCGCGCCAAGCTGAAGGCGGAGATCGACACCTTCGCCAAGACCTTCGCTTGAACGAAGCCGGACGGGATCGGGTTTGAAGCATGGCTTCGTTAAAAGACCTTCGTAACCGTATCGCCTCGGTCAAGGCGACGCAGAAGATCACCAAGGCGATGCAGATGGTCGCCGCGGCGAAGCTGCGCCGCGCGCAGGAGGCGGCGGAAGCCGCGCGCCCCTATTCGGAGCGCATGGGTGCGGTGCTGGCCAACATCACCCAGGCGATCGGCGGCGGCGGCGATGCCCCCGCGCTGATGACCGGCACCGGCAAGGACGACGTGCACCTGCTCGTCGTCTGCACCGCCGAGCGCGGCCTGTGCGGTGGCTTCAATTCGCAGATCGCCCGTCTTGCCCGAGACCATATCCGCAAGCTCCTGGCCGACGGCAAGCAGGTCAAGATCATCTGCGTCGGCAAGAAGGGCTTCGACATATTGCGTCGCGACTACGCGTCGCTGATCATCGACCGCGTCGATCTGCGCGAGGTCAAGACGCTGGACTTCGTCAATGCCGACGCGATCGCCAAGAAGGTGATCCAGCTCTTCAACGAGGGCGGCTTCGACATCTGCACGCTGTTCTATTCGCAGTTCAAGTCGGTGATCAGCCAGATCCCGACGGCGCAGCAGATCATTCCGGCCGGCGTGCCATCGGCCGCCGCCGAGACGACGAATGGCGGCAACGCCGTCTATGAGTATGAGCCGGAGCCGGGCGAAATTCTCTCCGACCTCATTCCTCGCAACATCTCCGTGCAGGTTTTCCGGGCGCTGCTCGAAAACGCGGCCGGTGAGATGGGCGCCAAGATGAGCGCCATGGACAATGCGACGCGCAATGCCGGCGACATGATCAACAAACTGTCGATCACCTATAACCGCCAGCGGCAGGCGCAGATCACCAAGGAATTGATCGAAATCATTTCGGGCGCCGAGGCGCTCTAGGCGCGCTCGCATGAAGGTCACCGGCCTTCAGGCGGATCGCGTGAGAAACAAAGGACGAGAAGGGTAAAGACGATGGCGAAAGCAGCGACCCCCAAGACGGCGGCCCCGAAGACCGCCGCGAAGGCGGCAGCACCGGCAAAGGCTCCGGCAGCAGCAGCGAAGGCCGCACCGGCCACGAAGGCGGCCGCGCCCGCCAAGGCCGCCGCATCCAAGGCGCCGACCGTTTCCATCAAGAAAACCGGCCTTGCCGGCAAGGTACGCCAGGTCATCGGCGCAGTCGTCGACGTGCAGTTCGGCGAACATCTGCCGGCGATCCTGAACGCGCTGGAGACGGTCAATGTCGGCAACCGTCTGGTGCTTGAGGTCGCCCAGCATCTCGGCGAGAACACCGTGCGCTGTATCGCCATGGACTCGACCGAAGGTCTAGTCCGCGGCCAGGATGTCTATGACACCGGCGCGCCGATCACCGTGCCGGTCGGCCCGGGCATGCTCGGCCGCATCATCAACGTCATCGGCGAGCCGGTCGACGAGGAAGGTCCGGTCGATGGCATCGAGATGCGCCCGATCCACCAACCGGCGCCGTCCTATGTCGAGCAGTCGACGGAAGCGCAGATCCTGGTTACCGGCATCAAGGTTCTTGATTTGCTCGCCCCATACGCCCGCGGCGGCAAGATCGGCCTGTTCGGCGGCGCCGGCGTCGGCAAGACGGTGCTGATCCAGGAACTGATCAACAACGTCGCCAAGGCGCATGGCGGCTTCTCGGTGTTTGCCGGCGTCGGCGAACGCACGCGCGAGGGCAACGATCTCTATCACGAGTTCATCGAGTCCGGCGTCAACAAGAAGGGCGGCGGCGAAGGCTCCAAGGCAGCACTTGTCTTTGGCCAGATGAACGAGCCGCCGGGCGCGCGCGCCCGCGTCGGTCTGACCGGGCTGACGGTTGCCGAATATTTCCGCGACCAGGGCCAGGACGTTCTGTTCTTTGTCGACAACATTTTCCGCTTCACGCAGGCGGGTTCGGAAGTGTCGGCGCTGCTCGGCCGTATTCCTTCGGCCGTGGGCTACCAGCCGACGCTGGCCACCGACATGGGCGCGCTGCAGGAGCGCATCACCACGACGACCAAGGGTTCGATCACCTCGGTGCAGGCGATCTATGTGCCGGCCGACGATCTGACCGACCCGGCGCCGGCGACCTCGTTCGCCCACCTGGACGCGACGACCGTGCTCAACCGTGCGATCTCGGAGAAGGGCATCTACCCGGCTGTCGATCCGCTGGATTCGACCTCGCGCATGCTCGACCCCATCGTGGTCGGCGAGGAGCACTACCAGGTCGCGCGCCAGGTGCAGTCGATCCTCCAGCGCTACAAGTCGCTGCAGGACATCATCGCCATCCTGGGCATGGACGAGTTGTCGGAAGAGGACAAGCAGACGGTGGCCCGCGCCCGCAAGATCGAGCGCTTCCTGTCGCAGCCGTTCTTCGTCGCCGAAGTGTTCACGGGTTCGCCGGGCAAGCTGGTCGACCTCGCCGACACCATCAAGGGCTTCAAGGGCCTCTGCAACGGCGACTACGACCATCTGCCGGAAGCCGCCTTCTACATGGTCGGCGGCATCGAAGAAGCGGTCGAGAAGGCTCAGCGCCTGGCGGCCGAAGCAGCATAATCAAGCGAATAGGGAGTAGTGAGTAGTGAGTAGAGAATAGTAAGTACGGGTTTGGGCGTTTTGCCCTTCACTACTTACTATTCACTATTGACCACTCACTAAATAGATCATGCCTGAAGCTTTCCAATTCGAACTGGTCTCGCCGGAGCGATTGCTGGTCTCCGAGCAGGTCGAAGCCGTCGTCATTCCTGGCGCCGAAGGTGAGATGACCGTGATGGCACATCACGCGCCGGTCATGACCACGATCAAGCCGGGAGTCGTCACGGTGAAGACCGCGGCAGGCAAGGAAGAACGCTACGTGGTGTTCGGCGGCTTCGCCGACATCGTTCCGGCCGGCTGCACGTTGCTGGCAGAATCGGCGGTAGCCGTCGGCGACATCGACCGCGCCGACCTGGCCCGCCGTATCCAGGAAGCCAGGGAAGACGTCGCCGACGCGAAGGACGACCAGACGCGCAGCAAGGCCGAGCAGTTCCTTAGCCAGCTCACCACACTCGAAGGCGCCATCCTGCCTGCTTGAAGCGAAGATCAGTCCGGCAATTGCAAAAGCGAGGCTTGCCTCGCTTTTTTATTTGATGGACAGTCCTGCCTTGTCTGCCTTGGGGGGCGGTAGCCGGTGACTGAAGAAACAAAGTCGAGATCCAGATGGTCGGCGGCCCTGGTGTCGGCCTTTGGCGGTCCGTTCGGCGGATTTCTTTGGATCGGAAGCGGCAAGCTGGCGGTCATCAGTCTGGTCGCGATCAGTACCGCAACCATGGCCCTTTGCTACGTCGGGTTCCCGGTTTTGCCTGGCATCGATCTTTCCGGATTGGCCAATCTTTCTAGTATCGGCATAGCGACCTTGTCGGTGGTGCTCGTTGTTCCCTTTGCGCATCGATTCAAGCCGGACAAATGGTACGCACATGGATTTTCGGTTCTGGTGCTGGCCTTTCTGGCCTCGTCTCTGGCTGCGTTTGCGATCCGGTCGTTCCTGTTTCAGCCATTCTCAATACCAGCCAGCAGCATGGTGCCAACGCTTGAGGTCGGCGACTATCTGTTTGCGTCCAAATTTGCTTACGGCTACAGCCGCTACAGCGTCCCCTTTGGCTTGCTGCCGATCGAAGGGCGGAGGTTCGACACGGCGCCGGCGCTGGGCGATATCGCAGTTTTCAGGCGGCCGTCTGATCCCGGTACCGACTACATCAAGCGTATTGTCGGCCTTCCTGGCGACAAGATCCAGATGATCGACGGCGTCCTTCACATCAACGATCAGGCGGTGAAGCTTGAAGAGACCGGCTCTTATTCCTCCGAGGAGATCCGGTCGGCCAAAATGCAGCGCGAAACACTGCAGAACGGCGTCTCCTACTCGGTCCTCGACGTGATCGACGGATCGATGGGCGACAACACGCAGCCTGTTGTCGTTCCGGCCGGCCGCTACTTCATGCTTGGCGACAATCGCGACAGTTCCGCCGATAGCCGTTTTGATTTGGGCACTATTCCGTATGAGAATTTGGTCGGCAAGGGCGTTCGCCTGTTCTGGAACTCCAGAGGTATCGACTACTCGTCACGGCATACGTTGGACGGTCTGACAGGCAAATAGCTTCAAGTCGTCAGCGCTTCCGCCGCACGTACGACTGCGCGCGGTTCTGCCTCATGTTTTCTCACTCTGTATGCCCAGCGCTGTGAAAGCAGCAGCCACGCCGCCCTGCCGCAGGCGTTCGAGATGGGCGGCCGCGAGGTCGATCAGCGTCAGGCGCTCAGCACCGCCCTTGGCGAAGCCGGCCAGGTCGAACACTGCCACCACCGCTTCGCTAGCCGACAGATGCCGAGTGTCGAGTGCGGCTAAGGCCAAGTCGAGCGGGTCGGTGAAATGGCTTTGCGGCAAGGATTTGCCGCGCGCCTCGCAAGCCGCGAGCCAGGCGGCTACCACCAGCATCAGATACGCGGGCGGGGCACCGCCGCTCAACCGCTCCATGGCGGAGGCGACGATGCGCTGCGGCAGTTTCTGGCTGCCATCATTGGCGATCTGCGCCGTCCGATGGGCAAGCGCGGTGTTCGAATAACGCTTGGCGAGCTGGGCGGTGTAGTCGGCCGTGTCGAGCCCGGCGTCCTTCGGCAGCGTCGTGATGGCCTCGGCCCACAATCCGTCGACGAATTGCCGGATCATCGGATCGGCGAAGGCGCGGTCGACCGTCTCATGGCCGCTGAGCAGGCCAAGATAGGCGATAGCCGAATGCGAGCCGTTGAGCAGGCGCAGCTTCATGTCCTCGAACGGCCCGACATCACCGACCATGGTGACGCCGAACCTTTCCCAGGCCGGCCTGCCCGCCGGGAAATCGTCTTCGACCACCCATTGGCAGAACGGCTCGGTCATCACCGGCCAGGCGTCCTCGACGCCGAGCTGGCCTGATATCCGTGCCCGGTCGGCATCGGTGGTCGCCGGCACGATGCGATCCACCATGCTCGATGGAAATGCCACCTCGTCGGCGATATGGCGGTCGAGATCGGTGCCGCGCAAAGCGGCGAATTCGACCAGCAGCCGGTGCAGCGTGGCGCCATTGGCCGGGAGATTGTCGCAGCACAGCACGGTGAATGGCTGGATACCGGCAGCGCGGCGGCGCGCAAGCGATTCGGCCAGAAAACCATGCGCCGTTCGCGGTATTTGCGGGTTGGCCAAATCGTGGACGATGTCGGGATGGGCTGCGTCCAGTCCGCCACCCGCCGCCCTGAGATAGGCTTTTTCGGTGATCGTCAGCGTGACGATGGAGGTGCGTGGATCAGTCAGCGCGGCCAGCACCGCACCCGGGTCTTCCGGGGCCACCAGCATCGACATGATCGAGCCGACGACGCGCAGGCTTTCGCTGTCGCTGCTCCTGACCGCCAGCGTGTAGAGCCCGTCCTGCGGCGCCAGCGCGTCGCGTGTGTCGGCGCTGCGCAGCGAGACGCCGACAATGCCCCATTCCGTCTCTCCCGCAGCCAGGCAGTCGTCGACATAGGCTGCCTGATGGGCGCGGTGGAATGCGCCGACGCCGAGATGGACGATGCCGGGCACGATACGGTTGCGGTCGTATCCGGGGACCGCGACCGAGGCCGGCAATGCCTGCCGCGTGCTGTTGGAAAGGCGTCTGTCTGTCATCGTGCGATGGGTCTGATCGAGCTCGTGCCGGGGCGTGGCCGGCATGCGGCGTAACATCCGTTTCCTTTCCGCACAATGGGCTGACGTTGCGTAAAAGTCATCATACAACAATCTATTTTTTGTATGTTGACATTACTTCTTTCCGAACCTACCGATGGCCGGGTTGGGAGGAACGACGTGGCCGCACTGACCGATCCGGATTTGCTGTTTCCGTCCGAGGCGCGTCCGCGTTCGCTTGGCCGCGATCTTTACGCCGGGGTGAAGGACCTGCCGATCGTCAGCCCGCACGGTCACACCGATCCGCGCTGGTATGCGCTCAACGAGGCGTTTCCCGATCCGGCGCAATTGCTTGTTGTGCCGGACCATTACATCTTCCGCATGCTGTTCAGCCAGGGCGTCCGGCTCGAGGATCTCGGCGTGCCAACGCTTGACGGCTCACCGCTGGAGACCGACGGCAGGACGATCTGGCGGCGCTTCGCCGAGCACTATTATCTGTTCCGCGGCACCCCGACCCGTTTGTGGTTCGACCATGTGCTTGCCCATCTGTTCGGCATCGAAGAGCCGCTGAACGCGGCGACGGCCGACCGCCACTACGATATGATTGCGACGCTGCTGGAGTGGGAGAAATTCCGCCCGCGCGCTCTGTTCGAGCGCTTCAACATCGAGGTCATCGCGACGACGGACGGCGCGCTTGACGATCTCAAATGGCACAAGGCGATCCGCGACAGTGGCTGGCAGGGCCGCGTCATTCCCGCCTACCGGCCGGATGCCGTCGTCGATCCCGATTTCGAAGGCTTTTCTGCCAATCTCGATCGGCTCGGCGACATCACCGGCTGCGACACCGGCACTTGGGCCGGCTATCTCGATGCGCATCGCCAGAGAAGGGCCTTCTTCAAAAGTTTCGGCGCGACCGCGTCGGATCACGGCCATCCGACAGCGGAGACCGCCAATCTGTCGGATGCCGCCGCGCAGGAGCTGTTCAACCGCATCCGCCGAGGCTCGGACGACGAGCGTGAGCGAAAACTGTTTCGCGCCCAGATGCTGACCGAAATGGCCAAGATGAGCCGCGACGACGGGCTCGTCCTGCAGATCCATCCCGGCTCCTGGCGCAATCATTCGCCTTCCGTCTTCCAGAAATTCGGCAGAGACAAGGGTTTCGATATCCCGGCCAGAACCGACTATGTGACAGCGCTGAAGCCGCTGCTCGACTGCGTCGGCCTGGAGCGCGACCTTACCATCATCCTCTTCACGCTCGACGAGACCAGCTATGCGCGCGAACTGGCGCCGCTCGCCGGCGTCTACCCGGCACTGAGGCTCGGGCCGGCCTGGTGGTTCCACGACAGCCCGGAGGGCATGCGCCGGTTCCGCGAGATGACCACTGAGACAGCCGGCTTCTACAACACCGTCGGCTTCAATGACGACACCCGCGCCTTTCCATCCATCCCGGCTCGCCACGATGTGGCGCGTCGGGTCGATTGCGCCTTTCTTGCGCGTCTCGTCGCCGAGCACCGGCTCCGCGAGGACGAGGCGCACGAGCTGGCGCAGGAACTTGCCTATACGCTCGCGAAAAATGCGTACCGGCTCTAACGGCGCTTGCCGCCATCGTTCAAACGGGAGGAAACCAATGCTGCATTTTTCTAGACTGGCGGGAGCTACGCTACTGGCCGCCGCACTGATGGCCGGAACGGCAAGCGCCCAGACGGTTCTGCGCTCGTCCGACACGCATCCGGACGGCTATCCAACGGTCGAGGCCGTCAAATATTTTGGCGAGCTTGTGAAGGAGCGCACGGCCGGCCGCTATGCTGTCGATGTCTACCATTCCGCGCAGCTCGGCGAGGAAAAGGACACGATCGAGCAGGTGCGCTCCGGCGTGATCGACCTCAACCGCGTCTCGATGGCGCCGTTCAACGGACTCATCCCCGAAACCACCGTGCCCTCGCTGCCCTACATCTTCCGCTCGGAAGACCATATGCACAAGGTCATGGACGGACCGGTCGGCGACCAGATCGCGGCTGCGTTCGAACAGGTCGGGCTGGTGCTGCTCGCCTTTTATGACGGCGGCGCGCGCTCCTTCTACAATTCGAAGAAGCCGATTAACACTGTAGCCGATCTTGCCGGCATGAAGTTCCGCGTCATCCAGTCCGACATCTTCGTCGACATGGTGGCGGCACTCGGCGCCAACGCGACGCCGATGCCGTATGGCGAGGTGTATTCGGCGATCGAGACCGGGGTCATCGACGGCGCGGAGAACAATTTTCCGAGCTACGACACCGCCAAGCATGCGGAAGTCGCCAAGTTCTATTCGCTCGACGAGCACACGATGGTGCCGGAAGCCTTCGTCATGGCGAAGTCAAGCTGGGACAAGCTGACGCCGGAAGACCAGGCGATCTTCAAGGCCGCCGCCAAGGAAAGCGTCGCCAAGCAGCGTGAGCTGTGGGCCGCCAAGGTCAAGGAATCGCGTGCCAAGGTCGAGGCGGCCGGTTCGCAGATCACGACGCCGGACAAGCAGCCCTTCATCAACGCGATGGGCCCGGTCTACGAAAAGCACGTCAAGGACGACAAGCTGAAGGCGATGGTCGAGGCCATCAAGGCCGTGCAGTGATCAAGCGGCGGCGCGGGCATTCCGCGCCGCCATCCTCTTGCGGAGAGAACCGGTGACCTCCAGCTCAGAACAGAAACCGCCCCTGTCCGGCATCGCGCGGGTGATGTCGCGTGTCAGCACGGCGGCGCTGTGGATTGCCGGCGTCGGGCTGGTGCTGATGACCGCCTTCGTCGCCTGGCAGGTGTTCGGCCGCTACGTTCTGAACCGCTCGCCGAGCTGGACCGAGCAGGGCTCGGTAATGCTGATGAGCTGGTTCATTTTCCTCGGCGCTGCCGTCGGGGTGCGCGAGAACTATCACCTCGGCTTCGACGTCTTGCTCTACGTGCTGCCGAAAGGCGGCAAGCGTTGGCTGAGGATGATCTCGGACCTCGTCGCGCTCGCCTTCGGCATCGGCATGATCTGGTACGGCAGCCAGCTGGTCGCATTGACCTGGGGCGCCACCTTGCCGTCGCTCGGCATATCGGGGGGCTGGGACTACGTCCCGCTTGTCGCGGGAGGCGCGCTCATTGTGCTCTTCACGCTGGAGCGCATCGTGCTTCGCCTTTCCGGTGCGCCGATCGACGATGCGCTCGATGAACTGCCGCCCGCGGAAGTCGCAGCCGAACTCGACACAGCGAACGTGAAGGTCTGACGCCATGGAACTCTGGATACTCTTTGGCGTCTTCACCGTTCTGATGCTTATCGGCACGCCGATCGCGTTCTGCCTCGGCGTCGCAAGCTTTGCCACCGTCCTCTACATGGGCCTGCCGCCGCTCATCGTGTTCCAGCGCCTGAATTCCGGCATGAGCGTCTTTTCGCTGCTGGCCATTCCGTTTTTCATCTACGCCGGCGACTTGATGGTGCGCGGCGGCATCGCCAGCAAGATCGTTGCCTTCGCCGGCTCGCTCGTCGGCCACATGCGCGGCGGCCTCGGGCAGGTCAACATCGCGACCGCTACACTGTTCGGCGGCATTTCCGGCTCCGCGGTGGCGGAGGCAGCGGCGGTAGGCGGCTTGATGATCCCGCAGATGAAGGCGCGTGGATATGGAGCGGATTACGCCGTCAACGTCACGTCGATGGCGGCGCTGATCGCGCTGCTCCTGCCGCCGTCGCACAACATGATCATCTACTCGATCTCGGCAGGCGGAAAGATCTCGATCGCCGACCTGTTCACGGCCGGCATCATCCCGGGGCTGCTATTGGCTCTCGCACTGATGATCACCGCCTACTTCGTGGCGCGCTCCCGCGGTTATCCGACCGAGCCGTTTCCGGGCTTCGCCGCCGTCGCGCATCTCTTCGCTGTCGCGGTGCCCGGCCTGCTGCTGATCGCGATCATCTTCGGCGGCGTGCGATCGGGCGTTTTCACGGCCACCGAGAGTTCCTGCATCGCCGTCATCTATGCGTTGCTCGTGACAGTCCTGGTTTACCGGCAGATGACTTGGGAAGGTTTCGTTCATGCCACCCATGGTGCCGTGCGCACCACGGCCATGGTGCTGCTCATCATCGGCATGGCGGCGGCGTTCTCGTGGCTGATGGCCTTCCTGAAAGTGCCGGCAGCGCTGATAGCCTCGATGAATGCGATCTCGGAGGATCCGCTGGTCGTGCTCCTCCTGCTCAACCTCTTGATGCTGTTCCTCGGCACCTTCATGGACATGGGGCCGACGATCATCATTTGCACGCCGATCTTCCTGCCCGTGGCGCAGGCCTACGGCGTCGATCCGGTGCATTTCGGCGTCATCATGATCCTCAACTTCGGCATCGGGCTGAACACGCCGCCGGTGGGCGCGGTGCAGTTCGTGGCGTGCGCAGTGGGCAAGATATCCGTCTGGGAAGCGATGCGCTCGATCTGGCCGTTCTATGGGGCCGGCATCGTGGTACTGGGGCTCGTCACGTATATCCCGGCCATCTCGCTATGGTTGCCGAGCGTGTTCAAATAGGGGTTGGCAATGGCATCGGATATCGCGACCAGCCTGAAGATCGAACGCAAGCCCAAGCTGTCGGAGACCGTGGTCGCGGCGATCCGCAAGCAGTTGCAGGGGGGCGGGATCCAGCCGGGTCAAAAGCTGCCCACCGAGGGCCAGCTGACCGAAACCTTCGGGGTCAGCCGCACCGTCATCCGCGAAGCGCTGGCCAAGCTTGCCGCCGACGGTCTGGTCGAGCCGCGCCAGGGCGCCGGGGTCTTCGTCACCGAGCATATCTCGACGATGTTCGGCACGCTGGCCGCGGATATGGGCAGCAAGGATTCGATCGCGCTCAACGTGCTCGAGGTGCGCCTGGCGATCGAGATCGAGTCCGCCGGGCTCGCCGCTATCCGTCGCAATGCCGCGCAGGAAGCAGCGATCCAGGAGGCGTTCTTCGAGTTCGAGCGGCTGCTCTTGAACAGCGAGCCGACGGGTCCGGCCGACCTTGCCTTCCACCGCGCGATCGCCAGCGCCACCAACAATCCATTCTATGTCGAGATGCTGGACGTGCTCGGCCGGCGCGCCATTCCTTGCGACGTGACGTCGCCGTGGTCCACCGAGCTGGCCCAGTCCGACGCCTATCAGCGCGGGCTGCAAGGCGAGCATCTGGTGATCCTGAACGCCATCATGACAGGCGATGCCGAGTCCGCTCGCGAAGCCATGCGCGCCCATCTCACCGCGAGCCAGCAGCGCTATCGCGAGCGCCTGCACGCACGTCAGAATTTTTATGCCGACTCGGTCAAGGCCGCGGCAACCGAATGACCAATGAGGCAGCCCAATGGGACAGCAATGAATCACACTGACAATCACACCGACTTCACCTCGCGTTTCGCCATCAACCCTGTTACCGCCGCGGCTATGGGGACGGACGAGCTTCGTCATAATTTCCTGATCGAAGGCCTGTTCCAGCTCGGCCGCATCGGCCTGACCTACACTCACTACGACCGCATGATCGTCGGTGGCGCCATGCCTGCCGGGACACCGCTGCCACTGGAGGCGATCAAGCCGACCGGGACAAAGAATTTTCTCGATCGCCGCGAAATGATCGCCGTCAATATCGGCGGCGCCGGCATCGTGAAGGCGAGCGACCAGTCATACGAGCTGCAGCCGCGCGACATGCTGTATCTCGGCATGGGCGCCAACGAGGTGTCGTTCGCCTCAGTCAACCCAGCCGAGCCGGCCAAGTTCTATCTGCTCAGCGCGCCGGCGCATCAGAGCCATCCAAGCCAGCTGATCCGCATCGGCGATGCCAAGCGGCTCGATCTCGGCAGCCAGGCGACCTGCAACGAACGCTCGATCTTCCAGTTCATCCATGCCGGAGGCGTGAAAACCTGCCAGCTCGTCGTCGGCATGACCCAGCTTGCGTCAGGCTCGGTCTGGAACACCATGCCGTGCCATGTGCATGACCGGCGCATGGAGGCCTACCTCTATTTCGACCTGCCGGAGACGGCGCGTGTGTTCCATTTCATGGGCGAACCGGACGAGACACGTCATCTCGTCATGCGCAACGAACAGGCGGTGCTGTCGCCGGGGTGGTCGATCCATTCGGGCGCCGGCACATCCAACTATGCCTTCATCTGGGCGATGGCCGGCGACAATGTCGACTACACCGATGTCGATCCGGTAGCGATGGAAGAGCTGCGGTGAGCGACCTCTCGGCTTTCAGCCTGGCCGGCAAACGCATTCTCGTCACCGGCGCCAACACCGGGATCGGCCAAGGCATCGCCCTGTCGATTGCCCGCGCCGGTGGTGCTGTGGTCGGCGTCGGCCGTTCGGCGATGGACGAGACGGCGGAAAAGATCGCTGCGGCGGGCGGGCGCTTCGAGGCGGTGCGCTGCGATCTTGCCGATCATGCCGCCGCCCAGGCGATGCTTGATCGCATCTGGGACGAAACCGGGCCGCTCGACGGACTGGTCAACAATGCCGGCATCATCCGGCGCGCCGACGCTGTGGATCTGACGCAAGCCGATTGGGACGACGTCATGGACGTCAATCTGACGACGGTCTTTTTTCTCAGCCAGAGCTTCGCCAAGCGCGTGCTTGCCGATCCGGAGCGGCGCGGCAAGATCGTCAACATCGCATCGGTGCTGAGCTTCCAGGGCGGCATCCGCGTTGCCTCCTATACCGCCTCGAAACACGGCGTGCTCGGCATCACCCGGTTGCTCGCCTGCGAATGGGCGTCGAAAGGCATCAACGTCAACAGCATTGCGCCCGGCTATATCGAGACCAACAACACCGAGGCGCTGCGTGCCGATCCAGACCGCAGTACCGCCATCCTGGCGCGCATTCCGGCCGGGCGTTGGGGCGAGCCGGAAGACATCGGCGACGCGGCCGTCTTCCTGCTGGCGCCGGCGTCCAACTACATGCATGGCGCGGTGGTGCCGGTGGACGGCGGCTGGCTGGCGCGATGAGGAGCAATGATGAGGATTTGGCGATGACCGGAACGAAGATCTTTTCGCACGCCGGCGAGGGTGCATGGAAGCCGACGCCGGATGGCAATCGCAGGCGTGTACTGCTGCACACGGACGAATTGATGATGGTCGAGTTCGGTTTCGACAAGGGCGGTATCGGTGCGCTGCATTCGCACCCGCATGTCCAGGCGAGCTACGTCGCCGAAGGCCGCTTCGAGGTCACCATCGACGGCAGGACCGAGATCCTGGAAACGGGAAGCAGCTTCATTGTCCCTTCCAACCTGGTCCATGGCGTCAAGGCGCTCGAGGCCGGCCGCCTGGTCGACAGCTTTACGCCGCACCGCGCCGATTTCCTCGACTGAGCTGCGGAGAGACTGAAAGCGGTCATTGCGCCGCGGCGCGTGTCGAAGAGCAGGACCGCCTGTTTGCGCCTTCCAGCATATCCCGCAAACGAAAAGCCCGCGCCTCCGGAGAGACGCGGGCGTGTTGCCTGGGCGCTTGTGGCGCCGCGGTACTCAAAACATCACCGCAGGACCTGAATCTGCCGAATCATGGTGAAGATAGGATTAATCGGCCCGAGCCGGCGCGCGATATTCACAGCCAAAGCGAATAGAGGCTGGAATCACGCTCGCATATCCGCCAATGAGGGAGATATCCTTTCAGACGGTGCCGACGGAGACAGGACTTGAGGGGCGTTCGAATGTTCGAATCGGCTGTCCAGGCAGTCACCTGGCGATTCGCCAGGGAGCTTTGGCAGGTCACGTCGCCGCTGCCCCTGGCCGTTCCCATACTGCCTTTTCGGGCGGCGCCGATCATAAAAATTCCCTGATGCAGGTATCGGCGGCGAGCGTCCCGGCGGAGGATCCCAAGCGGCGCGTCCTGAAGGATGTGTTCGGCTTCGACGATTTTCGTCCCGGCCAGGACGCTGTGACGGAGGCACTGCTGGCCGGGCGCCATGTGCTGGCTGTCATGCCGACCGGCGCTGGCAAATCGCTCTGCTACCAGGTCCCGGCACTGGTCCTGGGCGGGCTCACCATCGTCGTTTCGCCGCTGGTGGCGCTGATGCAGGACCAGGTCGCCGCATTGCGTCTTGCCGGCGTGGCCGCCGATACGATCAATTCCTCGCTCGACCGCGATGCCAATGTCGCCGCATGGCGCCGCGTTGCAGCGGGCCAGACGCGCCTGCTCTATCTTGCGCCGGAGCGGCTCATGACCCCGCGGATGCTCGAGGCGCTGGCCAGGCTCGATATCAGGCTGATCGCTATAGACGAGGCGCATTGCATCTCCCAATGGGGTCCGGCGTTCCGGCGCGAATATGAAGAGTTGTCGCGGCTGCGCGGCATTTTCCCTGAAGTGCCGATCATTGCGCTGACGGCGACGGCGGACGAGGCGACGCGCACCGACATCGCCGCACAGCTGTTCGCTGGGCGCGTCGAAACCCTGGTGCTGGGTTTCGACCGACCGAACATCAAGCTTGGCATCGAGGCCAAGCAGGACGGCAAGCGCCAATTGCTGGGGTTCGTGCAGCGTCATGCCGGCCGCAGCGGGATCGTCTATTGCCTGTCGCGCAAGAAGACGGAAGAGATGGCGGCGTTCCTCGACCGGAACGGCGTGCGCGCCCTGGCCTATCATGCCGGCATGAGCAAAGAGGCGCGCGAGGCCAACCAGAACAGCTTCATGACCTTGTCCGGCGTCGTGATGGTGGCGACCATCGCCTTCGGCATGGGTATCGACAAGCCTGACGTCGCCTATGTCTTCCATTCCGATCTGCCGGGCAGCCTCGAAGCCTATTATCAGGAAATCGGGCGCGCGGGCCGCGACGGGCGGGCTGCCGAGGCACATATGCTCTTCGGTCTCGGTGATATCCGCATGCGGCGGCTTTTCATCGAAGACGAGGACGCGCCGGCGGAGCACAAAAGACGCGCGCATGGTCGGCTCGATACGTTGATCGGGTATTGCGAAACGGCCCAGTGCCGTCGCCAGATCCTGCTTGGCTACTTCGGCGAAACAGCAATGCCTTGCGGCAATTGCGACAACTGCCTTGACCAGACGCCGCATGCGGACGGTGAGGCGGAGGCACGAATCATCCTCGCGGCGATCGCGCAGACCGGCGAGCGCTTTGGTGCTGGCCATATCGTCGATGTTCTGCTCGGCCATGAAAGCGAGAAGGTCCTGGCCAGGAACCACCGCAGGCTTGCCAGCTTCGGGACCGGTGTGGCGCACAAGAAAAATGTCTGGCTGTCGCTGGTGCGCCAACTCGTCGCGGGAGGGTTCCTGACGTTGGACCCAGGCGGCCATGGCGGGCTCGCGATCGCCGAAAAGGGCCTTGAGCTGGCCCGTGGCGAGGTCCCGTTCCGGTATCGCGTAGAGGCGCCGCGCCGCGCACCTCGTGGCAAGACACGTCCCACCCCGGATACCGCCGCGGGCACGGAAGTCCTGGATACGGCGCTTTTGGCCACGCTCAAGGCGGTTCGGCTGCGTCTCGCCCGCGAGCGCCAGGTGCCGGCCTTCGTGATCTTCTCCGATCGTACACTGATCGACATGGCCGAACGCTGTCCGCGCGACCTCGACGCCTTCGCCGCAGTCAATGGCGTCGGCGCCGCGAAGCTCAGGGAATTCGGCCAGATATTCCTAGGCGCAATCGCCGCGCATCAATCCGGTGGCTTGGGTTGAGGGCTCGATCACCCTGACGGCGGACCGTGCCGGATCAAGCAAGTAAAGTGTCCGCGCTATCACCCACGAATCCAGCTAATCATCAGTTCTTGCCGACCTTGCATGCCAGCTTGGCCGTTTTGGCGCTCCATTTCCTTGCCCGCTGGTCCGGTTTTATGGTTGCTGGTCTCCCGTGAATCGGCAGAATATCGCTACCCGCATATGAGATGAATCACTAGCGCAAGGGTGGATCAAGCCGTGGCCAAGAGGAAACAATGGGTCGTCGCGTCGCCTGCCGGAAGGCTGGCCGTGGCCGACGAGCGGGAAAAACAAGCAATCGTCGCGGCCTGCGAGATGTTCATCCGTGACGTCCTGAAACCCCGGTTCCTGCCCGAGATCCGACCGACCGAATGGAATTACGTGATCGATATCCGCGGTTCCTGGGCCGCGGGTCGATACCGCTTCATGCAGCGCTACCGGTCGGGCATGGAACACAATCGCGGTGAGGAGTTCAACGCGGCTTTCGCCAGAATCGATCGCGTGGGGCCAGATCAATTCGATATCTACTGGATGCGGCACACGGGCAAATGGTGGCGGCTTTACGCCGGCAAGACGCTCTTCGAGGCGCTTCGCATTCTCGAAACGGACGGTATTCTGCATCCAGTCTGAATCACTATCGCCGGCCTGCTGGCGGTGTCGGCGTCGGCCATTACAGAACCGAGCGAACGCGGTCATGAGCGAATACCAATATTACGAGTTTCGGGCGATCGACCGTCCACTGAGCGAAGCGGACCGGCGGTCGCTGCGGTCGCTTTCGACGCGGGCGCGGATCACCGCCACGAGCTTCACGAATTCCTACGAGTGGGGCGACTTCAAAGGCGACCCGGTCGAGTTGATGGAGCGCTGGTTCGATCTCCATCTCTATCTGGCCAATTGGGGCACGCACCGCCTGATTATCCGTCTGCCGAAGCGGCTGGTCGATCGGCGGCGTCTCGACGGATTTCTCCACTCGGTCGATTGCGTCGATGTCACGACATCGGGTGAAAATCTGATCGTCGACATCCTGTGCGAGGAACTGGAGCCCGAGGGCTATTGGGAGGACGAAGCGGACTGGCTCGAGGCGCTCGCGCCGCTGCGTGCGGATGTGCTTGGCGGCGACCTGAGGCTTTTCTACCTGCTGTGGCTGATGGCGGTCGAGGCCGGTTCCATCGAGCCGGACGAGGCGGAACCGTTGCCGGGGATCGGCCCGATGACTGGCGCGCTCGACGCTTTCGCGCGGTTCTTCCGTCTCGATGCCGATCTCGTCGAGGCGGCGGCCGAACGTCCCGCCGGCACGCCGGCGGAGGACCCATTGTCATCGGATATCATCCGGCGTTCCCTTACCGATTTGCCTGATCGTGAGAAAACGACGCTGCTTGCTCGACTGGCCGAGGGCGATCCGCATGTGGCGAGTGAGCTTAGGGCGCTCGTTCGGGATCGCCAGGCGTTGCAGACCTCGGCGGCTCAACCCGCCGTCGCTCCGCGCTCGGCCGGCGAACTGCGCGCCCGCGCCGATGCGATCCGTGAGGCCCGCGAGCGCGAGCAAAGCGAGCGGCAAGAGGCCGAAAGGAGACGGCGGGCGGCGGAAGAGTTACGCGCCCGCCGCGCCCGGCTCGATGCGATCATGCGGCGCGGCGAAACCGTGTGGCGCGAGGTGGAGACCGAAATCGAGCGCCGCAACGCTCCTGGCTACGATACGGGCGCCGGTCTTCTGCTCGACCTCAAGGCGATTGCCGAAGAGCGAGGGACGATTGGCGACTTCGCCCGCCGGCTGCAGGCGATCCGCGAAAGGCATATCCGCAAGGGTAGCTTCATCGAACGGCTGAAGCCAATAGGATAACATGGCACGCAATGGTACGGAGTCACGGGCCAGCGATGGCCAGCATTATATGCAGCTGTAGTCGTAGCTCCGGCGTGCGCTTTTCCGACGAAGGGACTCGTCAAAGCTCGCCGTCTGCCACAGGTTACATGTAACCATTTGTGGGAGAATCGTCCTGGCCTCGGCATCGAAACCTAAGTCCTCAGGCATGAGGGTGCGGGAACATTGCGAGCGTCTGCGCCGGCAAGGTCTGCACCCGATACAGATCTGGGTGCCAGACGTGCGTGCGCCGGGCTTCCGTTCGGAAGCGCATCGCCAGTCACTCGCGGTCGCGGCAAGCGCCCATGCAAACGAGGATCAGGCGTTCATTGACGTGATTTCAGATTGGGACGCGATATCGGATTGGGGTGACCAATGAAGCGTGGCGATATCTGGACGGTCGCCGGCGGCAAGGACTACGCCCCCAAACCGCGTCCTGTCGTCATCTTCCATGATGACAGTTTCGATGCGACGGATTCGATTGCCATCTGCGTCTGGCCGTCGAACCGGAACGAGCGCAAATGGGCTGCTCGCCGTCTGCCGACTGATGGTGGACAAGATCACCACGGTCCCGAAGTCCAAGATCGGCGCGATTATGGGGCGATTGGACGACGCGGACATCCTGCGCCTCAACCAGGCCGTTATCTTTTCCTCGGCTTGGCCGTATCGCCGAGACTGAAGCCGTGACGGTGAGGATGACCGAATTCACGGAGCCGTCGAGCCTCGGCTCCAATGCCATGTTCTGCGAAATTGATCATTTTTCGGTCTTCGGCTGCAGGCTCTGACGCCGGCGCCGCAAATCAGCACTTGCTTCGTCTCGCCGCTGCGATCGCAGCCTCCTGCTGCCGCAAGCGTTCGATTTTCGCGCTCTGGCGGGCAGTGACGGTAGAGGCGACACGCCGAGCGCCCCATAGCCAGTCCGGAATATTGGTTTTCGCGACTTTGCCCCGAGTGATCGCTGTGGCCGACATCTCCTTGGCGACTTCGCCCATGGCCACGTTGAGTTCGACGCAACTCATCCTGTCGTACTTCGCGGGGTCAAAGGACGCGTGGAGGGGCGATGCGCAACCTCCGAGAAGGGCGAAGCTGCATATCAGAGGCGTGGCTGTAGAAATGACTTTCATTTTTATCAGCAGATTTGACGCGGGTGGGCGAATACCAGAGAGATCCTCGATCCCGGACCGCCGAGCATTCCCGAGGTTCTGCATAATTGAAGCATGTGGAGCTCTACAACACTCTGCCTTGGGCGTCATTCCCCCTATTTATCCTCGAAGAATTTCGAAAGAACCGCTGCGGTCTGGCGAGGGTGCTCCTCTGGAAAGAAGTGCCCGCCCGGGACAGGGCTTCCTGCAACGCTGTCGGCCCATTTCCTCCAAATACCCAGCGGTCCGCCTCCCTCCGCATACCAGTTCTCCAGGCCGCCTTCGCTACTCCAAAGTGCCAGCAGCGGACACTCAATGCGACCACCATTTGCCTGATCCAGCGCGTCATGTTCACGATCGATCGTCGCAGCGGCCCGATACTCTTCGCAAATCGCATGAACATGAACGGGATCGCGAAGCGCCTCGACATAGGCGTCCCTGACCTCTGCAGAGAGAGACCGGGCAGCGGCTTTGCCCATAGCCTCGAAGATCGGCGGCGATCACCGTAAAGCGCGGCGCCAAGGCCACGGCGATATCCCTCCACATCAGATGCGTTTCGGGAAAACCATGAAGCAGCAGCAGCGGCGGA
This sequence comes from Mesorhizobium onobrychidis, assembly GCF_024707545.1. NCBI lineage: Bacteria > Pseudomonadati > Pseudomonadota > Alphaproteobacteria > Hyphomicrobiales > Phyllobacteriaceae > Mesorhizobium > Mesorhizobium onobrychidis. The sequence goes on from NZ_CP062229.1 coordinate 1,160,087, forward strand.
CCGGTTCCGCCAACCCTTGCGAAAATGGTCGTGTCGTCCAGTTGCAAGCTGGTGGCGCTGAAACCTGCAAACACCGTTCGTCTCCCTCGGCGTGCCCAAAGGCGACAACGCACAAGGTGGCAGAAGGATCACGGTCAGCTGCCGTGCCTGGTGGAGAGGCGGTTCTTGGAAAATTCTCCTCAAGGCGGCAGGTTGCTCAAAGCTCCACTGCCAAGCGATCCAAGCATCGTCTGCGCGTGGAGAAGGCATCATTCTGTGGGTGCGGTCCTGTCGCGGAATTGCTGCGCCACCCAGTCGATGAACACCCGCAAACGCGGCGACAGTTGGTGCTTGTGCGAATAAAGCGCGTGAACCGGCAGCGGTGTCGGCGGAAAGTCGGACAGGACTTCGACAAGGGAACCGTTCGCCAGTTCCGAGACGACACGATAGCGCGGCACCTGGATCAGCCCAAGGCCGAGGCACGCGGCGGCGACGTTCGTCTCCGGGCCGGTCACCGTCATCATGGCAGGCAGCGTGATGCGATGCACTTTCCCTTTGATGTGGAATGCCAGAGGAATGACCTCGGTGGTGTCGGGAGCGAGCAGCCCGATCATTTCGTGGCCGTCGAGGCCCTCGGGCGTTTCCGGGGTGCCAAGCCGTTGGAGGTAGTCCGGGCTGGCAAAGGTGCCGCGCTCCAGCGTCGCCAGCCGTCGCTTGATCAGCGAACTGTCGGCTAACTCGCCCGCTCTCAAAATACAATCGAACCCCTCCCGGATCAGATCGACGGGCTGGTGTGCTTCGCTGAAATGCAGGCGGATGCCGGGGTACATTTCGCGAAAGCGTTGCAGGCCGGGCAAAAGGAAGTGCCGCGCTTGCGTGCCGTGCACGTCGACGCGGATGAGGCCTGACGGTTTGGCGCCGACGAAGGCGCCCTCGGCATCCTCCATATCGGCGATCAGGCTGACGCATCGTTGGTAATAGGCCTCGCCATCCAGTGTCGGGCTGACCTGACGCGTGGTTCGCTGCAGCAGCCGGACACCAAGCCGCGCCTCCAGTCCCTGCACAGCGTCTGTCACGGATGAGCGCGGCAGACCGAGGTCATCGGCGGCTTTGGTAAAGCTCCTGCGCTCGACGATGCGGGTGAAGACGCGCATGGCGTCGAAACGATCCATTGTACGACCTGTCGGATAGTGATGCCGAATTATGCATGATTATCTCCTCAGGCGGAAGATGCATTCTGCGTTCATCGGGAGCCACGACGGCGCCGACGATGAAGGAGACAGACAATGACCAATCAGACACAGAAGGTCGCTATCGTGACGGGCGCCTCGGGCGGTATCGGCGCAGCTGTTGCCGAACGCCTCGGCAAAGACGGTTTCACTGTTGTGGTGAACTATGCCGGCAACGCTGCTTCGGCCGAGGCGGTGGTTGCCAAGATCAAGGCAGTCGGCGGGCGAGCCGTCGCCGCGCAGGCCGACATCTCCGATGTGCAGGCCGTACGCCGCATGTTCGACTCTGCCGAGACCGCCTTTGGCGGCGTCGACGTGCTGATCAACAATGCCGGCATCATGACGCTCGCGACGATCGCCGACAGCGACGATACGCTGTTCGACCGCCAGATCGCGATCAACCTGAAGGGCACGTTCAACACCCTGCGTGAGGCGGCCAAGCGTCTTCGCGATGGCGGCCGGATCGTGAACTTCTCGTCCAGCGTTGTGGGGCTGCTTCAGCCGACCTATGGCGTCTATGCCAGCACCAAAGCCGCGGTCGAGGCGATGACCCCAATTCTTGCCAAGGAACTGCGCGGCCGGAACATCACTGTCAACGCGATAGCCCCCGGGCCGACGGCTACCAAGCTCTTCCTTGACGGCAAGCCGCAGGAGGTGATCGACCGCCTTGCGAAGCTGGCGCCGCTGGAGCGTCTCGGCCAGCCCGAGGACATCGCCGACACCGTCGCCTTCCTCGTCGGGTCAGACGGCTCCTGGATCAACGGCCAGACGCTGCGCGCCAACGGCGGGATCATCTGATCCCCGGCCGGACGAGCATACCAGAACCCCCCATCCATCCAGCGTTCGAAACATTTCGAAGGGATCGTTACTATGTCCAAGCAAATCATCCTCGTCACCGGCGCCTCGTCGGGCTTCGGCCTCATGACCGCCCGCGCTCTGGCCGAAGCCGGCCACACCGTCTATGCCTCCATGCGCGAAACCGAAGGCCGCAATGCGCCTCGCGTCGCCGAAGTCGCCGCGTGGTCGAAGGACCATGGTCTCGACCTGCGCACCGTCGAGCTGGACGTCCAGTCCGACGCTTCCGCCGAGAGCGGTATCGCTCATGTTCTGAGAGGCGCGGGCCGCCTCGACGTCATCGTCCACAATGCCGGGCATATGGTGTTCGGCCCTGCCGAGGCCTTCACCCCGGATCAATTCATCCAGCAATATGACGTCAACGTGCTCGGCGCACAGCGCGTGAACCGCTCTGCGCTGCCGCATATGCGCGGCCAGGGCAAGGGCCTCCTGGTCTGGGTGGGGTCGTCTTCGACACGCGGCGGCACGCCGCCGTTTCTCGCGCCCTATTTTGCAGCCAAAGCCGCAATGGATGCGCTCGCTGTGTCGTATTCAACCGAGCTCGCCCGCTGGGGCATCGAGACCACCATCATGGTCCCCGGTGCCTTCACCAAGGGCACCAACCACTTCGCCCATTCGGGCAAGCCATTCGACGAGGCGCGCGTGGCGGAATATGAGGCCGGTCCCTATGCGGGCGTCGCCGACCAGGCGCTCAAAGGGCTGGCCGGTCTTGAACCTGCCGATGCCGATCCCGCCGAGGTGGCCCGCGAGATCGTTCGCGTGGTGGACGCGCCGTTCGGCAAGCGCCCATTCCGCGTCCATGTCGATCCGTCGCAGGACGGCGCCGAGATCGTCAATGGCGTCGCTGACCGCATGCGCCGTGATATGTACCGGAACATCGGCTTGGACGATCTGCTCCACCCGCGCGTCAACGCTTGAGCGGGTCATCGGAAGCGGCCGGAACCTCGCTGCTCCGGCCGTTCCTATCCCCAACCCATTCGGAGCAAAGATCATGACCAACATCACCCCGGCAGCATCGGGCTGGAAGCCATCGCTTGTCTTCCTCGGCTTTGGCGCCATTGCCGCGGCGGTCGCGTCCACCGCCGCCTTCACCAGTTTTCATCTTGGCATTGCGCCCTGGGCCATGTTCATCGGCTGGGTTGCCTACTTCACGCGACCGATCTCGGCCCAGCAGGGCATCTATACGTGGCTCTGCCTGCTCAGCGGTCTGGCGCTTGGTGCCGGAGCTGTGCTGGCGCTTCGGGGCCTGACACCGATGATGGGCCCCTTCGCCCTGCTCCTTGTCGTCTTCGTCGTGGCAATGGTGGTTGTCTCCATGCGCGCGGTCCGAGCCCTCGACAACATCCCGGCATGGTTTCTCGGTCTGATCGCCTTCTTCGCCTCGCATGCAGAACCGTCGCTGGCCGCTATCTCGGAACTGGCCGGCGCCGGTGCCTTGGGATCGTCGGCGGGCTGGGCTTCGCAACGGCTGCAAGCCCGACTTGCCAAGGCGCACTGAATACTGGTGTGTCTGGCGTCGAGGCGGTCCTGGAATTCGCCTGGATGGCCGAACGCGAAAGATGCGGGTCACTGACATTTCCGATCGGCGCACCCCATATGAGCGCCAGAGTGTCGCTTAGGGATTTGCTATGATGATTTCGCGTTCGAGCCGGTTTGCAGTTTTGTTTGCAGGACTGTTCCTGGCATTTTCCATGGTCACGGCCGATTACGCCGAGGCGCGCCGTGGCGGCAGCTTCGGCAGCCGCGGCACGCGTACTTTCCAGTCGGTCCCGCCGACCAGGACGGCGCCACAGCCGGCCGCGCCGGTCGAGCGCTCGATGACGCCCAATACCGCAACGAACAATGCGGCCCGCCAGACACCGGCAGCCCAACGACCAGGGATCTTCAGCGGCCTCGGCGGTTCGATGATGCGTGGCCTGCTGCTCGGCGGTCTGATCGGACTTCTTTTGGGCCAGGGGTTCGGCGGCTTGGCTGGCATGTTGGGCCTGCTGCTTCAAGGACTGCTGATCGGCGGCGCGATCATGTTGGCCATCCGCTTTTTCCGGTCGCAATCGGCACGCAACCAGGCGCCCGCCATGGCCGGTGTTCCGCGGGGCATGGGGAACTTTGGGCGAAACGCGGCAGCCCAGCCCGAGGCGGACAACGTCTCATCTTTCCCCATTCCAGGCATCGGGTCTGGATTTGGCGGGACGGCTCCAGCCTCCGATGAAATTACAATGATGCCGACCGATCTCGATACATTCCAGCAACGGTTGACGGAGGTTCAGGAAGCATTTGGGCGTGAAGACCATGCTGGCTTGCGCCGGCTGGCGACCCCCGAGATGGTGTCGTACTTGTCCGAAGAACTTGCCGACAATGCCAAAAAGGGCATCAGGAACGAGGTGTCGAACGTCAGCCTGTTGGAGGCCGATATTGCGGAGAGCTGGCGGGAAGATGATCGCGACTACGCGACGGCTGCCTTGCGCTACGAGTCTCTTGACGTGATGCGCGATCGCGCCAGCGGCAAGATCGTCGCCGGCGAAGCCGATCGGCCGACGGAAACAACCGAATTGTGGACCTTCACGCGCCAGAACGGTGGCGACTGGAAGCTCGCAGCAATACAGCAACCCTAACTGATACACTGCAGCCTCGGCCGTTCACGTCCTCTTGCGCGCCACGATTTAGGGACGGCTGTCGTTGCCCTTCGTTGCGTGGCTTTCAGTGGCAAGAACGTCGAAGTCCGCAGCAGATATATGCTGGCTCAGGTCTGCCGTCCGGAAGACGCCTGCATAGGGTGCTTTGCCGATCGCGCGCATCGCGGGCAATAAGGCAAGCCGGATGAGTGGGTTCATATCCCCGACGCAGGTGTCTTGGAGATGAACAGGCCCTCCGCTGCAAGTAAGGCGTGGATGCGGCGCAGCGTGCCAGGCAGGTCGCGGACCAGATGGAGATAGTTGAATCCCAGAACCGCGTTAAACTGCGCCGCGTCAGGCATAAGCGCTTCTACGGTCGCGATGCGGAAGACAAGCGCCGGGATGGGGCCAGCGGCATGTTTCTCATTGGCAATCGCGATCATTCCAGCGGAAATATCCGTGGCAAGATAGTTTTGAACATCGCTCGCCAGCCGGAGCGCCGTTGTTCCTGTTCCGCAGCCCAGTTCCAACACCCTGTCGCCTGGTCCCAACAGGGCACGGGTCCGGTCCAGCGTGCGCTCAAATCCGGCCTGATCCGCAATCGCACCCCTGGCGTATTTTCGTGAACTCCGGTCCCAGAAACGGGCGTCGCTCGCTATGCTCATGATGGTGCTCCTTAGATCGCGACCTTGCCCTATTTCGGCATTAAGTTCGGCAACTAAGAATGGTCGGAGGCGAGTCGTGTCCGCTCAAGTCAAACCGCGCAGAAGCTCGTTCGGCTATCGGCGGTGATTGGGCAGTTATTTCGCAGAATAGCGTAGAATCGGCGAAACTGGCGGAGAGGGAGGGGTCCAACTGTCTGGGCATTAAGGTTTCCTCACAGATATCGCTCGCCGTCGGCGCGGTGCTCGAAACAGAACCAGTGCGGCGTCTGCCTCGGCTTGGCAAAGCCCCATCCCGCATTCTTGGCGCAGCCGGGATGCTCGCACCGATGGTGTATAATGCCGGGGCGCGTGACGGGCTCCATCGCATCCGGAAGGCGGATCAGTTCGTCACTCATGCTATGATCCTTCCTTCTGAGCAGGAGGTGGACTAGCCACCTCTGCGAACGGTGCGGAAAGCACGAGTTCATGCATGTCGAGACGCAAAACCCAACCGCTCGGGAACGGCAGGGCATTCGGGTTAGGCGGCTTGCCGAAAGGTTCGAATCCTGTCGGGTGCAGCATTGCCGCAGTTCGCTTGCCGACAACTATTCCTGCTGGAATTGACAGGGCCAATCTTCAGGCCTCGTCAAGCCAGAAGGCAACTCGGTCCGGGCGTCTCCGCAAGCCATGTTGAGCTGCCACTGGGACAGACCCGCCGAATTGGAAAGGTCGACGCCCTCGATACGGGTCAGAAAGAAAAAGGCGCGGTCAAAGTCTATCGACGCGGTGAACGTCGCTCCTCGGAAGTCCGCCCGTGCGAGATTGGCAAACGAGAAGCGGCTGCCGCTGATATCGGCGTCATGGAACTGCGCACGCCCCAATTCTGCCTTTGTGAAATCAACGTTGGTCAGATTGGCGTCCTGGAAATTCGAGCGCTGCATTTCCGCGCTCGCAAACACAGCGCCCTGCGCGTCCATACGGCTGAAGTCGGTCCTGTAGGCCTCGATTCTGTCGAACCGGGCGCCTTTGGCGGTCGAGTCGGCCAGGGAAGCACGCACAAGCGTTGCCTTCTCAAGATTTGCCGCAAGGAGATTGCTGTTCCTGAGGTCGGTCGAAGTGAAATCAACACCGAACAGGTTCGCCCCGCTCAGGTCCTGTCCTTCTAGGATGAGAAGCTTCTTGTCACACTCGTGCCAATTGACGCCAGGCGTCGCGGCTGCGTGGCAATTGTGAGCAGCAGTGGCGTTCTGCCAAGCAAACACAGTGCAAACCGCTAGAACCAAGCCGGATGCGGCGTAAGCTCTGGTTCGCCTCAAAGTCATTGTTGCTGGACCTCTGCTACTCGCCGACACTCAACCTGACCACATCTGCTGACATTCGAGAGTGCTCCTCGTCTACACCACCGTCAACCCGGGAGCAGAGGACATGGCGACGGTCGCCGCAGATGCGCAGCGGACGTCAACAATGGGGAGCCTGCTCGGGTGCTGACCGCCACCGCCGGCGTCCGCTGCCGACAAGCGTGAATCCGCTTGGGTCCGCACCGATCGGTACTTCCCGACGGCGAGGTTGAACCGGCACGGGTGCTAGTCGCGTATCCTGATTCCGCTGTCGCATGAACCCCACGACTTCGCTTAGCGAGGCCGAAGTTGATCTCTGCCATCTACCAGGTCGAAGCATGAACCCCGCATATTTGTGTCGTAAGCTGACGTGCCGCGAATACGCCGTTTTCGGTAGGCGGGCTTTATGGCGGGCGCGCAACCTATTCTTTGAATTTTATCAATGTAAACAATGTCGTATGGCGGAGAGGGAGGGATTCGAACCCCCGATGGGCTTGCACCCATGCCGCATTTCGAGTGCGGTGCATTCGACCACTCTGCCACCTCTCCGCGGTCATGGTCCGCCGTTGCCGGCGCGGCGCACTAGATAACGGCTGGGCGGAGAGGTTACAAGGGCCAATCTGCCCGGTGATCCGGCTTCTTGTCGGGCTTGCCGCCCGGCTCTCTGTTTTGCCGCGCGCTTGGCCTGAACGTTCGGCTGCTCGCTACTGGCCGCTTGCCTTGACTCGCGCCGAACCTTCGGTTAGGGACAGCGCGCAATCGGCGTGGAGGGTTCTTCCGCGCCGCTTGCTTTTTGAACCCGCAGACTGACAAAAAGACGGCCGAACCGCCTGAAGCGGTTCATCAAGGCCGACCGAACAGCGAAAGGCAAAAAATGTTCGCAGTCATCAAAACGGGCGGCAAGCAGTATCGCGTCGCCGCCAACGATCTCCTGAAGATCGAAAAAGTCGAAGGCCAGGTCGGCGATATCGTCGAGATCGGCCACGTGCTCGCTCATGGCGAGGGCGAGAATGTGACGTTCGGCGCGCCGTTCGTCGACGGCGCCCTGGTCACCGCCGAAGTCGTCGAACAGGGCAAGAACCGCACTGTCATCGCGTTCAAGAAGCGCCGCCGGCAGAATTCGCGCCGCAAGATCGGCCATCGTCAGCTTTTGACCACCGTGCGGATCGCCGAGATCCTGCTGGGTGGCGCCAGCCCGACGAAGAAGGCCGCGGCAAAGACCGAGGCGAAAGCCGAAGTTGCTGCAAAGGCCGAGGCGAAGGCTGAAGCCGCGCCGAAGACCGAAGCCAAGGCAGAGGCTGCGCCGAAGAAGGAAGCCAAGGCAAGCGAAACTGCCGCGCCGCTGTTCAAGGCGCCGAAGGGCGAGCCGGACGTTCTGACCGTGATCAAGGGCATCGGCCCGGTTGCGGCCGGCCAGTTGAACGAGCAGGGCATCACGACCTTCGCCCAGATCGCCAAGCTGTCGGACAAGGATATCGCCAAGATCGACGAGCATATGCCGTTCAGCGCCGACCAGATCATGGACTGGCGCGAGCAGGCCAAGGAACTGGCGAAGAAGTAAGGCGCGCCGGCGCAATCGTCGCCGGATCGGACTTGAAACGGAACGCGAACGCGTTCATAAGACCTTTTAAGCGCCCTTGCGGCGCATCGGAGTTAGTTAGATGGCACACAAGAAAGCTGGCGGTTCGTCGCGCAATGGTCGCGACTCCCATTCCAAGCGGCTCGGCGTGAAGAAGTTCGGCGGCGAAGCCGTGATTCCGGGCAACATCATTATTCGTCAGCGTGGCACGACGTGGCATCCCGGCACCAATGTCGGCATTGGCACGGATCACACGCTGTTTGCGCTCGAAGCTGGCGCAGTCACCTTCAACAAAAAAGCCAATGGCCGAACCTACGTATCGGTGAACCCGATGACGAAGGCCGCGGAGTAGCCGGTTCCGTACGAGAACACCGGCACCCATCTCGGGAACCGGTGTCTGGCCAAGCCAGGAAATGGATCAGGGGAGATGGGTTTCCATCTCCCCTTTTTCTTGTGCCTGGAGGACTGACATGGTTGCCGAAGCGGAAGATACAGACGGTGAAAGTTACGCGATAGATTGTCCGGTCCTGGTGACCGAGCGGCTGGTCCTGCGGGCGCCGCGCGAAAGCGATATCGAGCAACTGGTGGTGCTCGCCGACAACCGCCACGTCGCCGAAATGCTGGCCCGCATGCCTCATCCCTATGGCGAGGCCGAGGCACGCGCCTTCCTCGCCATGACGGCATCGCGCCGGGCCGGGATTGCCTATGCCTTGACGCTGGCTGGTACTGAAACGTTCGTCGGTTGCGCCGGGCTCAACACCACCGATCGCGGGCTGGAACTCGGCTACTGGATCGGCGAGCCCTACTGGAAGCGCGGCTATGCGACGGAAGCCGCGCATGCGCTGGTCGACCTCGCCTTCCAGAAGACGGCGATCCAGGTGCTGCATGCCTCGACGCGGGTCATCAATCCGGCCTCGCGCCGGGTCATCCACAAGTGCGGCTTCCAATATGCCGGCCAGGGCATGCTGAACTCGATCGTCGCCGGCCAGGTGCCCGTCGAGCGCTACCGTCTCGATCGCAAGACCTGGACCAGCCTGCGCAACTGGGTCCATTTCTAGGCGTGTCGATATTCAGGTAAGGCCGGCCTGCGAATGGCGACTTCCTGCGCTTACCTACAGCGCCGCGCGCCCTATTGGGCGCGCAAAGGACGCTGTATTTGATTTTGCGCATGACCTTTCCGAAATCGATCTCGATTTCGGGGTCATGCGCGGGCTCACGTACTTTAAGTACGCTCCGCTCCGGTTCTCGGAAGCCACCACTCTCGGCTCGGCCTGACCTGAATCTCAACACGCCTAGGAGATTGCGGACCGAATTCGGGTTCAGGCCATCTCGACCCAGACCGGCAGGTGGTCCGAGCCAACCGCTTGCCGGTCGACCCACAGGCGCTTCAGCGATTTGGCGAGCGAGGCGCTGGTGAAGACATAATCGATGCGCTTGTGGCGGCTGGCGTCGTCAGGCCGCTTGGGGTCGACCCAGGTGACGAGATCGGCGCCTGTGGCGGCAAGGCGCAGGGCGACATCGACGGCAAGATCGGCGGTCACAGGCATGCCGAATTCGTGATCCAGGCGGCCGGTGAGTTCGACATATTCCGGCGATCCGGCCAGCATGTTGAAGTCGCCCATGACGATGAAGCCTTCGGGACAAGGCAGGTCCGGCAGGCCGACTTCGGCGACGCCCGACAGCGCGCCGCCCTCGATCGCATAATTCAACAGGCGCTGGCGCAGAAACCGGATCTGGCTGGCGCGTTCGACCGGGCTGCGATGATCGAGATGCGTGGAATAGAAGCGGATGAAACCAAGCGGCGTCTCGATCAGCGCCTCCAGCGCGCCGCGCTGGAAATTCATCACTTCGAAACTGCGGCTGCGCGGCAAGAGGAGATTGCGCGACAGGTGAACGGGCGTTTTCGACAGCACCATGTTGCCGAGCTGGAAGGTGGTTGTGATGGCGCGGCCGTTTTCCAGGCGAGAGCCGACATTGGCCTCGAAATTGCTGCCGTAGACGCCGAAGTATTCGGGCAGCGACTCACCGAGCTCGGCCACCATGTCGCGGCCGCCATTGTTGGGGTTGTTGCGCGAGACCTCCTGCAGCGCGATCATGTCGGCGCCCCGCACGGCATCAGCGATGCGGCCGACATCGTAGCGGCCGTCGAGGCCGACGCCGTAGTGGATGTTGTAGGTTACGAGCTTCATTGCGACTCCGGCCATGTTCATAAACAGCCTCGCCCTTCGCCTCACCTTGGTTTAGAGCAGTGCCGAAGGTTTAGAGCAATGCCGCAAGGCCACTAGTAGAAACTCAGCAATCCGATGAAATTTCTCGATCAAGCCAAGGTCTACATCCGCTCCGGCGACGGCGGCGCCGGTTCGGTGTCGTTCCGGCGCGAAAAGTTCATCGAGTTCGGCGGCCCCGACGGCGGCGACGGCGGCCGCGGCGGCGATGTCTGGGTGGAGGCGGTCGATGGGCTGAACACGCTGATCGACTATCGCTATCAGCAGCATTTCAAGGCCAAGACCGGTACGCACGGCATGGGCCGCAACATGACCGGCGCCAAGGGCGCCGACGTCACGCTGAAAGTGCCGGCGGGAACGCAGGTCTTTGCCGAGGACAACGAGACGCTGATCTGCGATCTGACCGTGGTCGGCCAACGCTTCCTGCTTGCCAAGGGCGGCAATGGCGGCTTCGGCAACCAGCATTTCAAGACCTCGACCAACCAGGCGCCGCGCCGCGCCAACCCCGGCCAGCCGGGCGAAGAGCTCAACATCTGGCTCAGGCTCAAGCTGATCGCCGACGCCGGCCTGGTTGGCCTGCCCAATGCCGGCAAGTCGACCTTCCTGGCCGCCGTGACTGCGGCCAAGCCGAAGATCGCCGACTATCCATTCACCACGCTGCATCCGGGCCTCGGTGTGGCCCGCATCGACGGCCGCGAGTTCGTCATCGCCGATGTTCCCGGCCTGATCGAAGGCGCGCATGAAGGCGTCGGCATCGGCGACCGTTTCCTCGGACATGTCGAACGCACGCGCGTCCTTCTGCACCTCGTCTCCGCGCAGGAAGAAAATCCGGGGAAGGCCTACAAGACCGTGCGCACCGAACTCGACGCCTATGGCCACGGGCTGATCGAGAAGGTCGAGATCGTAGCACTTTGCCAGGTCGACACGCTCGATGCCGACGCACGCAGGAAGAAGGTCGCGTCACTGAAACGCGCCGCCGGCCGCGCGCCGATGCTTTTGTCCGCGGTCACCGGCGAAGGCGTTGAAGCCGTTCTGCGGGCGCTGATGGCGGTCGTGGCCGAGGCGCGCGAAGCTGTCGCCACTCCGGTCGAGACGCGCTGGAGATAGGAATGGCCGCGCAGTCGCTGAGAAAATACCGGCGCATCACCGTCAAGATCGGCTCGGCGCTGCTTGTCGACCGCACGACCGGCCTGAAGCGCGACTGGCTGGCCTCACTTGCCGACGACATCGCCGTGCTGACCGAAGGTGGCGCCGAGATCCTCGTCGTGTCGTCCGGCGCCATCGCGCTTGGTCGCACGATTTTAGGCCTCGGCAAGCGGGCGCTGAAGCTCGAAGAGAGCCAGGCGGCGGCGGCCGTCGGGCAGATTGCGCTGGCCGGCGCCTGGTCGGATGCGCTCGGCAAGGGCGGCCTGAAATCGGGCCAGATCCTCCTGACGCTCGGCGACACCGAAGAGCGCCGCCGCTATCTCAATGCGCGGGCGACGGTCTCGACGCTGCTCAAGATGAAGGCGGTGCCGGTCATCAACGAGAACGATACGGTGGCGACCTCCGAAATCCGCTATGGCGACAACGATCGGCTGGCGGCGCGCGTCGCCACCATGATGGGCGCCGATCTCTTGGTGCTGCTCTCCGATATTGACGGGCTCTACACGGCGCCGCCGGCGCGCGACCCGCAAGCCCGGTTCATTCCGGTCGTTGACCGCATCACCGCCGAGATCGAGGCGATGGCAGGTGCGGCCGCTTCGGAGCTTTCGCGCGGCGGCATGCGCACCAAGCTCGACGCCGGAAAGATTGCCACCGCCGCCGGCACCGCCATGATCATCACATCAGGCACGAGGTTGTCGCCGCTGATGGCGATCGAGCGTGGCGAGCGGGCGACTTTCTTCCGGCCGAGCGCCAATCCGGTCAAGGGCTACAAGACGTGGATCGCCGGGCAGCTCGAACCGGCTGGCCGGCTGACCGTCGATGCCGGCGCGATCGGCGCGCTGCTGTCGGGCAAGTCGCTGTTGCCGGCCGGCGTCAAGCTGGTCAGCGGCAATTTCTCGCGCGGCGACACGGTGGCGATCCTGTCGCCCGAAGGCCGCGAGATCGCGCGAGGACTGGTTGCCTACGATGCCGCCGATGCCGTAAGGATCGCTGGCTTGAAGACAGCCGAGATCGAAACGGTGCTCGGCTACGAAGCGCGATCGGCGATGATTCACCGCGACGACCTTGTGGTGAGCCATTCCGGTGACCAAGTACGGGCCGCTGACCAAGTACAGGCCGGTGACCAAGTACAGGCCGGTGACCAAGTAACCAGCGGAGGATGAGCCATGCTGAAGCTGCATGAAAAATCCCGGGACGACACTGCCGCGCTGATGGCCGATATCGGCCGTCGCGCGCGGGCCGCCGCCCGACCGCTGGCCATCGCCACAGCTGAGCGCAAGCACGCCACGTTGATCGCCATGGCGCAGGCGATCCTTCGCCACGAGCAGGATATTCTCGACGCCAACGCCGTCGACATCAGGAATGGCGAGGAGTCCGGGCTTTCAGCCTCTTTCATGGACCGGCTGAAGCTCGATCACGCCCGCATCCGTGCCATGGCCGACGGCATCAGTGAAATCGCCGGGTTGCGCGATCCGGTCGGTGATGTCATTGCCGAATGGGACCGGCCGAACGGCCTGCATATCGAGCGCGTGCGCACACCGCTCGGCGTCGTCGGCGTCATCTATGAGAGCCGGCCGAACGTGACGGCCGATGCCGGTGCGCTTTGCCTCAAGGCCGGCAATCCGGTGATCCTGCGCGGCGGCTCGGATTCGCTCAACTCCTCGGCGGCTATCCATGCCTGCCTGGTCGAAGGGCTGAAGGCGGCCGAGCTGCCGCAGGATGCCATCCAGCTGGTGCCGACCGCCGACCGCGCCGCCGTCGGCGAGATGCTGAAAGGGCTTTCCGGGAACATCGACGTCATCATTCCGCGCGGCGGCAAGAACCTGGTCGAACGCGTCCAGAACGAGGCGCGGGTGCCGGTCTTTGCTCATCTCGAAGGCATCTGTCATCTCTACATCGACCGCTCGGCTGATCTCGACATGGCGGTCAGCATCGCGGTCAACGCCAAGATGCGGCGCACCGGCGTCTGCGGCGCGGCCGAGACGCTGCTGGTCGACGGCGCTGTTGCCTCCACCCATCTGGTGCCGATCCTCGAGGCGTTGCGCGCGGCAGGGTGCGCAATCCACGCCGGCGCCGAGGTGCTGAAAGTGTTTGCCGACGCCCAGCCTGCGACCGACGCCGACTGGGTGAGCGAATATCTCGATGCCATCATCGCGGTGAAACTGGTCGACGGCGTTGCCGGCGCGATCGAGCATATTGAGACGTTCTCCTCGCACCACACCGAGGCGATCGTCGCCGAGGATGCCGATGCGGTCGAACGGTTCTTCAATGAGATTGATTCGGCGATCCTTCTGCACAATGCCTCGACGCAATTCGCCGATGGCGGCGAATTCGGCATGGGCGCCGAAATCGGCATCGCCACCGGCAAAATGCATGCACGAGGCCCGGTCGGTGTCGAGCAACTGACCTCGTTCAAGTACCGCGTGCGTGGGACCGGACAGGTGAGGCCTTGAAGCTGTTCGCTACTAGGGCTTGAAGTTTGCGCCCAGCCACCCCCCTCTGCCCTGCCGAGCATCTCCCCCTCAGGGGGGGAGATTGGCTGTCATTTCTGTTTTCGCCAATCGCCGGCGCTGCAAGATTTGCACCTGCGATGAAGCCGCCAAGCTCCCCCCTCGAGGGGGAGATGTCCGGCAGGACAGAGGGGGGCGCCTGACGCATGCTTTCGCAGTCCGAGCATCCCGTCCCCTCTCGCTACCTTCACATGCCGCATGCCGGAAAGGGCTTGGCCGTCGGGCTGTTCGGCGGCTCGTTCAATCCTGCCCACGCCGGCCATGCGCTGGTCGCCGAGATCGCGCTCAGACGTCTGGCGCTCGATCAGCTGTGGTGGATGGTGACGCCGGGCAATCCGCTCAAGAGCGCGCGGGAACTGGCGCCGCTGGCCGAGCGGCTGCGCCTGTCCGAGCAGATCGCCCGGAACCCGAAGGTCAAGGTCACCGCCTTCGAGGCGACCCATTATGTCCGCTTCACCGCCGACACGCTGGCCCTGGTCAAGGCGCGCAACCCGGGCGTCGACTTCGTCTGGATCATGGGCGCCGATTCGCTTCGTGATTTCCACCGCTGGCAGCGCTGGCGCCAGATCGTGATGACGTTTCCGATCGCGGTGATCGACCGCCCTGGCGCGACGCTGTCGTTCCTGTCGTCGGTCGTCGCCAAGACCTTCGATTACGCGCGTGTCGACGAAGGCGACGCGCCGCGGCTGGCCCGCATGAAGGCGCCGGCCTGGACCTTCATCCACGGCCCGCGCTCGTCGCTGTCGTCGACCGCGATCCGCAAGATGGCTAAGGGATAGGAGTTCCTTCTCCCCTTGTGGGCTAGCGTGCGCACACATCTGCTTCGGAGAGGTGTCAAGGGAGTTTGGTCGGGTAGCAGGTTTGGCTTGTGGGGTTGGAATCATGTGGGATTCTGTAGCTGCCATTGTTGATTCGGGAGATTTCGACGATGGCTTTGCTGCTTGGATACTTCGGCGACCTGCGCCTGCAAAAAAGGGGAGCATGGTGCTGGAGCGCATGTGCACGCGCGTCAGCGCGGGCCTGCGCAGGCTGGCCGATACGCGGGCGGAACAGATTGCGTTCACGCGGCTGTTTCGCAATCCCCAAGTGACGGTGCCGGAGATCGTGCGCACGGCGGCGGCGCGAACGGGCGAGGCGGCGGCCGGCCGCCATGTGCTGATCATTGAGGACAGCAGCGAGATCAACTATGAGGCCAAGGCCTCGCGCAAGCGCGGCCTCGGGCATGTCGGCAACGGCAAGGATGTCGGGCTGTTCGTCCACCCGGCGCTGGCCGTGGATGCCGCCGACGGCTCGGTGCTGGGGCTTGCGGCTGCCACGATCTGGCGGCGCCGGGGGCAGAAGGCGCACGACTACCAAGCCCTGCCGATCGAAGCCAAGGAAAGCTACAAATGGATCGCCACCGCCAAGGCGGCCCGCCAGGCGCTGACCGACACGCCGCTGGCTACCGTGATCGGCGACCGCGAGGCCGACATCTACGAAGTGCTGGCAAGGCTGCCTGACGAGCGCACGCATGTGCTCATCCGCGCCGTGCGCGACCGGGCTCTGGGTGAGCAGGGCGGCCGTCTGTTCGGCGAGATCGCCAAAACGCCGGAAGCCGGCCGGACCGCCTTCGAACTGCAGGCGCGTCCCGGCCGACCGGCGCGCAAGGTGCAACTGGCCGTTCGCTTCGCCGCGGTCGCCTTGCGCCAGCCGCGCCTTGGTGCCGACTGTCGCGATCCGCGCGAGATCACGCTCAACATGGTCGAAGTGCGCGAGATCGATCCGCCTTCGCCCAAGGAAGCGGTGATCTGGCGGCTGTTGACCACTCACGCGGTCAAAACGCTCGCCGACGCTTGCCGCATGGTCGATCTCTACCGGTTGCGCTGGACCGTCGAACAGCTGTTCCGAACCGTGAAGTCGCAGGCCATCGATCTGGAGGAAAGCCTGCTTGCCGATGGTGAGGCACTCGAACGGCTGGCCGCGACCGCGCTGATCGTCGCCACCAGGGTCATGCAACTCGTGCACGGGCGCGATGCCGCCGGCCAGGCCTTCAAGGCTGCACGCCTCTTCAGCCCCGCCGAGATCACCGTGCTGGAGGCGCTGATTGCCAGGCTCGAAGGCAAGACCCAAAAGCAGAACAACCCGCATCCGCAACACACGCTCGCCTGGGCCGCTTGGTGCATCGCCCGGCTGGGAGGGTGGAACGGCTACGCAAAGGAGCGGCCGCCAGGTCCCGTCACCTTCAGCAACGGCCTCAAACGCTTCCACGCCATCGCCGAGGGCTTCGCTCTTGCAAATCCAAACTAATCCCCGCCAAATCAGATGTGTGCGCACGCTAGCCCCTTGTGGGAGAAGGTGGCCGAGCGAAGCTCGGTCGGTTGAGGGGTGTCGGCAGGATCGCCACCCTTGAGGATGTAAGCGGCTAAAATCATTCAATTTTTCTAGGTCGAGTTTCTTCCAGCACCCCTCATCCGTCTCGGCGCTACGCGCCGATCCACCTTCTCCCACAAGGGGAGAAGGGAAGATCGCTGATGTCGCTTTTGCGGCGGCCTTTCGCCGCCGAGTAGGCGATCCTGCGCGAGCATGACGATTCTCGAGCGAAACCAGACCAGACGCGATCCGGCGCAGGGAAACCCGCCAGCCCCGGCGATCGCCATTGCCAGCATTGTCCTGTCGATGGCGCTGGTTGCGGTCGGCAACGGACTGATGTTCGCCTATATCCCGGTCCGGCTCGGCGCTGAGGGCTTCGATCCGACCTGGGCCGGGCTGATCGTCACCGGTCTTTCGGCCGGCGGCCTGGCAGGCTGCATCCTTACCGGTCCGCTGGTACGGCGCGTCGGCCATGCGCGCGCGTTCATGGTGCTGTCGGCGTTGATCGTGCTGTCGAACGCCGCCGTCGGGGCCGGGCCGCACCCGCTATCGTGGATCGCGGCACGCGCCCTCTATGGCTTTGCAATATGCGGACTGTTCATCGTCGCGCAAAGCTGGCTGAACGATGTTGTCGCCAACGCCATACGCGGCAGGGTCATGGCCTTCTTCTACGTCGCCTATGTCGCCGGGCTCGGTGTCGGCTACTCCACACTGGCGCTGATCGATATAAGGGCTGCGGACGCGCCGTTGATCGGCATCGCCTTCACCGCGCTGTCGATCCTCCCCGTCGGGCTGACGCGGCTCGCCCAGCCACCGCCGCCGCAGGCGGCGTCGGTCGCGCTTGGCCGAGCCTGGCGGATTTCGCCGGTCGGGGTCGCCGGCATGCTTGCCGTCGGTGGCCTGTCGATGACGATTTCGGGCTTCGCGCCGATCCATGCCACGGCCAAGGGCTACAGCCAGGCAGATGTGGCACTGCTGCTGTCGGCGATGCCGGTCGGCACATTGATCCTGCAGATCCCGCTCGGATGGATTTCCGACCGCACCGACCGGCGCTTTGTGCTGGCCGCCGCTTCGGCGCTTGCCACGGTAGCGGGCCTGTTCGCCCTCGGCTTCGACGGTGGTGCGCTGGCGGCGCTGGTCGTCATCTATGTGGTCTGGGACGGCGCGTCGGAATCGATCTATTCGCTGGCCAGCGCACATGCCGCCGACCGCGCCGGCAAGGACGACATGGTGGCGCTGTCCAGTTCGCTTCTGTTTGCGTGGTCGCTGTCCGGCTTCATCGTGCCCGGCATCGTGACCGGGCTTTCCGCCGTCTACGGAACGCAGGCTTTCATCTATGTGGCCATCGTCATTGCCACCGTTTTTTGCCTGTTCGTGCTGTGGCGTGTGGTGGCGATGTCGCCTGTTCCCGCCGCCGAGACCGGCAATTTCGCGCCGATGACGGCGCAGGCACCGCTGCCGGTCGACCTCGCTTTCCCGTCCGAAGAGCAGCGCCGCGCGGACAAGTAGACCTACGCCGGGAATTGATCTCTCACTGTCTGGTGGCGGCTTCCTGCCGTGGCGCTTCCGGTGGTGGCGCGGGTATAGAAATGCCTTCGCTGTCGAAAGCCTGCTTGGCGCGTTTGGTGAGATCGATCTGGGTAGCGAAGAAATCCGCAGCCGAGGTCCAGTAGCGCAAGGTGATGGCGACGTTGCTGTCGCCGACGGTCGCCACAAAGGCAATCGGCGCCGGCTCCCGCCTGACGCGTCGCTCGGTGGCGGCGACGTCAAGCATGGTCTTCTGCGCGAAATCGATGTCGTTCCAGGAGCCGATGGTCAGCGTGATGTCGCCACGTCGGGCACCGTTGCGCGTATAGTTGCGGACAGGCTGGTTCCACAGCGTCGAATTGGGGGCGAGGATGTAGACGCCTTCGACCGTTCTCAGCGTGGTGGCGAACAGGCCGATTTCCTCGATGGTCCCGGCGATGGCGCCGACCTCTACATATTCGCCGATGCGGAATGGCCGCAGCGCCAGCAGCATGATGCCGGCGGCAATGTTCTGCAGCGTGCCCTGCAGCGCCAGGCCGATGGCCAAGCCGATGGCGCCAATGGCGGCAATGATCGAGGTCGTCTGGACGCCGAATTGGCCGAGCACCATGACGACGACGAGGATCAGTATGGCGTAGCGGACGATCCTCGAGAAGAAGTGGCGCAGCGTCGTGTCGAAGCCATGGATATGGCCGAGGCCGGCATAGATCGAGCGCTGGGCGAGGCCGGCGACGATATAGCCGATGACCAGCAGGATGACGGCGCCGATGGCCGAGAACGAGTAGGAGACGATCAGCGCGCTGAGCTGCGCAAGGCCGGACTGCACGGTGAGGAGAGCGTTCTGAGGGTCGATAGGCATGAGGGGGATCCAGTTGGTCAATGCGCCGATAACCCATGCCAGGCGACAAGAGTTCCGTTTTTTCTTCGGCTGCGGATTGGAAGAACGGCACTTCGTTGGCCACGATAGCGGCTGCCGTCTTGAAACTGCAACGCAACTCTGCCTATCTAAGTGGTGTCACCTGCTTTGAAGGGTGATTTGGTTGTTCTTGCTGCGAAAGGAAATACACTGAGAACAGCACTGTGGAAGAAGGCCGACATCGTGCCTTCGCCGGCCGGGATCAGCGTAAACGACGCCGTGTCCCGCGCCATCAAGACAGTCCTTGCCAGTCTGGAAGACTCCAAGGCCGAAAACATCGTCTCAATCGACATTCAGGGAAAATCGAGCCTCGGTGACTACATGGTCATCGCGTCCGGCCGATCGCACCGTCATGTCTCGGCTGTCGCCGATCATCTCCTCAAGGCGCTTAAGGATGCCGGGCTCGGCACGGCGCGCGTCGAGGGACTGGCCGGCGCCGACTGGGTCCTGATCGATTCGGGCGACATCATCGTCCATGTCTTCCGTCCCGAAGTCCGCGACTTCTACAATCTCGAAAAGATGTGGCAAGCGCCGGACCTCGAGGAAGAGAC
This sequence comes from Mesorhizobium onobrychidis, assembly GCF_024707545.1. Lineage (NCBI taxonomy): Bacteria > Pseudomonadati > Pseudomonadota > Alphaproteobacteria > Hyphomicrobiales > Phyllobacteriaceae > Mesorhizobium > Mesorhizobium onobrychidis. The sequence goes on from NZ_CP062229.1 coordinate 1,179,546, forward strand.
CCTCCACTGAGCCGTATTTGATAGCATGTCGTTTCCCAAAACCGGTGACCACTTTTGGTGACATGCATTAGCGGCTCTTCGAGGCAGGGATGAAAATTACCGTTCATGCCGTGGGCCGGATGAAAGCCGGCCCCGAGAAGCAGCTCGCCGACCGGTATTTCGAGCGCTTCGCCAAGAGCGGACCGGCCGTGGGGCTCGAATTCTCAGGGGTTGTCGAGATTCCTGAGGGCCGCGCCCAGACCGCCAACGAGCGTCGCCGCGAAGAAGCCCAGAAACTGCAGACGCAGTTGCAGCCTGGTGCCGCACTGATGCTGCTCGACGAACGCGGCAAGAGTTTTTCATCCGAGGATTTCGCCGGGCGCATCGGCCTGTTGCGTGATGGCGGGCGCAGGGTACTTGTCATTGGCATTGGCGGTGCCGACGGTCACGATCAGTCGCTGCGCGATCAGGCCGATCTGATGGTGTCGTTCGGCGCGTTGACATGGCCGCACCAACTGGTCCGTGTCATGTTGGGCGAGCAGCTTTACCGGGCCGCCACTATTCTTTCGGGTCATCCCTACCATCGTTCATGAACCCGACCAAAACCGGTGAACTGAGGGCCCAGCCGCGGGGATTTTGGTCCCAGGCCCGAGAGTTTATGCTAGATTGGCGAGGCTTCGAACATGGTTGATGGTTCGTTAACGAAGCCACGCATAGGGTCTGGCTTCAATGTCTGAAGATTGGAAATCGCGAACGGGCTTTTGGCGCGCGCGCTGCGGCTTGGCAGCGGCGGCGCTTATGCTGTCGCTCGGTGCTGCGTGGGCGCAGAACAGGCTCGACATGGCGCCTGACCCGGACCAGAGCCGCGCCGAATACGAACGGGTGTCGAAGGAGATCACGCTATCATCCGAGCGGCTCGCCAAGCTCGCCGCCGACATGGCGACGGTCAAGAAGGACCATGCCTCGATCACCGCGGCGCTGATCCAGTCGGCAATGACCGAACAGAAACTTGGTCAGGACATCGAGGACATCGGCGCCAAGCTGGAAGGGCTGAAGGGCGAGGAGCAGAAAATCCGCGCCTCGCTGGCCGCCAGACGCGACGTTCTGGCCGAGGTGCTGGCCGCGCTGCAGCGCATGGGGCTCAATCCGCCGCCGGCCATCCTGGTCAAGCCAGAGGACGCGCTGTCGTCGGTGCGCAGCGCCATCCTGCTCGGCGCCGTGGTGCCGGAACTGCGTCAGCAGACCGAGATATTGCTGGCGGACCTCAAGGAGCAGTCGCGGGTGACCGCCTCGATCGAGGCAGAGCGGGCGCGGCTGACGGCGGCAGTCGGCGAACAGACGGCGGAAAAGAAGCGGCTCGGCATGCTGCTCGAAGCCAAGCAGAAGCTCGAGGCCGAGACGCAAACGGCACTGGCGGCGGAAAAGCAGCGATCCGCAGCACTGGCGGCCAAGGCCGGCAGCCTGAAGGAACTGATCGCCTCGCTCGAGGCCGACAAGGCCCGCAAGGCGGCGGACGCGGCGAAGGCAGCCGAGCAGAAGGCCGCGGACGCCGACAAGGCTCCGGCACAAACGGCCCCGGCACAGAAGGCCCCGGCACAGACGGAACTGGCGGCCCTGCCGGTCCCGGAAGCCAACCGGCTCACCGCCGCTGCACCGTTTTCGGCGCTTCAGGGGCAGATCGCGCTGCCCGTCACCGGCAAGATCAAGCGGCGGTTCGGGGCCAGCGACGGTAACGGCGCAGTGATGCTCGGTGACATGGTTGCGACACAATCGGGAGCCATCGTCACCGCGCCAGCGGACGGAAATGTGCTTTATGCGGGACCTTTTCGCTCCTATGGTCAACTCTTGATCCTGAACGCGGGTGACGGCTATCATGTCGTTCTCGCGGGGATGAGCAGAATCAGCGTCGCGTCTGGCCAGTCGGTGCTCGCAGGAGAGCCGGTCGGCGCGATGGGAGAGGCCCGGGTGGCGAGCACCTCGGCATCGAAGAATGGAAATGCCACGCCGGAGCTCTATGTTGAGTTCCGCAAGGATGGAAAACCCGTCGATCCGACCCCATGGTGGGCGGACCGTTTCTCTGGAAGGACGTGAGATGATGCGGAAACTTTCGCTTCTGTTTGCCGGTGCGCTGATGGGCGCATCCGCGATGAGCCTGGTCTATGGCGCCCCCGGCTCGACGGCGAACGCTGCGGGCTCCGAGACCTATAAGCAGCTGGCGATCTTCGGTGACATCTTCGAGCGGGTGCGGGCGCAGTATGTGACGCCGCCCGACGACAAGTCGCTGGTCGAAAACGCCATCAACGGCATGCTTACCTCGCTCGACCCGCACTCCTCATATATGAACGCCGAAGAGGCGCAGGACATGCGCGTGCAGACCAAGGGCGAGTTCGGCGGCCTCGGCATCGAGGTCACCATGGAGAACGACCTGGTCAAGGTGATCACGCCGATCGACGATACGCCGGCCGCCAAGGCGGGCGTGCTTGCCGGCGACTATATTGCCAAGATCGACGGCGAGGAGGTTCGCGGCCTGAGCCTCAACGACGCGGTCGAGAAGATGCGCGGGCTGGTCAACACGCCGATCAAGCTCACCATCCTGCGCCAGGGCGCCGACAAGCCGATCGAGCTGACGGTGGTGCGCGACATCATCAAGGTCAAGGCGGTCAAGTTTCGGGTCGAGAACGACATCGGCTACATGAAGATCACCTCCTTCACCGAAAAGACCCATGACGACCTCGAGAACGCCATCGACACCATCAAGAAGCAGGTGCCGGACGAAAAGCTCAAGGGCTACGTGCTCGATCTGCGCCTCAATCCGGGCGGGTTGCTCGACCAGGCGGTGAGCGTGTCCGACGCCTTCCTCACCCGTGGCGAGATCGTCTCGACGCGCGGCCGCGATCCGAAGGACGTCACCCGCTTCGACGCGCGGCCGGGCGACGACATCGACGGCAAGCCGCTGGTCGTGCTCGTCAATGGCGGCTCGGCCAGTGCGTCCGAAATCGTCGCCGGCGCGCTGCAGGATCTGCGCCGCGCCACGGTGGTCGGCACGCAGTCCTTCGGCAAGGGTTCGGTGCAGACCATCGTCCCGCTCGGCGAGAACGGCGCGCTGCGCCTGACGACGGCGCTCTATTACACGCCGTCCGGCAAGTCGATCCAGGGCAAGGGCATCACGCCCGACATCAAGGTCGACCAGCCGTTGCCGCCGGACCTGCAGGGCAGGGACCTGACGCGCGGCGAGTCGGACCTCAAGGGCCACATCAAAGGCAGCGACGAGGGCGATACCGGTTCGGGCTCGGCAGCCTATGTGCCGCCGGAGCCGAAGGACGATCTGCAGCTCATCTTTGCCGAGCAGTTGCTGCGCGGCGAAAAGACCGATCCGGCGTTCCCGCCGAATCCGGACAAGGCTGTGCTGAACCAGTAGGGCCGTGCTGAACCAGTAAAGGTCGATCAGCCGGACAACAGGTCTGGCTGCCTGATCGAAGCGATGTAATGCTGCCGGGGCTGCAAGGCCCCGGCAGTTTGATTCGGGGGAACCGCGGCTGGGGATGCGGCTTGGCTGACATCGGCAACGACATCGAACGCCCGCTAGGGCAGGCAGTCCGGCCGCCGCGCGCGGCCCGCAGGATGAGCGCCGGTGTGGTCGCGGCCACGCTTCTGGTGCTGGCCGTAATCGGCGTCTCCGGCGCGATTGCGCTGCGCGAAAGGCCGTTTCGAAAGCCGGAAGAAGTCGCCGTTTCGACACCGAAGACGACAGCGGTGGTCGACCCCGCAGCGCCGGCCAAGGAGCCGGCATCGAAGGCGGAAGCAGCATCCAAGATGGGCGGGCCGCAGATCATCCATATGCCGACCGAAGTTGACGGTGGTCCGCCCAAGGCGGCCATTGTCATTCGCGACCCTTCGACGATCGGCCAGAACCTGAGGATCGCGCATATTCCCGACAGGGCGCTGATCGAGGCCGGCGAAACCGGCCCATTGCCGGTTCGTGCCGCTGACGGCAGGCGGCCGTTCGATGTCTATGCGCGGCCGTGGTCCGGTGCACGTGGTGCGCGCGTGGCGATTGTCATCGGCGGGCTAGCCGTGTCGCAGACCGGCACGCAGTCGGCCATCGCCAAGCTGCCGGCCGAAGTGACGCTGGGCTTTGCGCCGCAGGGCAACAGCATCGGCCGATGGATGCAGGCGGCGCGGCAGAGAGGCCATGAGATCGTCATGCAGGTGCCGCTCGAACCGTTCGATTATCCGAACGTCAATCCCGGCCGCAACACGCTGACGGTCGCGGCGACGGCGGATGAGAATTTGAAGAATTTGCGCTGGGCACTGTCGCGGACGACCAACTACACCGGCGTCATGAACTATATGGGCGCGCGTTTTTCGGCCGATGCGGCGGCGATGGGGCCGCTGATGGACGAGGTCGGCAGGCGCGGCCTGGCCTATATCGACGACGGTTCGTCGGCGCGCAGCCTGGCACCCGACCTGGCGTTGAAAAACGGCGTGCCGTTCGCCGCCGGTGACACGTCGATCGACGCCGTGCGGGACCGCGGCGCCATACTGAAGAAGCTGGACGAACTGGAAGCCACCGCGCGGGCGAAAGGCTTTGCTGTCGGCATCGGCTCGGCCTTCGACCTGACGGTCGACACCGTGTCGTTTTGGGTGAGCGAGGCCAAGAAACGCGGCATCGAGATCGTGCCGATTTCGGCAGTGGCGGTGGATCCGGAAAAAGGTTGAGCATGGCGAAGAAAAAACCGGTCGATCCCGAGACGCTGCCTTATCGTCGCTGTGTCGGACTGATGATCCTCAACGGTGATGGGCTGGTCTGGGTCGGGCATCGCATTGCCGAGCCGGACAGCGAATTCGCCGGCACGACGCAGCTCTGGCAGATGCCGCAGGGCGGCATCGACAAGGGCGAAGAGCCGCTGCAGGCGGCGCAGAGGGAACTCTATGAGGAAACCGGCATGCGCAGCGTCTCGTTGCTGGATGAGGCGCCGAACTGGATATATTACGACCTGCCGGCCCATCTGGTCGGCATCGCCTTCAAGGGGAAATATCGCGGCCAGACGCAAAAATGGTTCGCTTTCCGCTTTCACGGCGACGTGAGCGAGATCGAGATCAATCCGCCGCCGGGCGGCCACACCGCCGAGTTCGATAAATGGGCTTGGCGGCCGATGCAGGAATTGCCCGACCTGATCGTGCCGTTCAAGCGTCAGGTCTATGAGGATGTGGTTGCGGCGTTCCGGCATCTGGTTGCGTAGCTTGGCGCAAGCCGCGCTCGCGCCGACCACGGTTGCCGCGTCAGCGCGGTGGCTTTATTGATGGCCAATCCGCTGCAGACGGGGTTGGCATGAACGAGGCCTCCAAAAAATCTCTTTCTGAAAGGGTCGCCGTCAAAGCTGCGCCGATCAGCGAAGCGGCGGCCGGCGCCATATTGACCGTCGATCTCGGCGCCATCCGCGAAAATTACCGGCGGCTCAAGGCGCGCTTGGGTGGCGTCGGCTGCGCGGGTGTCGTCAAAGCCGACGGCTACGGGCTCGGCGGGGGCCAAGTGGCGGCGGCGCTGGCGGCCGAAGGCTGCGCTATTTTTTTCGTCGCGCATCTGACCGAAGGGGTCTTGCTGCGCCAGGCGCTCGGCTCACGTCCGGCGATCTATGTGCTGAACGGAATTCAGCGGGGCGCTGAAAGCGAAGCCGTCGACGCGGAGCTGGGCGCGGTCATCAACAGCGCCGACCAACTCGCCGCCTGGCGCGCGGCGGCGCAGCGGGCCGGCCGCAAGCTCAAGGCTGCAATCCAGGTCGACAGCGGCATGTCGCGGCTCGGCATGGCGGCAGCCGAGGTGGAGGCCGTCGCTGCCGATCCGCAGGCTTTCGACAGTATCGACGTCACCTTCGTGATGAGCCATCTCGCTCGCGCCGACGAGCCCGAGCATCCGGCCAACGAGCAGCAGCGGCTGGAATTCGAACGGCTGCGCAGGATGCTGCCAAAGGCGCCGGCCTCGCTAGCCAACTCCTCCGGCATCTTTCTTGGGCAGCCCTTTCATTACGACCTCGCCCGGCCCGGTGCGGCGCTCTACGGCATCAATCCGACGCCAGCGGTGGAAAATCCGATGCTGCCGGTGGTGCGGCTTCAGGCAAAGGTCATCCAGACGCGCAGCCTCGATAGGGGAGCCGGCGTTGGCTATGGCCATATTTTTCACGTGACCGATTCGGTGGTCGCCGCAACGATCTCGCTAGGCTATGCCGATGGCTGGCATCGACGCGCGGCCTCAGCCGCCTGGTTCGAAAATGTGCGCTTGCCATTCCTTGGCCGTGTATCGATGGATTCGATCGTTCTCGACATTTCTGCCCTGCCGCCCGACAGGCTGAAGGCGGGCGACCTCGTCGAACTGATCGGACCGTCGCAGACGGTGGACCAGGCGGCCGGCCATGCCGGCACCATCGGCTATGAAATCCTGACCAGCCTCGGACACCGTTTTCACCGGCGCTATGTGAATGGATAGCGCGCGGGCTTTTTTAGGCATGTCGTTGTCCCAAAACCGCTGCGTACTTTTGGGCGACATGCTTGGGGACTTGGCGGACGCCGTAAAATCCGGCAGACAGAAAGCCCACGATGCCCGCCCCAAAACCCCTGACAAGACGTCGTTCTGGAGAACTATGCGATGAAGATCTTCGTGCTGGGCGGCGGCGTTATCGGGGTCACTACCGCTTATTATCTCGCCGAGGCCGGCCATGAAGTGACGGTGATCGACCGCCAGAAGGGCCCGGCGCTGGAAACCAGCTTTGCCAATGCCGGCGAGATTTCGCCCGGCTACGCCTCGCCCTGGGCCGGTCCCGGCGTCCCGTTGAAGGCGATCAAATGGCTGCTGATGAAGCATGGTCCGCTTGTGGTGCGGCCGACTCTCGATCCGCATATGTGGGTATGGCTGGTCAGGATGCTGCGCAACTGCACGGCCGAGCGCTATGCGGTCAACAAGGCCCGCATGGTGCCTTTGGCCGAATACAGCCGCGACACGCTGAAAGCGCTGCGCGAGGCCACCGGCATCGCCTATGACGAGCGCACCAAGGGAACGCTGCAGCTTTTTCGCACGCAACAGCAGCTCGACGGCACTGCCGGCGATGTCGAGGTGCTGAAGACATACGGGGTTCCCTACGAGATTCTCGATCCCGACGGCTGCATCGCAGCCGAGCCAGGGCTGGCAGGCGTGCGTGAAAAATTTGTCGGAGGCCTGCGACTGCCGGGCGACGAAACCGGTGACTGCAAGATGTTCACCGACCGTCTGGCCGAGCTCTGCGTGGCGCGCGGCGTTACCTTCGAATACGACACGTCGATCAGGCGGATTGTCCGCAAGCGCAACCGTATCGCCAACATCAATACGAGCAAGGGTTGGAAGGCTGCCGACGCCTATGTGATGGCGATGGGCAGCTATTCGGCCAAGTTCATGCGCAGCCTGAAACGACCCATCCCAGTCTGTCCGGTCAAGGGCTATTCGATCACCGTGCCGATCAAGGATGCTGCCGCAGCACCGGTGTCGACGGTGATGGACGAGACCTACAAGGTGGCGATCACCAGGCTCGGCGGCCGCATCCGGGTCGGTGGCACGGCGGAGATTTCCGGCTTCGACCTGACGCTGCATGAATCGCGGCGGCGCACGCTCGAACATTCGCTCGGCGACCTATTTCCAGGCAGCGGCGACATGCGGTCGGCGACCTTTTGGTGCGGGTTGCGGCCGATGACGCCGGACGGGCCGCCGCTAATCGGCCGCACCGAGTTTTCCAACCTCTATCTCAACACCGGCCACGGTACGCTCGGCTGGACCATGGCCTGCGGCTCGGCCAAGGTCCTGGCCGACATCATTTCCAGCCGGGTGCCGGACATCAATGTCCGCGATCTTGGACCGGAGCGATACCAGCGGTAGGATCGGAAGGTGCTTCATCCATTTGAGCGAGGTGAGAAACTTGCAGCGCAATTTGGGATCAAGGTTCAACACACTTCGCCGCGTCAGATGAATATCGTCAGACGAACAGGCTTCGCTCCCGTTCCACCGCCTTGGTGATGAAGCTCGCGACGATCTGGACGCGGCGCAGCGGTCTGACGGATTCGTGATAGACCAGCCAGTAGGCGCGGCGGATGGGCGCGACAATGTCGACAGCCACCAGTTCCGGCATCGAACGGGCGACGAAGGTGTGCAGGATGCCGATGCCGGCGCCGGAGCGCACCGCTTCGGCCTGGCCGAGTGCCGAGGAGATGGCGAAGCTCGTGCGCCAGTCGGCGCTGAACTCGGCAGCATAGTCGAGCGAGGGGCTGACGATGAGGTCCGGCACATAGCCGATCAGCGCGTGCCGGCCGAGCTCGGCCGGCGTCTGGGGCAGGCCATGCGCTTCGGTATAGGCGCGGGACGCGAACAGGCCGAGCGTGTAATCGACCAGCTTTCCCGCCACCAGCCTGCCTTCGGTCGGCCGCTCCACGGTGATAGCGATGTCAGCCTCGCGCCTGGACAGCGAGAAGGAACGCGGCACCGGCACCAGCTGGATGGTGAGTTCGCGGTGAAGCGCCGTCAGTGCGCCGAGGCGTTTGGCCAGGAAGGCGACGCCGAAACCATCAGGCGCGCCGATGCGCACGGTGCCGGAGACATCGTCGCCTTCGCCCGCCACGATCGAGCGCGCGGCGATCATGTCTCCTTCCATGCGCTCGGCGATGTCAAGGAAACGCTCGCCCGCCGGCGTCAACTCGCTGCCGGTGGTCAGCCGCCGAAAGAGTTTTGCGCGCAGCGCATCCTCGAGTGCCGCGACGCGGCGCGAGACGGTGGCGTGGTTGAGCTCCAGCCGCTTGGCCGCGCCGAGGATCTGGCCGGCACGCGCCACCGCCAGAAAGATGCGGACGTCATCCCAGTTCATGGGGATGGCCCGGATGAGGACAGTTACAGCAGCGCTCTACGGCGCCCCCCTCTGTCCTGCCGGACATCTCCCCCACTTGGGGGGAGATCGGCCGGCCGCTCCGGCGGCGACTTTCTTGCAACGTTGCGGATTGGCGAAAGCGGGGATGGCAGCCAATCTCCCCCCTCGTGGGGGAGATGTCCGGTAGGACAGAGGGGGGCGCGAAGGAACTCAATTTCTCAATCCTTGCCGCTAGGGGACCTGCACCCTATCATTTGCGGCAATTGATGCACAGGCGTCGTCCGCTATCTATTTTCCGCACAACGGTTGCGTGTTCGCTCGCGTTGCCATCGGCCGCGCAAAGGCAGACAATGCCGCATCACAAATACAGGGAGAGAAACCATGATCGAATACGGTCATTTCATCGGCGGCAAGCGTGTCGCTGGGACCAGCGGCCGCAAGCAGGACGTCATGCAGCCGATGGACGGCACGGTGCGCGGCACCGTGGCGCTGGCTTCGCAGGCGGAACTGCGTGCGGCGGTGGAAAACGCCAGGGCGGCGCAGCCCGGCTGGGCGGCGACCAATCCGCAGCGGCGCGTGCGCGTCCTGATGAAGTTCCTCGAACTGGTCGCCACGGAATATGATGCGCTGGCCGACATTCTGGCGCGCGAACACGGCAAGACCATCGCCGACGCCAAGGGCGACATCCAGCGCGGCCTGGAAGTGGTCGAGGTCTGCATCGGCGCGCCGCACATGATGAAGGGCGAGTTCACCGACGGCGCCGGGCCCGGCATCGACGTCTATTCGATGCGCCAGCCGCTCGGCGTCGTTGCCGGCATCACGCCGTTCAATTTTCCGGCGATGATCCCATTGTGGAAGATCGCGCCGGCTATCGCTTGCGGCAACGCCTTCATCCTGAAGCCTTCGGAGCGCGACCCGGGCGTGCCGATGCGCATCGCCGAGCTGTTCATCGAGGCCGGTCTGCCGGCGGGCATCCTCAACGTCGTCAACGGCGACAAGGACGTGGTCGACGCCATCCTCGACGATCCTGATATCAAGGCCATTGGCTTCGTCGGCTCGACGCCGATCGCCCAGTACATCTATTCGCGCGGCTGTGCGGCCGGCAAGCGCGTGCAGTGCTTCGGCGGCGCCAAGAACCACATGATCATCATGCCCGACGCCGATATGGACCAGACCGTCGATGCGCTGATCGGCGCCGGCTACGGCTCGGCCGGCGAGCGCTGCATGGCGATCTCGGTGGCCGTCCCGGTCGGCAACGACACCGCCAACCGGCTGATGGAAAAGCTGGTGCCGCGTGTCGAAAGCCTGAAGGTTGGCCCCTCGACGGATTCGTCCGCCGATTTCGGCCCGTTGGTCACGGCGCAGGCGCTGGAGCGGGTCAAGGGCTATGTCGATACCGGCGTCAGGGAAGGCGCCAAGCTGGTCGTCGACGGCCGCGGCTTTTCAATGCAGGGCTACGAGAACGGCTACTACATGGGCGGCTGCCTGTTCGACAACGTGACCGCCGACATGCGCATCTACAAGGAAGAGATCTTTGGACCGGTGCTCTCCGTGGTGCGCGCGCCGACTTACGAGAACGCGATCAAGCTCGCCAACGACCACGAAATGGGCAACGGCGTCGCCATCTTCACCCGCGACGGCGATGCGGCCCGCGACTTCGCCTCAAGGGTCCAGGTCGGCATGGTCGGTATCAATGTGCCGATCCCGGTGCCGATCGCCTACTACACGTTCGGCGGCTGGAAAGCGTCTTCCTTCGGCGACCTCAACCAGCACGGACCGGACGCGTTCCGTTTCTACACCAAGACCAAGACGGTGACCTCGCGCTGGCCGTCCGGCGTCAAGGACGGTGCCGAATTCGTCATCCCGACGATGAACTAGGTCGGTCGATTAAAAATTGAGCGAAAGAGGCCCGGCCAGAAACCGGGCCTTTTTGTTGGCCGGTCTCGGCCCGTATCTGCGTGAACGCTAATGTGATGGAACCAGGCGGCAGCAGAAGTCTTTAAAATTGCAATCCGGCCGCGAAGCAGGCGCGGCAGACCAACCAACGGCGCTGGCGACAGTTTCGGGGCGGCCGGCGGCAAGGAGGCGTCAGATGACACGTCTAATGGTGACGACACTTTGCGTAGCAGTCGCGGCGCTTTCCGCCGCCCCGGCAACAGCGGCCGACCAATGCGCGCCACGAGCCGACATGATCAAGGCGCTCGGCGAGAAGTTTCGGGAAAATCCGACCGCGCTCGGCGTCGTCAATCCGAATGTGATTGTTGAAGTCTTCGTTTCCGACCGGGGCACCTGGACCATCCTCGCCAGCGACACACGCGGTCAAAGCTGCGTGGTTTCGGTGGGTGAAGGCTGGGAGAGCGCGATGACGACGGCGGCGCTGCCAGGAACCTGAGCCGCCTAGCCGGTGGCAGCCGCCTCAGCATAGCCGCGCGCAGGCCGCAGTTCTCGGCGACGACTTGAAACGGATCCACAGGCGCCCCAGCGGGCGCCTGCTTGCGCTTTTGCGTTGCCGACACCATTTATGGAACATAGTGGGAACATTTGGAATCGTCCCGCTGACAGACCGGAACACAGAAAGGAACGACGCGATGACGTCGGAACCGGCCTGGATCGTTCCGGCAAAATGAGGGCTCTCCCCTTTGCCGGACGTGATGGCAAAGGAGGTGCGCTATGGCACGCAAATCGCTGTTCGTTTGGGTGAAAACCGTGGTGCTTGCTGGCGCATTGGCGGTGGGTACGAACGCCGCAAGCGCCCAATATCAATACTGCGTCGAACATGGCGATCTCGTCGCTCACCTGAGCGAGCAGTTCCAGGAAAGACAGTTTGCTTTCGGGCTGATCGGCCAGATGGCGATTATGGAAGTCTATGTCGCCGACAGCGGAAGCTGGACGATCATCGTCACCGATGTCGCCGGCAGAAGCTGCATCGTCGCGGCCGGCGAACATTGGGAAAACGTGGTGATCCCGGCCGACCAGGACGCATGACGGAATTGGGGCGATGCTCAGCGGCCTGGCGGCCGCCGGATGGGCGGGGCTCAAAGAGCCCGCCGAAGGTTGATGCCGATCTCCTAGCGCGTGGCGGCCGCCTCGGCATGGCCGCGCAGCAGCGCCATCAGGCGCTTGGCATCCTTGGCGGCGGCGTCTTCGTCGCCGTCGAGGATCGAGCGGATCAGCGCGACGTGGTGCTCGGCCGATTCGGCAAGCCCGGTATCGGCCTTGTAGCGGAACCAGAAGCGGCGGCTGTGGGTCTGCAAGGGGGCCGCCAGCCGCGCAGCGAAGGGGTTGTCGGCAGCCAGCGCCAGCGCCTCGTCGAGCGCCTTGTCGGCCTGAATGAAGGCCAGCACATTGCCGGATATCACCGCCTTCTGCATGGCCAGTGCGGCATCGTGAAACAGGTCGGCGGCCTCACGGGTGACGAAGCGGGCGGCCGAGCGGGCGAGAACCACCTCGACGCCACGCCGTGCATCGAGAACGCGCAACCAGTCGCCGGGATGAAGCGCGGCAATGGCGATGCCGGCACGAGGCCGGACATCCAGCAGTCCCTCCCACGCCAGTCGCTGGATCGCCTCGCGCACCGGCGTGCGGCCGAGCCCCAGCCTGTCGATCAGCGCGCCCTCGGTGATGAAGCTTGAAGGCGCCAGTTCGAGCGTCACGATCATGTGCTCGAGCACACGGTAGGCTTTCGCCGCCACTGGCTCGAAGGCCGGGCTTGTTTCATTGAATATCAAAGGCGAGCTCCTGATATATTTTTGATATATCATAGCGAAATCCGTGTTGACAGTCCGTTTCTTAATAAATATACGACTGATATATCAGATGGAGCGACCGCCATGTGGACCGGAGTTTTCCCCGCCGTCACAACGAAATTCACCGAGGACGACCGCCTCGACCACGCCGAGATGGAGCGCTGCTTTGCGCTGCAGATGGAGGCCGGCTGCGACGGCATCATCGTCTGCGGCTCGCTCGGCGAGGGGCCGATGCTCTCGCATGACGAGAAGATCGACGTGCTGAAGACCGCGCAGAAGATCGCCGGCAACAAGCCGGTTCTGCTGACGGTCAACGAAGCCGGCACCCGCGAGGCCGCTGCGATCGCGCGCCGCGCCGCCAAAGAGGGCGCCAACGGGCTGATGGTGGTGCCGAGCCCGATCTACCACACCAATGCGGAGGAGACGGTCGCCGCACTGCGTGCCGTCGCCGAGGCCGGCGACCTGCCGGTGATGATCTATTCCAACCGGCTTGCCTATCGCGTCGACGTCACCGTCGACCAGATGGAGGAACTGGCGAAGGACAAGCGTTTCGTCGCCATCAAGGAATCCTCCGACGACATCCGCCGCTCGACCGAGATCATCAACCGCTTCGGCGACCGCTACGACCTGTTCACCGGCGTCGACAATCTGGCGTTCGAGGCGCTGTCGGTCGGCGCCATCGGCTGGGTAGCGGGGCTGGTCACTGCGTTTCCGCGCGAGACGGTCGCCATCTACCAGTTGATGAAGCAGGGTCGCCGCGAGGAGGCCCTGAAAATCTACCGCTGGTTCCGGCCGCTGCTCGACCTCGACGTCTCGACCTATCTGGTGCAGAACATCAAGCTTGCCGAAGTCTTGGCGATCAACACAAACGACCGCGTGCGCATGCCGCGCCAGCCGCTGTCGGGCGAGCGCCGCAAGATGGTCGAAAAGATCGTCAGGGATGCGCTGGCGGCGCGGCCGGTGCTGCCGACGTTTTAAGGCAGGCTCTCTTCTCCCCGTTTTACGGGGAGAAGATGGCGGCAGCCAGATGAGGGGCAGCGCCCACGTGCAAGGAATTTCCAAGTCGGCAAAAGGGGGGCGCAGCCCCTCATCCGCCCTTCGGGCACCTTCTCCCCGTGAACGGGGAGAAGGGGAGGACATCGCCATTATCGGCGGCGGCATCATCGGCATCTGTGTCGCCGCGTATCTGGCCGAGGCGGGGCGAAACGTCACGATCTTCGATCGGACGGGGATTTGTGAGGAGACGAGTTCCGGCAATGCCGCCGCCCTGGCCTTTTCCGATGTGCTGCCTTTGGCCCACAAGGGCATGATCAGGCATCTGCCGAAATGGCTTGCCGATCCGCTCGGCCCGCTCAGCATCCCGCCCGCCTACCTGCCGAAGCTGCTGCCCTGGCTTGTCCGCTTCTGGCGCGCCGGACTAAGCGACCGCTACGAGGCCAGCCTCGCGGCGCAGGTCGGGATGATGCGGCTCGCCGAGGCCGAATGGGCCGGGCTGATGGCGCGCTCGGGCACCGGAAACATGCTGCGCGAGGACGGCGCGCTCGAACTTTACGGGAGTGAGGCCGAGTTCAAGGCGTCGCTGCCCGGCTGGACGGCCAGGCAGCGCTTCGGCATCGGCTTCAGCCACGTCGAGGGTGACGCTCTCGCCGCTTTGCAGCCGGGCCTGTCGCCGCGCTTGGTCAAGGGCACTTTCGTGCCGGGATGGAAGACCGTTACGGATCCGAAATTATTAGGCAAGGCGATCTGGGCCTATGCCGAGACCAACGGCGCGCGTTTCGAAAAGGCTCGCATCGACCATGTCGGAGCAGGGCAGGATGGCGCGACATTGACGCTGGCCGACGGCACGGTGCGGCAAGCAAAACGCCTCGTCATCGCCGCCGGCGCGTGGTCGCATCTCCTGGCGAAACATATCGGCGACCGCATCCCGCTCGAAACCGAGCGCGGCTACAACACGACGCTGCCGAAGACCGCCTTCGACGTGAAGCGGCAACTGATCTTCTCCGGCCACGGCTTCGTCGTCACGCCGCTTGAAACCGGCGTGCGCGTCGGCGGCGCGGTCGAGCTCGGCGGCATCGAGCGGCCGCCCAACTACGCCCGCTCGAAAGCGCTGCTCGACAAGGCACAAAAATTCCTGCCGGGGCTTGACCCGGCCGGCGGCCGCGAATGGATGGGATTCCGGCCGTCGCTGCCGGATTCGCTGCCGGTGATCGGTGGCGCCAGGCAGGCCGCCACGATAGTCTATGCCTTCGGCCACGGCCATCTCGGCCTGACCCAGGCGGCTGCCACCGGACGCCTGGTCCGCGATCTCATTCTCGGCCAAAATCCGGTGTTTGATCTTTCTCCGTTTTCTCCGAACCGCTTCTGACGGGATCTAGAAATGGCGCGCCACTCCTTCTTTTGCATCGACGGCCACACTTGCGGCAATCCGGTGCGGCTTATCGCCGGCGGCGGACCGCTGCTCCAGGGCGCGACAATGATGGAGCGGCGCGCGCATTTTCTGGCAGAATATGACTGGATCCGCACCGGGCTGATGTTCGAGCCGCGCGGCCATGACGTGATGTCCGGCTCGATCCTCTATCCGCCGACGCGGCTCGATTGCGACATCGCCATCCTGTTCATCGAAACCTCGGGCTGCCTGCCAATGTGCGGTCACGGCACCATCGGCACGGTGACGATGGCCATCGAACACGGACTGATCAAGCCGAAGACGCCGGGTTTGCTCAGGCTGGACACGCCGGCCGGCCTGGTCACCGCCGAATACAAACAGGTCGGCGAATATGTCGAGGAGGTGCGCATCACCAACGTGCCGTCCTTCCTTCATGCCGAGGGACTGACGATCGAATGTCCGCAGCTCGGCGAGATCATTGTCGATGTCGCCTATGGCGGCAATTTCTACGCCATCGTCGAGCCGCAGAAGAACTATCGCGACATGGCCGACCATTCCGCCGGCGACCTCATCGCCTGGAGCCCGGTGGTGCGGCAGCGGCTCAACGAGAAGTATTCCTTCGTGCATCCCGAGAATCCCGGCATCGACCGGCTGTCGCATCTGCTGTGGACGGGTGCGCCGACCGACAGCCAGGCGGATGCGCGCAACGCCGTCTTCTACGGCGACAAGGCGATCGACCGCTCGCCTTGCGGCACCGGCACCTCGGCGCGGATGGCGCAGCTTCACGCCAAGGGCAAGCTTGGGACTGGCGACGAATTCGTCCATCAATCGATCATCGGCTCGCTGTTCAAGGGCAGGGTCGAGAAGGAAGTCACGGTGGCGGGCAAGCCGGCGATCGTTCCCTCGATCGGCGGCTGGGCGCGCATGACCGGATTGAACACGATCTTCATCGACGATCGCGATCCGTTCGCGCACGGGTTCGTCGTCAGATAGAGAGCATCCTGACCCAGGGAAACGAACGGGACGCAAAGATTGATCGTTGCGACGGCGCAACGATCCCGCTCATCAACTTATTTTGACGGCGATTCCTTCGAAACGGCGTGCATTTTGACGACGAATCGCCAAAGACATTGCGTTATGCCAATGATAGGGTCCGCGATAGTCCAGAGGCCGGATATGAAAAAAATGGGCAATCGGGCAGCGTGCGGCGAAAACACGCGTTCTGATCGAAAAATCACGTTGCAATCCGGGCTCGAAACTTTACGACTAGGGCAAATACGAAAAGGAATGCGTCTGCATGGGCGACATTCCAGGGGAGCCACGACAGCATGCAGTACTTTGTCCAGCAGCTTATCAATGGGCTGACGCTGGGATCGATCTATGGGCTGATCGCGATCGGCTACACGATGGTCTACGGCATCATCGGCATGATCAATTTCGCCCATGGCGACATCTTCATGGTCGGGGCCTTCGCCGCCCTCATCGTTTTCCTCATCCTCGGTGCGTTGTTCTATTCGGTGCCGGTGGTCATCGCACTTCTGGTCATGATGATCGTCGCGATGCTGTTGACCAGCCTGTACAATTGGACGATCGAGAAGGTGGCCTACCGGCCTTTGCGCGGTTCGTTCCGGCTGGCGCCGCTGATCACCGCGATCGGCATGTCGATCGTGCTGTCGAACTTCGTCCAGGTGACGCAAGGGCCGCGCAACAAGCCGGTGCCGCCGATGGTGTCCAAGGTCTACAATATCGCGGGCATCAGCGTGTCGCTGAAGCAGATCATCATCGTCCTGGTCACCGTGATCCTGCTCGCGGTCTTCTGGTATCTCGTCAACAGGACCGCGCTTGGTAGAGCGCAACGCGCCTGCGAGCAGGATCGCAAGATGGCTGCACTGCTCGGCATCGACGTCGACCGCACCATCTCGATCACCTTCGTCATGGGCGCCGCCCTTGCCGCCGTCGCCGGCACGCTGTTCCTGATGTATTACGGCGTCGTGGTGTTTTCCGACGGCTTCACGCCCGGCGTGAAGGCGTTCACCGCGGCCGTGCTCGGCGGCATCGGCTCGCTGCCCGGCGCCGTGCTCGGCGGGCTGATGATCGGCTTTATCGAGAGCATGTGGTCGGCCTATTTCTCGATCGACTACAAGGACGTCGCCGCCTTCTCCATCCTGGCGATCGTGCTGATCTTCCTGCCTTCCGGCATTCTGGGCCGGCCAGAAGTCGAAAAGGTCTGAGACCATGGCCGTCACCGCATCTCCGGAACGCGACGTCGTCGCTACCCCCGTCCAGCGTGCCACGCGCGAGGCGCTTTACGCCGGCGCCATCGTGCTTGGCCTGTTCGTGCTGTTCATCGGCCTGAAGACCGATCAGAACATCAGCAACGAGCTGATCCTGGTGCAGCGCTGGGGCCTGCTCGCCGTGGTGATGATCGCCACGATGGTCGGCCGCTTCCTTTACGTCGCCTATGGCCAGCCCTTCCTGGCCAAACAGAAGATCGCCGACGTCGCCACCGGCCTGTTGCCAGCCAGCGTCGCGACGCGGTTCTTCCGGTTGCCGTATTTCATCGCGGCCATCGCCATAGTGGCCGTGCTGGTTCTTCTGGCCGGCTCCCTTGACGGATTGCTGGGACCCGGTCTGGCCGGTTATGCACGGTTCCTGAGGGCGCTGGCGATCATCTACGCCCTCGCCTCGGTGCTGTTTTATTTCCGAACCTTCATCCATGCCCATTTCTCGGCGCTGGGCATAACCGCACTGGCGCTCTACCCGGTCATTGTCGTGCTGGTGCTTGCTATGTACGGAGGATCGGTGGCCGCTGGGTTCCAGGGTTCTCTGAAATGGGTCGACAATTTCGGCATCCAGATCCTGATCTACGTGATGCTGGCCTGGGGGTTGAACATCGTCGTTGGCCTCGCCGGCCTGCTCGACCTTGGTTATGTCGCCTTCTACGCCGTCGGTGCCTATGCCTATGCGCTGCTCGGCACGCAATACGGCCTGTCGTTCTGGATCCTGCTGCCTGCCGCCGGCGCCATGGCTGCCTTCTGGGGAGTGCTGCTGGGTTTTCCGGTGCTACGCCTGCGTGGCGACTATCTGGCGATCGTGACGCTGGCCTTCGGCGAGATCATTCGTCTCGTGCTGATCAATTGGCGTGAGGTTACCAACGGCTCGGCCGGTATCTCCGGCATCCCCAAGGTCACCTTTTTCGGCCTGATGTCGTTCAACGTCTCGGATCCGAACTATATCGCCAAGGTTTTCGACATCGCCACGTCGAGCGCCTACTACAAGATATTCCTCTACTACCTGATCCTCGGGCTCTGCCTGCTCACCGCCTTCGTCACCATAAGGCTTAGGCGCATGCCCGTCGGTCGCGCCTGGGAAGCGCTCCGCGAGGACGAGATCGCCTGCCGCTCGCTCGGCATCAACACCACCACCACCAAGCTCACCGCCTTTGCCACGGGCGCCATGTTCGGCGGCTTCGCCGGCTCGTTCTTCGCCGCGCGGCAAGGTTTCGTCAGCCCCGAATCCTTCATCTTCCTGGAATCGGCCATAATCCTCGCCATCGTCGTGCTCGGCGGCATGGGTTCGCTGGTCGGCATTGCCGTCGCCGCCATGGTGATGATCGGCGGCACCGAGGTGCTGCGCGAGCTCGATTTCCTGAAGCAGGTTTTCGGTCCCGACTTCACGCCGGAGCTTTATCGCATGCTGTTGTTCGGCATGGCCATGGTCATCGTCATGCTGTGGAAGCCGCGCGGCTTCGTCGGCAGTCGTGAACCGACAGCCTTTCTCAAAGAGAGCAGGGCCGTATCCGGCTCCTTCACCAAGGAGGGCCACGGCTGATGAGCGATGCGAGCCCATCCGTGAACGATGCCATCCTGCAGGTCGAGCATCTGTCGATGAAGTTTGGCGGTCTGGTCGCCATCGGCGACCTGTCCTTCCAGGCCAGGCGCGGCGAGATCACCGCGCTGATCGGGCCGAACGGTGCCGGCAAGACCACCGTGTTCAACTGCATCACCGGCTTCTATAAGCCGTCGGAAGGCATGATCACGCTCAGCCGGCGCGACGGCTCGAGCTTCTTGCTCGAACGCCTGCCGAACCACGAGATTCCGGCGCGCGCCAAGGTGGCGCGCACCTTCCAGAACATTCGTCTGTTCTCGGGCATGACGCTGCTGGAGAACCTGCTGGTGGCGCAGCACAACAAGCTGATGAAGGCTTCCGGCTACACCGTCCTCGGCCTGTTCGGCTTCAGCGGCTACCGGACGGCGTCGGCCGAGTCGATCGACCTCGCTAGGCACTGGCTGGAAAAGGCCGACCTCGTCGATCGAGCCGACGATCCGGCCGGCGACCTGCCCTACGGCGCGCAACGGCGCCTGGAGATCGCGCGGGCGATGTGCACGGGTCCGGAGCTGCTCTGCCTCGACGAACCGGCGGCCGGACTCAATCCGAAGGAATCAATGGCGCTCAACGCGCTTTTGATGGACATCAAGGATACCACCGGCACGTCGATCCTGCTGATCGAGCACGACATGGCGGTGGTCATGCAGATTTCCGACCATATCGTGGTGCTCGAATACGGGCGCAAGATCTCGGACGGCGGTCCGCAGGCGGTACGCACCGACCCGCGCGTCATCGCCGCCTATCTCGGCGTCGAAGACGAGGAGGTCGAGACGGTGCTGACCGAGGTCGGCGACGAAGACGTTATCGAGCAACTGGATACGGGCCCGGATTCGGCGCACGGCCCGGGCACATCATCTTCGTATCTCGCCGGACCGGTGACCGACACGGTCGGCCACAGCGAGGGCGAACGGGTCACGGTGTCGAAGGGTGCCTCGAAAGCCGGGCAGGTCGACGCAAGATCGAGCGCTGCGGCAAGCAAGGCAGCCTCCCCGGCCGCAGCCAAGCAACCCTCTGCCGCGAAATCCTCAGCGGCAAAGCCGGCCACCAAGGCTCCGGTAAAGCCGAAGACACCGGGCGTCTCCAACCGGCGCGGAGGGCGTAAATAATGGCCGGCACGACGCTGCTCGATATCAAGGGCGTCCAGACCTACTACGGCAACATCAGGGCGCTGAACGGCGTCGATGTCACCGTCAAGCAGGGCGAGATCGTGGCGCTGATCGGCGCCAACGGCGCCGGCAAGTCGACGCTGATGATGACCATTTTTGGTGCTCCACGGGCGCGGGCGGGCACCATCACCTTCGCCGGCACCGACATCACCCAATTGCCGACTCATGAGATCGCGCGCATGCGCATCGCCCAGTCGCCGGAGGGACGGCGCATCTTCCCGCGCATGACGGTGATGGAAAACCTGCAGATGGGCGCCAGCCTCGACAACCTCCAGCATTACGACGAGGACGTCGAGAAGGTGTTCACGCTGTTTCCGCGCCTGAAGGAACGCATTGCCCAACGCGGCGGCACGCTGTCGGGCGGCGAGCAGCAGATGCTGTCGATCGGACGTGCGCTGATGGCGCGGCCGAAGCTGCTTCTGCTCGACGAGCCGTCGCTGGGCCTGGCGCCGCTGATCGTCAAGCAGATCTTCGACGCCATCCGCGAGTTGAACCGCACGCAGGGGCTGACCGTGTTCCTGGTCGAGCAGAACGCCTTCGGCGCGCTGAAGCTCGCCACGCGCGGCTATGTCATGGTCAACGGCAATGTGACGATGAGCGGCACCGGCAAGGAACTGCTCGCCGATCCGGACGTGCGCGCCGCCTATCTCGAAGGCGGCCATCACTGAGTTCAGGAGTCTTCATCATGCAGGGCATTCTCTATGAGGAACCCTCGGTCTGGCATTTCTTCTTCGTCACCTGCCTGCTTGGCGGCTGGGCGGCATGGATGACGGGCAAGGCTTGCGCCCAAACATGGCGCAGCTTCGTCCAATTGTTCGCTTACATGCTCGGCCTCGGCATCGCCGTAAGGTTCATCCATCACGCACTGTTCGGCGGCACGATGTTCTCGCTGCAGTACTACATCGTCGACACCATTGTCCTGATGATAGTGGGCTTCATCGGCTATCAATACACGCGCACCAACCAGATGGTGACACAGTATAACTGGCTCTACGAAAGAGCATCGCTTTTGAGCTGGAAACCAAAAGGTTGACGTTCACCATTAACGCCGTTCCGGGGATGAATCGGCGTGACAAGTGCCTGAAAATCGGCAAAGTACGTTTTCTGCGAGTAAAAGTGGGCATCGCATGAAAGCATCATCCACGCCCACTCTGTAAATGGGAGCGTTTTACATGAGAAAATCACTTTTGTCCGCCGTCGCCCTGACCGCGCTCGTCGCGTTCAGCGGAAGCGCGTGGGCTGACATCCTGGTCGGAGTTGCCGGTCCGATCACCGGTCCGAACGCCGCCTTCGGCGCGCAACTGCAAAAGGGCGCCGAACAGGCTGTCGCCGACATCAATGCGGCCGGCGGCATCAACGGCGAGCAGGTCAAGCTCACGGTCGGCGACGACGTCTCCGATCCGAAGCAGGGCATCTCGGTCGCCAACAAGTTCGTCGCCGACGGCGTCAAGTACGTGGTCGGCCACTTCAACTCGGGCGTTTCGATCCCGGCATCGGAAGTCTACGCCGAGAACGGTATCCTCGAGATCACCCCGGCTGCGACCAATCCGAAGTTCACCGAACGCGGCATGTGGAACACCTTCCGCACCTGCGGACGCGACGATCAGCAGGGCAAGGTTGCTGGCGACTATGTCGCCGCGAACTTCAAGGATGCCAAGATCGCTGTCATCCATGACAAGACGCCTTATGGCCAAGGCCTCGCCGACGAAACCAAGAAGGCGCTTGCAGCCAGTGGCGTGACCGAGGCCATGTATGAAGGCATCAATGTCGGCGACAAGGATTTCTCGGCCCTCATCGCCAAGATGAAGGACGCAGGCGTCTCCGTCGTCTACTATGGCGGCCTGCACACCGAAGCCGGCCTGATCATACGCCAGCTCGCCGACCAGGGCCTCAAGGCAACCTTCATGTCCGGCGACGGCATCGTGTCAAACGAATTGGCCTCCATCGCCGGCGACGCCGTCGACGGCACGCTGATGACGTTCGCTCCGGATCCGCGCAAGAATCCGAACGCCAAGGAACTCGTCGAGAAGTTCCGCGCAGCCGGCTTCGAGCCTGAGGCCTATACCCTCTACTCCTACGCGGCGATGGAAATCGTCGCGGCCGCCATCGCCAAGACCGGTTCAGCCGATGACGCTCAGAAGGTAGCCGAGACCATCAAGTCGGCCGGCCCCTGGAAGACCACGATCGGCGAGATCGGCTATGATGCGAAAGGCGACATCACCCGTCCGGATTACGTCATGTACACCTGGAAAAAGGGTGACGACGGCAAGTACACCTATGTCGAGAACGCACCCGGCAAATAACCGGACGTTGCTACATGAAGTGCCCGGCGCCTCGCGCCGGGCATTTTTCATGGGAGTTTCATGGGAGTTTCCCGAAAGCTTGATCGGGATTTCGGGGCGTTGTCGGGACCGACACGCAATGTGTTAACGCGATAGATCAAACTAAATCGGTTTAATCGCTTCCTTCGATTTTGTTTGCACTGCAGCATTTTCGCGTTAATCATGTCGTCAGTTCCCTTCCGTTCGCGTCCGGAGCCTGTCCTTGGCAATCTCGAAGATCCTTGTCGCCAATCGCTCCGAAATCGCCATCCGCGTCTTCCGCGCGGCCAACGAACTCGGCCTCAAAACCGTTGCGATCTGGGCCGAGGAGGACAAATACTCCCTGCATCGCTTCAAGGCCGACGAAAGCTACCAGGTCGGGCGCGGGCCGCATCTGACCAGGGATATGGGGCCGATCGAAAGCTATCTGTCGATCGAGGAAGTGATCCGCGTCGCCAGGCTTTCGGGCGCCGATGCCATCCATCCGGGCTATGGGCTGTTGTCGGAAAGCCCTGAATTCGCCGAAGCCTGCGCCAAGGCCGGCATCATTTTCATCGGACCCAAGCCGGATACGATGCGCAGGCTCGGCAACAAGGTCGCCGCACGCAACCTGGCGATCGAGGTCGGCGTGCCGGTAATTCCCGCCACCGATCCCTTGCCGGACGACATGGAGGCGGTGAAGGCACTCGCCAAGACGGTCGGCTATCCGGTGATGCTGAAGGCATCGTGGGGCGGCGGCGGCCGCGGGATGCGCTCCATTCGCTCGGAAGTCGATCTCGCCCGCGAGGTGACGGAGGGCAAGCGCGAAGCGAAAGCCGCCTTCGGCAAGGACGAGGTCTATCTCGAAAAGCTGATCGAGCGCGCCCGCCATGTCGAGGTGCAGGTGCTGGGCGACATACATGGCAATGCCGTGCACTTGTTCGAGCGCGATTGCTCCATCCAGCGCCGCAACCAGAAGGTGGTCGAGCGCGCGCCGGCGCCGTATCTCGAAATGTCACGGCGCGAAGAGCTCTGCGGTCATGCGCTGAAGATCGCCCGCGAGACGAGCTATATCGGCGCCGGCACGGTCGAATTCCTGCAGGATGCCGACACCGGCAAATTCTACTTCATCGAGGTCAACCCGCGCATCCAGGTCGAGCACACCGTCACCGAGCAGGTGACCGGCATCGACATCGTCAAGGCGCAGATCCACATCCTCGATGGTTTCGCTATCGGCACGCCGGAATCGGGCGTGCCGGCGCAGAAGGATATCAGGCTCAACGGCCACGCACTGCAGTGCCGCATCACCACGGAAGATCCCGAGCACAATTTCATTCCCGACTATGGCCGAATCACCGCCTATCGCGGCGCCACCGGTTTTGGCATCCGCCTCGATGGTGGCACCGCCTATTCCGGCGCGGTGATCACCCGCTTTTACGACCCGCTGCTGGAAAAGGTGACGGCATGGGCGCCGACGCCGGCCGAGACCATCGCCCGCATGAACCGCGCACTGCGCGAGTTCCGCATCCGCGGCGTGGCGACCAACCTCACCTTCCTCGAGGCGATCATCAATCACCCGAGTTTCGCCGATAATTCCTACACGACCAAGTTCATCGACACGACGCCGGAACTGTTCGCGAGCGTGAAGCGGCAGGACCGCGCGACCAAGCTGCTCAATTACCTGGCCGATGTCAGCGTCAACGGCCATCCCGAGACGCGCGGCCGGCCGCAGCCGAAAGCCGATGCGGCGGCACCCATGGTGCCCTATCTCAACGGCAATGTGCCCGATGGCAGCAAGCAGAAGCTCGATGCGCTTGGGCCGGAGAAATTCGCCGCTTGGATGCGCGCACAGAAAGAGGTGCTGGTCACCGACACGACGATGCGCGACGGACACCAATCCCTGCTCGCGACGCGGGTGCGCACATATGACATCGCCGGCATTGCCGGCACCTATGCGCGCGCGCTGCCGCAGCTTTTGTCGCTCGAATGCTGGGGCGGGGCGACATTCGACGTCGCCATGCGCTTCCTCACAGAAGACCCGTGGGAACGGCTGTCGCTGGTGCGCGAGGCAGCGCCCAATTTGTTGCTGCAGATGCTTTTGCGCGGCGCCAACGGCGTCGGCTACACCAACTATCCCGACAATGTCGTCCAGCATTTCGTCAAACAGGCAGCCGCCGGCGGCATCGACCTGTTCCGTGTCTTCGACTGTTTGAACTGGGTCGATAACATGCGGGTCGCCATGGACGCGGTCGGCGCCGAAGGCAAACTGATCGAAGCAGCGATCTGCTACACCGGCGATATACTCGACCCGGCCCGAGCCAAATACGACCTCAAATACTATGTCACGCTGGCCAGGGAGTTGCAGGCGGCCGGTGCCCATATCGTCGCGGTCAAGGACATGGCCGGCCTCCTAAAGCCCGCGGCGGCACGAGTGCTGTTCAGGGCGCTGCGCGAAGCGACCGACCTTCCGATCCATTTCCACACGCACGACACGTCAGGCCTCTCGGCGGCGACGGTGCTGGCTGCGGTGGACAGCGGCGTCGACGCCATCGACGCGGCGATGGATTCCTTGTCGGGCAACACCTCGCAGCCTTGCCTGGGCTCGATCGTCGAGGCGCTGAAGGGCACCGAGCGGGATCCGGGCCTCGACCCGCAATGGATCAGGAACATCTCGTTCTATTGGGAGGCGGTGCGCAACCAGTATGCCGCCTTCGAGAGCGACCTGAAGGGGCCAGCCTCGGAAGTCTACCTGCACGAAATGCCGGGTGGGCAGTTCACCAATCTCAAGGAACAGGCGCGCTCGCTCGGTCTGGAGACGCGCTGGCACGAAGTGGCGCAAACCTATCACGACGTCAATCTGATGTTCGGTGACATCGTCAAGGTGACGCCGTCGTCCAAGGTCGTCGGCGACATGGCGCTGATGATGGTGAGCCAGGACCTGACGGTCGCCGATGTCGAAAATCCGGCTAGGGATATCGCCTTCCCCGACTCGGTCGTGTCGATGCTGCGCGGCGACCTCGGCCAGTCGCCCGGCGGCTGGCCGGAGGCACTGCAGAAGAAGGTGCTGAAAGGCGACAAACCGATCACCGCGCGGCCCGGTTCGCTGCTGAAAGCAGCCAATCTCAAGGCCAGCCGCAAGGAGATCGAGGACAAGCTCGAGCGCAAACTCAACGAGTTCGAATTCGCCTCGTGGCTGATGTACCCAAAGGTTCTCTCCGACTTTGCGGCAGCGCAGGAAACCTATGGGCCGGTCAGTGTGCTGCCGACGCCGACCTATTTCTACGGCATGAAGCCGGAAGACGAGATCTTTGTCGACATCGAGAAGGGCAAGACGCTGGTGGTGCGCTGCCTGGCCATCGGCGATGTCGACGAGAAGGGCATGGTCACCGTGTTCTTCGAGCTCAACGGCCAGCCGCGCCGGGTCAAAGTGCCGGACCGCGCGCATGGCGCTTCCGCCGCCAAGGCGCGGCGCAAGGCTGAGCCGGGCAACGAGGCGCATGTCGGCGCGCCGATGCCCGGCGTCGTCTCGGCGCTTGCCGTTGCCGCCGGCCAGGCGGTCAAGGCCGGCGACGTGCTGCTGTCGATCGAGGCGATGAAGATGGAGACGGCATTGCATGCCGAGCGCGACGGCACAATCGCCGAAGTGCTGGTCAAGGCCGGCGATCAGATCGACGCCAAGGATCTGCTGATCGCATTCGGATGAGACAGAAATGTTGCCCAGGCTGAGTTGTCTGCGTCTGGCGGCAGCCCTTCATGCCGCATCGATAACAGCTTGACCCGCCGCCCCCGGTCGGGCATCGAACCGCTGCAAATTCGCCGCGACAGTTCCTGAGTCGCGGCATGGAAAACGACGCGGAGAAAAAATGGCCGACGACATCACCGAAACCAGCCAGACTGTTGCCGCCGGCCAGCTGCGAGCCTTCATCGAGCGCATCGAGCGGCTCGAGGAAGAGAAGAAGACGATCGCCGACGACATCAAGGAAGTGTTCGCCGAGGCCAAAGGCACCGGCTTCGACACCAAGGCGATGCGGTCGATCATCCGGCTGCGCAAGAAGGATCAGGCCGAGCGGCAAGAGGAGGAAACCATCCTCGACCTCTACAAAGCCGCTCTCGGCATGGTGTAAGGCTGATAACAGCCCTGGGCGCCGGTTGCGGCGCCCTCAACGGGTCGAACCATGAGCGAATTCGACTTTGGCGTCCGCCGCGCCTCTGAATTCCGCCAACGCGGCTTCTGGACGCTGTTCGCGGAACGGCATCCGGAAGAAAGGGCTCTGATGGCGCGGCGCGGACCCTGGTTCTGGCAGCGCGGGCTGCCCGACTTCGCATTGGTCCTTTCCATGTATGTCGCGCCGGCGCAGAACCATGTCGGCGTCTTCTTCGGCCGCAACGAGAAGTTCGGTGCCACGGAAACCTGGTCGCGGTTGAGGCCGTTCCAGCCGGCGATCGAAGACAGGTTGAGGCTCAGGCCGGAACAGAGTTGCGAGGGCCTCGGCATCAATTCGCTGTGGCGGGTGAACTGCTTTGCCGAGGACAATTGGCCGGCCATGGCCGACTGGCTGGTGACGGAAGCATCGCGTTTCGAGCGTGCCGTTGCCGAGGTTCTGGGCGAGGGTGGCGAAGCCGGTTCGTGAATTCGCCTGCCTGTCGGCCGCTTGAGCCTAGGCCGTGAACTCATAAAACGCGCAGCCAAAGCTGGATGGATGCTAGCTTGACGAAGGCGAGGTAGTTTGCAGCGAGTTTGTCGTAACGGGTGGCAATGCGACGACATTGCTTGATCTTATTGAAGAACCGCTCGACGAGATTGCGCGCTCGGTAGAGATATGGACTGAAAGAGATGGGCTCCTTGCGATTTCGCTTGGGCGGTATATTGGCCCAGGCGCCCTTCGCGCTGATGAGTTCCCTGATCCAATCCGCATCATAGCCGCGATCAGCTAGTGTTCCGTCTCTAACGAAAGGATTCCCTTTAGCTCTCTGATGTGCGAGTCAGAGGGCATGTCAACTGAATCGGGCATCCGGTTGTCTCCTGAGGATCGGGCGACGCTGGAGGGTTGGGTGGCGGACCGCAACTCGCCACAGAAATGGGTTTGGCGGGCGCGGATCGTGCTGATGTGGGCGGACGGCGACGGCGTCACCGCGATTGTACGGGCGACCGGCAAAACCAAGCGAACCGCCTATCGCTGGCGTGATCGTTACGTTGCGTGCGGCATTGAGGGGCTGAAGCGGGATGCCAGCCGGCCGAGCCGCAAGCCGCCGCTTTCGGCCGAGGTGATCAAGCGTGTGGTGGATATGACGCTGCATCAGAAGCCGCCGGCGAGCACCCATTGGTCGGTGCGCAAGCTCGCCAAGGTGGTGGGGCTCAGCCCGTCGAGCGTGCAGCGCATCTGGGCAGCGCACGGGCTGAAGCCGCATCTGATCAAAAAATTCAAGCTGTCCAATGACAAGGCGTTCGTCGAGAAGGTCCAGGACGTCGTCGGCCTTTATCTCAACCCGCCGGACAAAGCCCTGGTGCTTTGCGTCGACGAGAAGAGCCAAATCCAGGCGCTCGACCGCACGCAGCCGGGGCTGCCCATCAAGAAGGGGCGGGCCGGCACGATGACCCATGACTACAAGCGCAACGGCACCACGACACTGTTTGCCGCCCTCGACGTGGCCACCGGCAAGGTCATCGGCGAATGCATGCCGCGACACCGCCACCAGGAGTTCCTGCGCTTCCTGCGCACGATCGATCGCAACACGCCCAAGCACTTCGCCCTGGATTTGGTGGTCGACAACTACGCCACCCACAAGCATCCCAAGGTCAAAGCCTGGCTTGCCCGGCATAAGCGCTTCCGCCTCCACTTCACGCCGACCTCTGGCTCCTGGCTGAACCAGGTCGAGCGCTTCTTCGGGCTCATCACCGACGACGCCATCCGCCGCGGCGTCTTCCGCAGCGTGACCGACCTGACGATCGCGATCGAGGCCTACCTGGAGCATCACAATGCCGACCCCAAACCCTTCATCTGGGCCGCCAAGGCTGCTGACATCCTTGAAAAGGTCGCACGAGGGCGTCGAGTGTTAGAGTCACAACACTAGGTTGGCAGATAGAAATGAGCAGTGGTGTGTTAATGGTTCTGAAGTTTTCGAAAGAACAGTTTCGCGCACTCGATGCCCAGATGACCGAAGTCAGGCAACTTGTAGATCGGACTGTTCAGTAGGCGCGGAAAAGCCCGCCACCGTGAGGCAGCGGGCTCGAACGTTTGAACCATTTCGCAGTCTCAGCATTGAAGCTATATTACGTCGCGGAGGCGAAGGGCGATGGATACAGTAACGTCTGCCATTATGGTGCTGTTGTCGTGCAGTCCCGATTTGATGCTATGCCGAGCGCCGGCCGCGAAGCCCACGATCTTTTCGACCACGTCCCAATGCGAACAAGCGCTGACTGATCAGATATCGAGAGTTCCGCGCGCTGGTCAAAAAACGGTTGGACGTTGCCAGGCGATCAGAGATGAGAATGATATCGCGAGATGGGGCGTCTCGCCGAATGGCGAGCTATTCTATGCCAGCGCGACGGACGTGACCGAGACAGTAGCCTCGACCGCGACCGTTGCCCCTGCCCCTGCAAAGAGCGGACCTATTACTGTGCGCGTCACGCGTGGTAACGGTTCCGGCGCGGCGACAACGTCGTCGTACACTGTGCTTCGCTCCGACTCAAAGTGAGCTAAAAAGCCGGCGTTCGAGTTCATCCCCGAGAACGGCGGCGGTGCCGGGGTGAGGAGGAAGTCGGCAGCGCCCGCCGTCCTGCCCGACGGCGAGGCCGGCATCATCGAAAACAACGAAATGTAGGCGCGATTGCGGAGTGTATCGTGTTACACAATCCCCAATTGCTGGACTCGCGCGATGCACCGGCAGTTAATTTCTGCGTCACGCCAAAGGGGAAAAGGCCGCGAACTGTGGGAGGACTTCGATGATCAAGAAACTTACTCGACACGTCCGGGCGCATAGTATGCGTGGTTTGATCCTTGGCCTGGCTGCCCTCGTGGTCACCTCGTCATTTGTGCAGGCAGCAGGCGACAGCATCGCCGGCCGGAAAGTCATGACGCAATGCCAAGTGTGCCACGGCAAGGATGGCATCGGCAAACTGTCTTACACGCCCAATATCTCCGGGCAGAAGTACGAGTATCTCGTCCACTCGCTGATGGCTTACAAGATCGGACAGCGCAAGAGTCAAATGATGTCGGCGGTCGTCAAGAACCTGAGCGATGAAGACATCGCCAATGTTGCGGCTTACTATGCCGCGATCAAGATTACCGTCGAAGCTCCGCAGTGACTGACACAACGTAGGTCGTCACCGGCTTGTCGGTCATCATCCACCTTTGGCCTTGCCGTAGCCGGTCGGGCTGGTGTCGGGAGTGTAGATCGTCCCCACTCTCTTGCTGCCGCACTTGGCGCATTTCAGCTTCGGAATGAGGTCATCTGCCGTTGCCGGCGCGTCCGGTCCGTATCGATCGCGCCGCTTTACCAAGTCGAGCACCTGGCTATGGTTGCAGGGCGCGTGATGGCAAAACGCCCTCACCGTCATCTTCGCGTCGATCAGAGATTGAAACGTCCAGCCCTTCGCCATCCGGTCGATATAGTGCGGGGCAGTTCAGTCCCCAAGCTAGGCTCATCCAATTTGAAAGGCAGAGGAGCGAGCCCTTTGGTTTTACTAGGCCGTGAACTCATAAAACGCGCAGCCAAAGCTGGATGGATGCTAGCTTGACGAAGGCGAGGTAGTTTGCAGCGAGTTTGTCGTAACGGGTGGCAATGCGACGACATTGCTTGATCTTATTGAAGAACCGCTCGACGAGATTGCGCGCTCGGTAGAGATATGGACTGAAAGAGATGGGCTCCTTGCGATTTCGCTTGGGCGGTATATTGGTCCAGGCGCCCTTCGCGCTGATGAGTTCCCTGATCCAATCCGCATCATAGCCGCGATCAGCTAGCAGCATCGTGTGTGGATGCAGCCCGCTTAGGAGAACCGAACACAGCCGGTTGTCATGAGCCTCACCGGGCGTAAGACCAATGCGCACCGGCAGACCATTGGCGTCCACGACGGCGTGAATCTTGCTTGTCAGCCCACCGCGTGAACGGCCCATTTGTTGATCGCGGTTATTCGCTATGCAGGCCCCGTGCTGGTGGACCCGAACGACTGACGTGTCGATCATCTGCACCGCCGCATCATGGCTGGCAGCCAGCATATCCATGATCTGATCCCAGACGCCAGCCCGCCGCCAGCGAACGAAGCGATTGTAACAGGTCGTATGGGGACCATAGTTCTTTGGCAGATCGCGCCACGGCGCACCCGATCGCAAGACCCAGAAGATGCCGTTGAGAATGCGCCGGTCGTCGACACGGGGAATGCCGCGTGCCTTGTTCGGGAGCATCGGCGCAATGACGCGCCATTCAGAGTCGCTAAGTTTATATCGCATGCTCGGACCCACTTACGGACGAGGACCACATCAGCTCCCCACTCAAGGCCTCGTCCTGCGTTCCGGGGTTAGCACCAATTTGGAACTGACAGTGAGCCGGTCCGACGGAGACAATTGACTTGCGGCCGACATAGCGCGAACTAGGAATGACGCTCATTTAGAACGGACCGTAGCCAGTCGAGGAACGGCTATGCACGATATCGCCGAGTGGCTGGAGGGCCAAGGTTTTGGGGAGTACGCGGAAGCGTTCGCCAGGAACAAAATCGATCGCGATGTGCTGCCAAGCTTAACGGGGGAGGACCTCAAGGAGATGGGCGTTGCCACGGTCGGCGATCGCCGGAGGCTTCTCGATGCAATCGCCGTCCTTTCACAGACCCACAATGCGCAGCATGAGGAAGTTGTCGCGGAACCCGTCGCGCGTGCTAGGTCCCCGGAGGAAGTGTCAGCCGAACGCCGCCAGCTCACGGTGATGTTCTGTGACCTCGTGGGTTCGACGCCTCTCTCGGTGGAATTCGACCCCGAGGACCTAGCCAACGCAATCCGTGTGTATCACGAAAGCTGCACAAAAGTCGTCGCGCGATGGGATGGGCACATCGCCAAGTTTATGGGCGATGGGGTCCTGATCTATTTCGGCTGGCCGCGCGCCCATGAGGATGATGCTGAGCGCGCCGTCCAGGCGGGTCTCGAACTAACATCGGCAGTGGCAACGTTGGACACCGCAGTAGGACGGCCCCTTGCAGCTCGTGTCGGCATCGCAACCGGCCTTGTAATGGTCGGTGAAACGACCGGCGCAGGTACGGCACGTGAGCAAGCTGTGGTCGGCGAAACGCCGAATCTGGCGGCGCGCCTGCAAAGCGTCGCGGAGCCCGGGACTGTGGTGGTCGCGTCGAGCACGCGGAAGCTGCTCGGCAATCTGTTCAAGACAACCGATCTTGGCGAGCAGTCCTTGAAGGGATTTGCGGAGCCCGTGCGTGCTTGGTGCGTGAGCGGCAAAGAGCCCAAGGAGACGCGCTTCGAGGCGCTGCACGGCGGACTTCGTACACCGCTGATCGGGCGTGACGATGAGGTGGAACTGCTTATGAAACGATTTCAGCAGGCAGAAGCAGGAGAAGGCCAGGTCGTCCTCATTTCGGGCGAGCCCGGCATCGGCAAGTCCCGGCTTTGCGAGGCCTTGCGGGCCGGCCTCCTCGACCGGCCGCATACGCGTCTGACGTACCAGTGCTCGCCCTCTCACACGGACCGAGCGTTTCACCCTTTGGCCATGCAGCTTGAGCAGGCGGCCGACATTCGGCTGGACCTCGATCCTGGCGAAAAGTTGAGGAGGCTTGCTGCGATGCTCCGGATGTCCGCTCACGGCACCAAGGAGCAATTGGCGGTCCTCGCTACCTTTCTCTCAATACCGAAGAATGGAGGAGAGGGGTCGCCGAGCCTCGATGCGGCCCAACAGACCGAGCGAACCTATGACGTGCTTGCGGGCCTCGTGGAAGACTCCTGCGCCAACGGCCCCTCGGTTCTCATCTTCGAGGACTTGCAGTGGTGCGACCAGTCCACGCTCGAATTTCTCAGCAGGCTGGTCGACAGGGTAGAGACCCTGCCGGTTCTGCTGCTGGTCACCTCTCGCCCCGGCATCCGCGTGGCCTGGTCGGATCAGCCTCATGTCACGACGCTGATGTTGAATCGCATCAGCAAGCGTGAGTGCGAGAAAATGCTAAATTCGCTTTCAAACGATGACTTGCTTCCGGAGCGCCTAGTTGAGGAGATTGTCAATCGGAGCGATGGCATCCCGCTTTTTCTTGAGGAGATGGCTCGGACACTCATCGAGGCACGAAGCGGCAAACCAACTGCCACTGGTGAATTCAAGCTGGATGTGCCCGCATCGCTTCAGGATCTGCTTATGGCCCGGCTCGACCGGCTGGCCACGGGAAAGCCGGTCATTCAGACCGCAGCTGCGATTGGTCGCGAGTTCACGACCGAGCTCCTCGGGCACATATGCGACCTGAACAGAGCTGCGCTCCAGAATGCTCTGGACGCGTTGGTAGAGGCCGGGCTGCTGGTCTCCCGCCAAACCGCCTCGGGAGCGACTTACGTCTTCAAGCACGCGCTTCTTCAGGATGCTGCCTATAGCAGCTTGCTTCGTGATACGAGGAGAGAGCTGCACAAGCGAGTCGCGGGTGCGCTCAGCCAGTCGCTGGACAACGATCCCGCATTGCTGGCGCATCATTACGAATGTGCGCATGCGTGGGAAGAGGTCCTGAATTGCCGGCTTCTGGCTGCGGCGAAAGCCGAGAGCCGATCAGCTGGTTGGGAGGCGGCCGAGCATTACCGGCGCGCCATCCACGCTCTTGAACATCTTCCAGACACAGCGGTTTACCGGCAATCCTACCTTGAGACATTCCTGGCGCGAATCAGGTGTGGTTGGTCTAACGCGACCAAAGAAGAGCGTGCCGAAGCGCTTCACCAAGTCGACAAAGCCATCGCGTTTGCTGACGGAGACATCGCTGCTTTAGCACGCCTGCAGTCCTACAAAGGAGTTGATTGGCTGGAAGAGTCCTTGCTGGTCAGTGCAGAGCGACATGCCGGTTTGGGGGACGCGGCGCTCCAGGCCGAAGTCGCGTGTCGCTACGCCTACTTCCTGGGTAATACCGGACGGCTTGTGGAATCGCTCGGGAAGATCGAAAAGGCCGTCAAGCTCTTGAAGCAAGTCGGAGCTCTGGAAGAGCTCGGTAATTTCGCTGCAGGCGCCGGCCGCTGCAACAATGCTCGCGCCGGCAGGCTGGACCGGTCTCTGCAGTTCGCGGAGATGGCCCGAGAGATTGCAGCGTCCACCCACAACTTGGATGTGCGCTCGTGGTTTGCGATGGAAGCGGAGCCTTGGTTTTATAAGGGGCTTTGGCACCGCGCAGTCCGGGTTGTCGACGAGAACTTATCGACAGCTTGGGAAAACGGGAGATGGAACGTCGTATTATGGGCTTCGGGTTGGGCCGCCATCGCCTGTTTGAAGTTAAACCGTATTTCCGATGCCCGAGCCTTTTTGGAGCCGGCAATGAAGACGGCGGCGCGCCGCCTAGATTTCGATTTCTGCAAAATTTATCCGCATATCGCACTGAGCCAATTGCACCTTGCCGAAGGCGATGCTGCAGCGGGATTGCAATCCGCGGAACGCGCGTTGGAGCTCGCGGAGCGCGTCACTGCAAGGCTTGAGATCGGCGCTGCTCACCGCGCACTCGGCCAGGCCTACGAGGCCAACGGCGATCGCCAATCGGCCGACGGGCAGTTCCGTCGAAGTATTGACGTTCTTCAGAAAATCCAGTCCCGGCCCGAACTCGCCCAGAGCCTGCTTGCTTTTGGCAAATTTGAACTCGCGACTGAAAGAGATAAAGCCGAGGGACTGCTACACAGCGCTCTTAAACTTTTCAAAGAGATAGAAGCGGACGGTTGGGTCGAAGAAACCCGCAGCGCGCTTCTCCAATGATCGCATCAACTTGACGCCGACAGAAAATGTCGCGCGTACGCACTCATTTCAGCAAGCGCCCACGTTCTACCCGCCCGTCACTTTCACTGTTGGCCCATCGGCGACAGTAACTTGGTGACGACGTCGTAGTGGACCGCGCTAGCGGTGTCGGTGACGGTCTTGGAGACCGGAAGCTCGTGCATTTCTTGTCAGCCTCGATTTAATGAGTTCACGGCCTAGTTCGGCTTCGGCGTGTCGCGGCCGATCTGGTCGAGATGGTGTTGCAGCGCCAGATGGTCGAGCGCATCCATCGGCAGATTGGTGAACAGCGAGATGCGGTTGTTGAGCATGCGATAGGCGTCAGCAAAGGTAAGATGCAGTTCGGCTTCGGTGCCGTCTGCCTTGGCTGGGTCCGGTATCGACCAGAGCGCGGTCATCGGATGACCCGGCCAGATCGGGCAAGATTCGTTTGCGGTGCTGTCGCAGAGCGTGAAGATGAAATTCATTTCCGGCGCTTCGGGCTCGGCAAACTCGTCCCAGCCTTTCGAGCGGGCGAAGCTCGTATCGTAGTTGAGGCTTTCGAGCAGCTGCAGTGCGTAGGGATTGACCTCGCCCTTCGGTTGCGAACCGGCGGAAAAGGCCTTGAACCTGCCGGCACCGATCCGATTGAGTATGGCTTCCGCGATGATGGATCGCGCCGAATTGGCGTTGCAAAGAAACAGCACGTTGTAGACATTATCGCTCATCTCAAGACCTCCTTGGCAGGCGACTGGATGATGGGGGCGGCAGATTCCGGCAAGGTGTCTTTGCCGAGATGCCGACAAGGGCGACGTAGAAAGGTTTCACGACCGTTTGATGACAATCTTCCAAATCATACGCTTGCGTGCCGATGATCGACTTGCGTTGACAGGCTTGCTGCTTTGGACATCTCTGCGGCTATCGAATGAGAGAAGGCCGCATCGATGAGTGCGCCAAAGACTTTCGAAGGCGAAGACGGCAAGGCAGGCCGCGCGGCGGGCTTCTTCCGCTCGCGCTGGCAAGGCACGGCCCCGCTCGATCGGCTGTTCTGGCGCGATCTTGTCCTTGTCGGCACGGCGATCAACATCGCAGTGTCTGTGCTGGCGCTGATCCTGCTCGGGCTGAAGCTGCCGCTCGCTCTCGTTCTGGCGGTGCATTTCGCGCCGGTGCCGTATAATTTCTTTCTGACTTTTGCGGTGTGGCGGACCGCCGAGAAATCCGGCGGCGTCAAGGCTTCGCTGATGACGCTGGGGGCTGTGCTGTGGCTGGTCCTGGTGGTGGTGATCTGACAGGACGGTGCTGCCGGCAAAGGCCGGCCGAAGCCGTCCTTTGCCAACGTCGAATTCCAGTCAGGCGGCCGGCTCGAATTTCAGCGCGACGCCGTTGATGCAATAGCGCAGGCCGGTCGGCGGCGGGCCGTCCTCGAAGACGTGGCCGAGATGGCTGCCGCAGCGGGCGCAGTGGCACTCGGTGCGGACCATGCCATAGCTGCGGTCGACGGTCGTCTCGACCGAACCGGGCACCGGATCGTTGAAGCTCGGCCAGCCGGTGCCGCTCTCGAATTTCAGCTTGGATTCGAACAAAGGCTGGTCGCAGCCGACGCAGGAAAAGGTGCCGGCGCGCTTCTCGTGGAGCAGGGCGCAGCTGCCGGGCCGCTCGGTGCCGTGGTTGCGCATCACCGCATATTGCTCCGGCGTCAGCCGGGCGCGCCATTCGGCATCGGTGCGAGTGACAGGGTAGGTGTGACTATCCATTTTTTGCCTCTTAGCTTATGCCGCTATTGGGGGTTGTCTTCCCCAGTTCGCCTAAATTAGGCATTCGTTACGACGTTTGCCCATATTTTCGATGCCACAAAGAATTCCTCAGGCGATCGCCGCGAGATACCGCGCAACCGACCCTGCAAATGCCGTCTTTGCATCTCCGAGGACGTTCTGGTTCCACCATGCGCCGTAGATATGGTCGAATGCGAAAGGCTCCAGCGCAGCCTCGATGCCGAGCACTTTCGCCGCATTGAGCGGGATGTAGTTCGGGTAGCTGTACATGAAGCTGACATGGCGGCGCGTTGGGGTCACCTGCAAGATGTCGCCGGCCAGGATGGCGTCGCCGCCGTCGCGCTTCCAGTGCAGCACCTGGCCACCGGCAAAGTGACCGCCGCAACGGATAAGTGTCAGCGAGGGGTTCAGGGCGCGCGTCTCGCCCTCCCAACTGATAACAGCCGGATGCGGCCGCATGATCCACTGACGGTCATCGGCGTGCAGATAGATCGGCACGCCGCCAAACGCCTCGCTCCACTCGACCATTGCCGAATAATAATGGCAGTGCGAAATGGCGATCGCGGCCAGGCCGCCCCGCCGGTTGATTTCGGCCACCGCCTCGTCGCTGACCATCGAGATACAGTCCCACAGCACATTGCCGTGCGGGGTTTGTGCCAGCAGCGCCCGCTGGCCGATGGCGAAGCGCGGCTCGATGCCGAAGGCGAGCACGCCGGCGTCGTCTTTCATCACGACCCGATGCCCGGCGGCGAGCTCTTCCGGCGTGATCCAGGCCTGGCCCTCCCAGCGCACATATTGCCGCTCGTCCTCGCAGATCGGGCAATGTTGCGGCGGCGTCGCTGCCGCCGCGAACTGGACGCCACATTGCAGGCAGAGGAAACAGGTCGGCCGTCCTGTTTTGCGTGGATCCATTCAGTGCTTCCTTGAAAGCTGCTTTGTCGCGGCTTCGAGCCCGGCGAGCGTCAGCGGAAACATGCGGCCGCCAAAGATATCGCGGATCGTGGCGATCGAATGGGTGAAACCCCAGTGCTTTTCGCTTTCGGGGTTGAGCCATACCGCGTTCGGCCATTGCTGCAGCAGACGGCCGAGCCAGACGACGCCGGCCTCCGGATTCCAGTGCTCGACCGAGCCGCCGGGATGCGCGATCTCATAGGGGCTCATGGAGGCATCGCCGACGACGATCACCTTGTAGTCCGGACCGTATTTGTGGAGTAGATCGAAGGTCGGAATTACCTCCGCATGGCGGCGGCGATTGTCCTTCCACACGCCTTCGTAAAGGCAGTTGTGGAAGTAAAAGTATTCGAGCTGGCGGAATTCGGCGCGGGCGGCCGAAAACAGCTCCTCGACGCTTTTGATGTGGTCGTCCATCGAGCCGCCGACATCGAAGAACATCAGCAGCTTCACGGCATTGCGCCGCTCGGGCCGTGTCTGCACGTCGAGATAGCCATGCTCGGCGGTGGCGTGGATGGTGCCGGGCAGGTCGAACTCCTCCTCGGCGCCTTCGCGCACCCAGCGGCGCAGGCGCTTCAGCGCGATCTTGATGTTGCGGGTGCCGAGCTCGACGGCATCGTCGAAATTCCTGAACTCACGCTTGTCCCAGACTTTCACCGCGCGGCGGTTGCGGCTCTCATGCTGGCCGATGCGAACCCCTTCGGGATTGTCGCCATAGGCGCCGAAGGGCGAGGTGCCGCCGGTGCCGATCCATTTCGACCCGCCCTGGTGGCGGCCCTTCTGTTCCTCCAGCCGCTTTTTCAGCGTTTCCATCAGCTTTTCGAAACCGCCCAGGGCCTCGACCAGCTTTTTCTCTTCTTCGGTCAGGTGCTTTTCGGCAAGCCGCCGCAGCCATTCCTCCGGGATGTTTTCGACGTCGACCGCGTTTTCGCCAGCCAGCGCTTCAACGCCCTTGAAAACGTGCGAAAAGACCTGGTCGAAACGGTCGATGTGGCGCCCGTCCTTCACCAGTGCCGAGCGGGCGAGATAGTAAAATCCCTCGACGTCATAGTCGACCAACCCCGCCTCCAGCCCTTCCAGCAGCGACAGATATTCTCGGAGCGAGACGGGAACCCGCGCAGCCTTCAATTCGAGGAAGAAGGGGATGAACATCGCACTGCCTATAGCAGATCATACTCGATGAAGCCGGTCCTGCGCGCCACGTGGTCGTAGAGCTTGCGCGCGGTGGTGTTGGTCTCGTGGGTCATCCAGTAGACGTTCTTGACGCCGACCTTGCCGGCTTCCTGCTTGACCGCTTCGATCAGGGCGGCGCCGACGCCCTTGCCGCGCACATCCGGGTCGGCGAACAAATCCTGCAGATAGCAGTTGTTCATCTGCGACCAGCAAGAGCGGTGATAGAGATAATGTGTCAGGCCAACCGCCTTGCCGTCGAGGGTGGCGACAAAACCCTTCGGTTCGAACTCACCCGCCGTGAACAGCCGCTTCCAGGTGACGGCGTAGACCTCTTCCGGCAGCTTGGTTTCGTAGAAGGTGAGGTAGGCAGTCCACAGGCGCTGCCAGTCGGCGTGGTCGGATTGTGCCAGTGGGCGGACGGTGATCTCGGTCATTTCATTCCTTCCGAAGCTTTCGGCCCAAGCTGCCTCGGTGCCCGGCCCGCGGCAACGGTCCAGCAACGGGAAAGCGCTGTCCGCCCGCCGCATGCCCGGCCCTCCGCTATGGCTCCGGGCGTTCGTCGCTCGAAAAGCCAAATCGTTGGCTTTTCGTCGGCCTTTGGCCGACCGCTCCTCACCCCTGCCTTCTCGCCATGAATGCCAGGCGCTCGAACAGATGGACGTCCTGTTCGTTCTTCAAAAGCGCGCCGTGCAGTTTGGGGAGCGCGTTCTTCGGGTCGGCGCGCAAATCCTCGGGCGATGTCGTCGGCGACCAAGAGCCTGATCCAGTCGAGTGCCTCGGAGGTCGATGGCTTCTTTTTCAGACCTGGCACGTCGCGGATCTCGTAGAACTGGGTGAGTGCGGCGCGCACCAGGTTCTGCTTGATGCCGGGATAGTGCACGTCGACAATCCGGTGCAGCGTCTCGACGTCGGGAAAGCGGATATAGTGGAAAAAGCAGCGGCGCAGGAAAGCGTCCGGCAGTTCCTTTTCGTTGTTGGAGGTGATGATGACGATCGGGCGCACAGCGGCGCGGACCGTTTCGCCGGTCTCGTAGACGAAGAACTCCATCCTATCGAGTTCCTGCAACAGATCGTTGGGGAATTCGATATCGGCCTTATCGATCTCGTCGATCAGAAGCACGACCTTCTTGCCTGCGGCGAAGGCGTCCCACAGTTTGCCGCGTTTGATGTAGTTCCTGATGTCGTTGAAGCGCTCGTCGCCGAGCTGGCTGTCGCGCAGCCGCGAGACGGCGTCATACTCGTAGAGGCCCTGCTGCGCCCTTGTCGTCGACTTGACGTGCCATTCGATCAGTTCGAGGCGGAGCGCGGCCGCCACTTGCCTGGCCAGTTCGGTCTTGCCGGTGCCGGGCTCGCCCTTAACCAGCAATGGCCGCTCCAGCGCGATCGCCGCATTGACCGCCACCATCAGATCCTTGTCGGCGACATAGGCCGCCGTGCCTTCGAAACGCATTCCTGCTCCTCGGTTTTTCATGGCAACCGTAAGGAGACGGCCCAGCCTGTGCAAGGCGCCGCGGCGAGGGCGCGGTGAAACCTCGTGCCGCGCAGCTGCAAGGCAGGACCTTGTGACGAATTAAGCCACGGAGCATGGCCGTCTCTCTGGCGCTTGGCCGATCGTCAGCCTATATTGGTCGTGACGGTCTGCGCTTCCCGGCAGGAGAACATTTTCCCCGGGGCCTTAATGATCCCTAGGGAGCTGTCCCTGGGAAGACCCGTGGGTTTTCTCATACGGCGCCCACCTACTTTGTAGGTTCCCGGGATCGCTCTCTCCACCGGTTGTGTGGATCGTCACCCATCGAAAAGGCCATATTTGGCGGATTTTGTCGTCGCGCCGTTTTGTGCGGTGCTCACGAAACGAAAAGTTCGCTCCGCTGATCTCATTTCGCATGATCTTTTCACCGAACCGCTGACACTTCGGTGGATCATGCGGTAGAAACGTCGCTCCTAAAACTCCATCCAAATCTTACCTTTTCTACCGTCGGCGCATGACATCCTTGAAAGACCTGAAAAAAAAATTGCGCCGCGAAGCACTCGGGCGCCGCGACGCGCTCGATCCGTTCTGGCGGGTGGAAGCAGCGCTCGAAATGGCCGAGACCGCGCGGGACAGCATTGCGATAGAGCCGGGCCAGATCGTCTCCGGCTTCTGGCCGATGCGCTCGGAAGTCGACGTCCGGCCGCTGATGTTCGCCTTGCGCGAAAAGGGAGCAAGGCTTTGCCTGCCGGCGATTCTCGACAAGACCACCATCGTCTTTCGCGAACTGGTGCGCGGCGTACCGATGATCGACATGGGGTTCGGGACCGTCGGGCCGCATGAAGAGGCCGAGGTGCTCGATCCCCAGGTGATGCTGGTGCCGCTTGCCGCCTTCGATGCACGAGGCCACCGGATCGGCTACGGCGCCGGTTATTACGACCGCGCGATCGCGCGGCTGGTCGACAAGGGGCAGCCGCCGCGGCTGATCGGCATTGCTTTCGACTGCCAGGAGGTGGCGCTGGTGCCGGATGAGCCGCATGACGTGATCATCTCGGAAATACTCACCGAGAACGGGTTGCGCCGGTTCGCGCCGAAATTGTAGATAAGTTCCTGGACGCATGGTCTTTTCCGAAAGTCATGCAGCTTTTTGTTTCGCTGACCTTCGGTTCGGGATCATGCTTATATGAGACTTCTCTTCCTCGGCGATATGGTCGGCAAGACGGGACGCACGGCGGTGTGGGAACAACTGCCCGGCCTGATCTCGGATTTCAAACTCGACTTCGTCATAGTCAATGGCGAGAACGCCGCC
Organism: Mesorhizobium onobrychidis; assembly: GCF_024707545.1. Taxonomy (NCBI): domain Bacteria; kingdom Pseudomonadati; phylum Pseudomonadota; class Alphaproteobacteria; order Hyphomicrobiales; family Phyllobacteriaceae; genus Mesorhizobium; species Mesorhizobium onobrychidis. The sequence continues at coordinate 1,220,479 of NZ_CP062229.1, forward strand.
GGCGGCTTCGGCATCACCGAAGAGATCTTTCGCGAGACGATCTCGGCGGGCGCTGATGTCGTCACCACCGGCAACCATGTCTGGGACCAGCGCGATGCGCTGGCTTTCGCGCCGCGCGAGGAACGCTTCCTGCGTCCGTCCAATTTCCCCAAGGGCACGCCGGGGCGGGGCTCCGGCGTCTACATCGCTAGGAACGGCGCGCGCGTTCTGGTCGCCAACATCATGGGCCGGGTGTTCATGCATCCTGAACTCGACGATCCGTTCCAGGCCGGTGAGCGCGAGCTTGCCGCCTGTCCGCTCGGCGAGCAGGCCGATGCGGTGGTCATCGATTTCCATGCCGAGGCGACTTCGGAGAAAATGTGCTTTGCGCATTTCGTCGACGGCCGCGCCAGTCTGGTCGTCGGCACCCACACGCACCAGCCGACCGGCGACCACCATATCCTCAATGGCGGCACCGGCTATATCTCAGACGCCGGCATGTGCGGCGACTATGATTCCTCGCTCGGCATGGACAAGGAGGAGCCGCTCAACCGGTTTCTGTCAAAGGTGCCGAAAGGACGCTTCGAGGCGGCGACCGGCCCGGCGACATTGTGCGGCGTCGGCGTCGACATTTCGGATCGCAGCGGCCTGACCGAGCGGATTGCGCCGTTTCGCCGCGGACCGCGGCTCGAGGAAACCGCGCCATCTTTCTGGTCGTGACATTGATGTAAGCGATTGTAGTACCTAATTGCCGGCTACGCCTGCTTCAGATCGTAAGAGGGGACGACCTCCATGCAGCTCATCGAATTCCTGGCGCCACATTTGGCCTTTGTCTCCGATCCGACCGCATGGGTAGCGTTGCTGACGCTGATTGTGCTGGAGGTCGTGCTCGGCATCGACAATCTGATCTTCATCTCGATCTTGACCAACAAATTGCCGGAGGCACAAAGGGCCCGCGCCCGGCGGCTCGGCATTTCTGCCGCGCTGATCATGCGGCTGGTCCTGCTTGCCACCATCTCGATCATCGTCCAGTTGACGACGCCGGTGTTCACCGCTTTCGGCCATGGCTTTTCCTGGCGCGATCTGATCCTGATCGCCGGCGGCCTGTTCCTCGTCTGGAAAGCGACCAAGGAGATCCACCACACGGTCGACCTCGAGGATCACCAGGACACAATGATGGGCGAGACGCTGCAGCTTTCGCTCGCCGGCGCGATTTTCCAGATCCTGCTGCTCGACCTCGTCTTCTCGATCGATTCGATCATCACCGCGGTCGGCATGACCGACGAGATCGCCATCATGTATATCGCCGTCATCGTAGCAGTCACCGTGATGATGCTAGCGGCCGGACCGCTCGCCAACTTCATCGCCAAGAACCCGAGCATCGTCATGCTGGCGCTGAGTTTCCTGCTGATGATCGGCATGACGCTGATCGCCGACGGCATGGGCTTCCATGTGCCGAAGGGCTACATCTACGCCGCTATGGGGTTCTCTGCGCTGGTCGAGGGCCTCAACATGCTGGCGCGGCGTCGGAGAAAGGCAAAGGCCGGCGGGCACTGAGCAGCGCGTCGGTTTACTGAAGCCGATGTGTTTTAACTTGCCGGCACACCTTTCGGATGACGGTCGCCGATCAGGCCAAGCGTCAGGCCTTGCTCCAGCCACGCTTTGGCGCCGGCGAGCACGAGCGTGAAGCCATCAGTCGAGCCGATCGCCTGCTTGACCTGTTCATTGGGGCTGCCGGCAAAACCGAAATTGCGAACCTCGACAAAGGTCGTGCCGCCCGGCATCTCGGTAAAAGTCCAGGCCACCGTGGTCGGCGGATCGCTCCATTGCATGACGATCTTTTCGTTCCTGACGATCTCGCTGACCGTGACCGGCGTCGAGACGCCATACATGCGCCACTCCCAGCGAACCTCCTTGCCGCTGTCCAGCCTGTCGCTGCCATAAGTGAACCAGAATTTCGGCGTGATCGCCGGATCGACGATGGCTTCGAACACTTCTGCGACCGGCCGCCGGATCAGCATGCCGGCTTCGGCGACCGGTTTCTCACGGGTTTCCATATCGTCCTCCTTTCCGAACAGGCTTCTGTCACCAGGCGTCGGGTTCGCGCACCAGGTGAATGATGTTGGCCGGATTGGTGATCCAGCCGCCACGAAAACCCTCGCCGAGCGCCTCGATGGCGTCGCAGCGCACGACGCCGGCCTTGGCGAGATGATCGGCGGCGGCCGGAAAATCATCGGTGAACAGCTCCAGCCAGACCTCGGCCTGGCTCAGCATCGGCGCCTCGTCGATCCACAGGCGATTGGGACCGAGTTCGAAACCAACAGCCGGCGCCTTGGCCGTGAACGGCTTCAGGCCGACGACATCGCGGTAGAAGGCGATCGTCTCCTGGTATTGGTGTGGCGGCACCTTCATGGCGATGTTGATGCCGCCGTTGATCTTCGCAGCCATTCTTTCCTCCGTCTTCAGATATTGTCTTCGGTCGCGGGTTCACCCTTCATCTCGCTGCGATAGTAGCCGTCGCGCAAATTGATGCCGTATTCGACATAGGCCTTCATGCAGGCCAGCATCTGCGACCAGCCCTCGCAATTGAGGTAAGACTTCTTCAGGCCGACCGCGTCCTCGTGCCAGCCGGTCTCGGCGATGGTGACGAAGGTGCCACCATCGTCCAGCGGCTCGAAATTCATCTCGATGCGCGTCTTGTAAGCCGGCTTGCCGTCGGCGTCAGTTGCGTCCCAGCGCAGCACGATGCGGCTGTCTTTCTCCACCTCATCGACCTCGACCGGGACCTTGCCCCACCAGACGACCCCAGTGCCGGCCACCAGAGGCGCGCTGGCGCCGCCGATGGTGGTGAAATAGCCGCTGAGCTTCGTCGGATTGACGACCGCGTCGAAGACTTCGGCGACCGGTTTGCCGATGCGGCCAGAAACCCTGAATCCAAGAGACATATCCACAGCTCCTTTCTTGATCGGATCGGTATTATGTTATAAAAATATAACATGTCAAGCAAAGCGCAGGACGACAATGTTTTCAAGGCGCTGGCGCATCCGCGCCGGCGTGCGCTGCTGGACGAGCTGAAGGACGCGCCGCGGACCACCGGCATGCTGTGCGATGCCTTTCCCGACATGGACCGCTGCACCGTCATGCTGCATCTGAAAGTGCTGGAGGAAGCCGACCTGGTGGTGGCGCGGCGCGAGGGGCGCGAACGCTGGAACCATCTCAATGCGCTGCCGATCAAGCAGATCCACGACCGCTGGATCAGCCAGTACGCCACGCATGCGATCAGCATTCTCGACCAGCTGAAATCCGATCTGGAGGGGTGAAATGGCCGCAGGAATGCAGCTGGCGGGTACGTTGCCGCACCACCCTTACGGCGCGGCTGGACGAATTGAGCCGATTTATCTATAAGCCGGCCATTCCGACATAGAGCGCCGTACGTCCATCCGGACGCACCAGGGACGTTCTGCAATTTTGAATTCGAGCATTTTGGCAAAAGGCGAGGTCTCGCTGCAGGATGCTCTGCCAAGAAGACGACAGGAGTGCCATGGCTGGCCATTCACAGTTCAAGAACATCATGCACCGCAAGGGCCGCCAGGACGCGGTGCGGTCGAAAATGTTTTCCAAGCTGGCGCGCGAAATAACCGTCGCCGCCAAAAGCGGCACGCCGGATCCGTCGATGAACCCGCGCCTGCGTCTTGCCGTGCAGAACGCCAAAGCGGTGTCGATGCCGAAGGACAACATCCAGCGCGCCATCAACAAGGCGTCGATGGGCGACGCCGAGACTTACGAAGCCGTGCGCTACGAAGGCTACGGGCCAGGCGGCGTTGCGCTGATCGTCGAGGCGCTGACCGACAACCGCAACCGCTCGGCGTCGAATGTGCGTGCCGCCTTCACCAAAGCCGGTGGGGCGATGGGCGAAACCGGCTCGGTGTCGTTCATGTGGGACCGTGTCGGCGAGATCTTCTATCCGGCGTCGGTTGGCAGTGCCGAGAAGGTCATGGACGCGGCGATCGAGGCCGGGGCCGACGACGTCCAGTCGGACGAGGAAGGCCACACGATCTATTGCGCCTTCGAGAATCTGGGTGAGGTGTCGAAGGCGCTGGAAGGCGCGCTCGGCGAGGCTGAATCCGTGAAGCCGATCTGGAAGCCACAAACCAACATTGCGGTCGACGAGGAGCGGGCACAGTCGCTGATGAAGCTGGTCGCGACGCTCGAGGACGATGACGACGTGCAGAGCGTCTACGCCAATTTCGAGGTCGACGACGAGACCATGGCGAAGCTCAGCGCCGCATGAGCGGAGGTCAACTAGGGGCGAGCGGAGCTCAGCCAGACATGACTGAACAAGCGCTGCTGCCCCGCGTCCGCATCACTTATTGCACGCAGTGCCAGTGGCTGCTGCGGGCCGGCTGGATGGCGCAGGAGCTGCTGTCGACCTTCGGAACATATCTGGGCGAGGTGACGCTGGTGCCCGGCACCGGCGGCATTTTCACCATTTCCTGCAACGACACGCTGGTCTGGGACCGCAAGCGCGACGGCGGCTTTCCCGATGCCGCGAGGCTCAAGCAACTGGTTCGCGACGTGATCGATCCGGACCGCGATCTCGGTCATGCCGATCGTAAGGGCCATAAGTCAGAAGACCCTGCCTGACGCAAGGTCTTTTGCATTTCTGCCCTCATTCACCCCACGCCACGATGAAGCAGCCCAGCGCCACGATGGCGGTGATGGTGCGGACGTGGTTCCACATCACCCAGTCCCTGAGATAGGTGGTCCACACGGCGGCGCCGTTGGCGCTGGCAGGATCGACGGCGGCCAGAGCGTTGTTGAGCGGCACGTTGAAAATCATCGTCACGATCAGGTCGCCGACGAGATAGATCAGGGCGCCGGCGAGAAGCCAGAACGAACCCGGCTGGTTCCAGCCGAGAATGGCGCCGACGGCGAGGACTAGGCAGACCAGCCCGGTGCCGAAAAGCGCGGTCATGAACATCGGCGTCACCGCAGTGACGTTGATCGAATTCATGGCGGCGATGCCGCCCGCGGCCGGCATGCGGGCGAGGCCCGGCATGACGAAGCTGGAAAAGGCGAAGAAGACACCAGCGACGACGCCCGAGCCGAGCGCGGCGACGAAGGTTAGGGTGGGAAACAGTTTCATGATCACGTCAGTCACTCCAGATGCCCGTAGCGGCGGTTTCGGTTGCGTAGGCGGAGAAGTCCCTTGGCGCTCGGCCGAGCACGCGCTCGACGCCGTCGGCCAACGCCTCGTTGCGGCCGTCGAGCACCTCGGTGAACAGTTCGTTGAGCAGCCAGGCAAACTCGGCCGGCAGCTCGTGCGCGGCGATTGCAGCGGCGAACTCGGCATGGGAAATCTGCTTGAAGCCGATGTTGCGGCCAGCTGCCTTGCCGATCTCGGCGATCGCGTCGGCGAAACTCAGCAGCCTTGGTCCAGTCAGCTCGTACAGCTGGCCGACATGCCCCTGTTGGGTAAGCGCGGTCACGGCGGCGTCGGCGATGTCGTCGGCATCGACAAACGGTTCTCCGACATTGCCGACCGGCAAAGCCACCTCACCGGCGAGCAGCGGATCGAGAAAAAAACTCTCGCTGAAGTTCTGGGAAAACCAGGCGCAGCGCAGGATCGTCCAGTCGGCGCCGGAGGCCTTCAACATCTCTTCGGCGCGCTGGGCTTCCGTTTCGCCGCGCCCCGACAGCAGCACCAGCCGTGTGATACCGTTTTGCACGGCAAGGTTGGCGAAGGCGCCGACCGCTTCGGCCGCACCGGGCACGGAAAGATCGGGATAGTAGCTGATATACACGGCGCCCACACCTTGCATTGCCGGGCCCCAGGTCGCGTTGTCTTCCCAGTCGAAAGATGGCGTGCCGGAACGGGAGCCGATCCGCACCGGCAGGCCGCGCGCTGTCAGTCGCTCGGCGAGGCGGCGGCCGATCTTGCCAGTGCCGCCGAGGATCAAAGTCGGTTTCCCTATCGTGTCGCTCATTTCGGTTTCCCTTCGGTTAAAAATATGAGCAATCCTCACATTTGCAAAATGTGATAAACCCTCGTATTTTGTGAGTCAAGCTAATTTGTTGACCAAATGTTTAGGAGACGATCATGGAAAGCCCCACTGCGCCGGCTACCGAGCAGACCGCATCGCCGCGCCGGGCGCCAAGCCAGCAACGCAGCCGCGAGCGGGTCGAGCGGATGCTGGCCGCCGCCTCTGCGCTGATCGCCGAGCAAGGCAGCGATGCCATGCGCATGGGCGAAGTGGCGGAACGGGCGAGCGTGTCGATCGGTTCGCTCTACCAGTTCTTCCCGGACAAGCGGGCGATCGTCTGGGCGCTGGCCGAGCGCTACACCGCTGAAAGCCAGGCTTGCATCGCGGCAGCACTTGCCGAGGTTAGCGACGCGGAAGGGCTGCGGCGGGCGTTTTCCGAGCTGGTGGATATCTATTACGGGCTGTTCCTGGCGGAGCCGGTGATGCGCGACATCTGGTCGGGTACACAAGCCGACAAGGCGCTGCGCGAACTCGAGCTTGCGGACAGCCGGGCCAATGCCGAATTCCTCACGGCGGTGCTGAAGCGGCTGCGGCCTGCCGCCGATCCGGCGGCGCTGGAAACGACGGCGCTTCTCATCTGGCAGATGGGCGAGGCCACCATGCGGCTGGCGATCTCGGTCGGACGGCAAGAAGGCGACGACCTGGTCGCCGCCTACAAGCGCATGGCGCTGCGCGAACTGGTCGGCGAATAGGGCCGCATTTGCTAACAAAAAAACCCGCCACGAGGGCGGGTTCTTCTGATCCGAAAAAGGCCTGCGGCTTAGAGGCCGAAACCTTCGAAACGCTTCTTGAACTTCGACAGGCGGCCGCCGCGGTCGAGCAGGGTCTGCTGGCCGCCGGTCCAGGCCGGATGGGTGGTCGGGTCGATGTCGAGGTTCATCGTATCGCCTTCCTTGCCCCAGGTCGAACGGGTCATGTATTCGGTGCCGTCGGTCATGACGACCTTGATGGTGTGGTAGTCGGGATGGATGTCGGTCTTCATTGTGCTATTCCTGGTTCGCCGGCGCTGCTGACGGGCATAAAGCCTGCGTCGATGCGCCCCTTTTTAAAACTCGAAGCCGCAGCTATTGAGGAGCCACGGCTTTTAAAAACGGTCGGCGAGCCTATACATCAGCCGGAATTGAATCACAAGGCCGCGGCAAGCGCATATTGAGGCGCATGCCCAGAAGAGCCAGAGGAAACGGTCATGGCGCACACCAGCGGCGATGCAGACGAGCGTAGGCGCTCGCTCAAGCCGCTGCGACGCCTGTTCCCCTACATCACCCGCTACCGGAAAATGGTCATTGGCGCGGTCGTCTCGCTGACCGTCGCGGCGGCGACGACGCTGGCGCTGCCGCTCGCCGTACGACGGATGATCGATCACGGCTTTTCCGCTTCCAATTCCAGTTTCATCGCCGAGTACTTCGCCATGCTGGTGGTGATGGCTGCCTTGCTCGCTGCGGCGTCAGCCAGCCGCTACTATTTCGTCATCACGCTGGGCGAGCGCGTCGTCGCCGACATCCGCAGCGACGTGTTCCGCCATGTCACGACGCTGTCGCCGTCCTTCTTCGATACCGCCCAGTCGGGCGAGATCGTCTCGCGGCTGGCCGCCGACACGACACAGGTGAAGTCGGCGGTCGGCGCCACCGCATCGGTGGCGCTGCGCAACGTCATCCTGGGTCTCGGCGCCGTGGCGATGATGGTCTTCACCAGCCCGAAGCTGTCGGGTCTTGTCATCGCCGCCATCCCGGTGATCGTGCTGCCGCTGGTCGCCTTCGGCCGCTCGGTGCGGCGCAAATCGCGGCTGGCGCAGGACACGCTGGCCGACGCCACGGCCTATGCCAGCGAGCAGATCGGCGCGGTGCGCACGCTGCAGGCCTTCACCAACGAGAAGCTGGTCACCGGGCATTTTTCATCTGCCGTGGAAGCCGCGTTCGAGGCGGCGCGATCCTCGATCTTTGCCCGCTCCTTCCTCACCTTCTTCGCCATCTTCATGATCTTTTCCTCGGTGGTGGCGGTGCTGTGGTTCGGTTCGCGCGACGTGCTCGACGGCACGCTGTCGCCGGGCACTCTCGGCCAGTTCCTGCTCTATTCGGTGTTCGCCGCCGGCGCACTCGGCGCGCTGTCGGAAGTGTGGGGCGAGCTTTCCCAGGCGGCGGGTGCTGCCGAACGGCTGACCGAGATCCTGGCCGAGAAGCCCGCGATCCAGGCCCCAGCGCATCCGAAACCGCTGCCGGCGACGGCCAGAGGCGCAATAAGTTTCGACGATGTGTCCTTCTCCTATCCCGCTGGGCCCGACCGCGCCGCCGTCCACGGTCTGAGCTTCCAGGTTAAGCCCGGCGAGACGGTGGCGATCGTCGGCCCGTCGGGCGCCGGCAAGAGCACCGTCTTTTCGCTGCTTCTGCGCTTCTACGACCCCGAGATCGGCAAGATCATGATCGACGGCGTCAACGTGCGCGAGGCCGACCCCGTCGCCATACGAGAGCGCATCGCCATTGTGCCGCAGGATGTCACCATCTTCGCGGCCAGCGCGCGTGACAATATCGGCTTCGGCCGTCCGGACGCCAGCGACGCCGAGATCGAGGCGGCGGCCAAGGATGCGCTTGCCGACGAGTTCATCCTGAAGCTCGAGAAAGGCTATGCCAGCCAGGTCGGCGAGCGCGGCGTGACGCTGTCCGGCGGCCAGCGCCAGCGCGTGGCGATTGCCCGCGCGATTCTGCGCGACGCACCGATCCTACTGCTCGACGAGGCGACCTCGGCACTCGACGCCGAAAGCGAAACGCTGGTGCAGACGGCGCTGGAGCGGCTGATGCAGGGCCGCACCACCATCGTCATCGCCCACCGGCTGGCGACGGTGCTGAAGGCCGACCGGATCCTGGTCATGGATGACGGCTGCATCGTCGAGGAAGGCACCCACCAGAGCCTCGTTGGCAAGGGCGGCATCTATGCGCGGCTGGCCAAGCTGCAGTTCGAAACCGGGGCGAATGCTTTCAAGGGTGCCGCGGAGTAGGCCTTTCCACTGGCGTCAGTTCGCTTCGGCGTCCGAATAGGCGAAATTGTAGTTCCAAGCCGAGTTGTCGTTGATCTTCCTGAGGGATTTCAAATAGGGGCCGATGCTCTTGGCGGGAACCTGACCGTTGATGGTCTTGAGAAACCAGTCGACCTGAAATTCGGTGGAGGTGCTCGTCCAACGAGCCTTGAATGCAACGTAGGGCGTAATCACGTCGTCATTGTCCTCGGGGCCTACGAAGTGGGCCTTCAGATTTCTGACCGTGCACCGGTGTCGTCGAAAGATCGGGCTGCCTAGCCAGATTGGCGCGCTCCTTTCGAGGAGGTCGGGCTCCGGCAGATATCTGATGCCGACATCCGATTTCAGAGCAAATTCCTTGGCGAGGTTATCGGCGTCGAGATCGTCTGCCGACAGATCGTAGGATTCGGTTACCGACACCAGATTCTTGTCGCGGCTGTCGTTCGTCACCAACGGCCCCAGGCTTTTCATTCCGGGATACTGGCGATTGTAATATTTGAGATAGTCGTCCGCGATCTTTGCCGCCGATTGCGAGACAAGCTTATAGCGCATGCTATCGGCATCCGCGCCCCAATAGGTCGTGGTAACCGTCAGTTTGAGCGGCTCGCCTTTGCGTTTGGGAAAATCGAATACCTCGTTCACAAAGGTGGTCGGCTGGTAGAGCTCGTTTCGGTCTATCTTTTCCATCGCCGCGTTGTCGGCGACGATGGGCAGCGCAAAGCCGTAGTCGGGCGGTACAAGATTATCTGCCCTGCCTCCCTGCAGGTAGTTGGTCGCGTCGATCCAGAACGTCTGGCTGTCGATGACGACCTTTACGATGATGTGGTCAAACGCCCTTATCGTCGGAAGTATCGTGGCGAGAGCAAGCCCTTCATCAAGATCCGTGAGAGCCACGTCCGCCTGGATTCCCAGTCGCCGCAGGCTGGAGGCGAGAAGCAGCGCCTTGTCCTTGCAATCGCCGAAACCGCTTGCCACCACTGTCGTCGGGCTGCGCGGGATGTAGGAACCACGGCCCATGGACAGGCTGACATAGCGGATGTTGTCCTGGACCAACCGCATTGCCTCGATCATCCTGTCTTCGGGCGCATTGTACTTGGCGGCAATGGCATCGAGCTTCGATGCGAACTCTGCCGGCAGCTCCTGGTCCAGCCGATAATATGGAAGAACCGTGTCGACGATATCTTGCCATTTCGATGTCGAGGAGATTTCGATGGATGGATATGTGCGAAAGTCCGGCGGCAGATATTCCTGCGATTTCACGGGAGTCGGGTTGGCGCTTTGCCAAAGATAGGTAGTCGTTTCTCCGGTAGACTCGACACCCGGGCGCATGTCCGTCCTGACCTGTCGGAAATTCAGGGGCTGCACCGTTGGCCACGTCACTCTTTCGCGGATCAGAGCGATTGGTTCGTCCCAAGCCACGGCAAAGGAATGGAAAAGAAGATCCGTGCCGATGATCGGAGTCCTGACCGTGGTCTTGCCATAGTCGACGATGTCTCCGACCCGGACATCGTTGATGTTCACGTAAGCGGTAAGCCAACCATCGAAGAGGCCCTTCTCCGCATCCCTCTCGCGCCGAAACACGTCGAACTCAGCATCGGAAAGGTGCTTGATCACCACGCCGTCACGAATGATGTCGATCCAGTTCACGGTGACCTCGGACGTCGCAGGATCGAATTCAAAACTTATGGCAGCGCCGCGTTCCAGGCCAGTGCGGTCGACGATCTTGTAGGCATAGCGGTCGAAGATCTCCAATCCTCCGGGGCGCTTCCGGATCTGAAAATCCGACAGCAGGTTGGATATGCCGTTCTTGATCTGGCTGTCGAATTGTGGATCGGCCATGGGAAGCGCGACTTGCTCGATCCAGTTGCCAAGGCTGCCCTTGTGCACGTTCGTACCGGCCATGGCCGGCCAGCAGACCGTGCAAATGACGATCAATACTGTGAGTCTTGCCAATAGTCTGGCGACCACTGTTGTCGCCGCCTGAAAGTGCCCTGCCCGCCCCATACCCCTGTACGCCCCGCCAGATTACAGTCGAACACCATTAGTGATAGAAAAGTAAATTGCGTCCTGCAAGGCAGGGTGGCTCGGCTGGGACCGAGAACGGCGGATCATGCGGTGTCTTTGAGAACAATGATCGGTCAGGCGGGATGGGTCGGAGGATGCGGCCCTAGGCGCCATACCGCTTTTTCAGGTGATCGGTGAAATGCGCGGCGTTCAGTTTCTCGCCGGTGGCGCGTTCGAGCAGTTCGGGCGTCGACCAGCGCGAGCCTTGCGACCAGATCCTGTCACGGCGCCAGTCGTTGATCGCCGCGAAATTTCCCTTGGCGAGGTCTTCGTCGGCGGAGGGATGATCTCTGGTCAGCGCCGCCCATTGCTGCGCCGCCATCATGGCGCCTAGCGTGTAGGAGGGGAAATAGCCGAAGGCGGCACCCGGCCAGTGCACGTCCTGCATCGGCCCGTCGGCGGGGTTGTCGATGGTCGACAGGCCGAGATAATCGCGCATCTTGGCGTCCCAGGCCTCGGGCAGGTCGGCGGCCTCCAGCCGTCCCGAGACAAGCTCCTGCTCCAGCTCGTAGCGCAGGATGACATGCAGCGGATAGGTGACCTCGTCGGCGTCGACGCGGATCAGGCCGCGCTCGACCCGATGCACATGCGGCAGAATGTCGTCGATCGACCAGATCTCGCCGAGGTGCCGTTCGACCACAGGCAGCGCCCAGCGCCAGAATTCGGGATTGCGGCCGATCTGCTTTTCGACGAACAGGCTCTGGCTTTCATGCACGGCCATGCCGCGCGCCTTGCCGAGCGGCCAGTGCGCCCACGCCTTCGGCAGGTTCTGTTCGTAAAGCGCATGGCCGGTCTCGTGCAGCACGCCCATCAGCGCCGACAGGAAATCGGAGGTCCTGTAGCGGGTGGTGATGCGCACGTCGCTCGGCACGCCGCCGCAGAACGGATGATGCGATACCGACAGCGAGCCGTGGGTGAGGTCGAAGCCGACCGCCGCCATCATGGCGAGGCCAAGCTCGCGCTGCTTTTCGATCGCATAGCTGCCCGAAAGCGGCTTCAGCGGATGTTTCGCCAGCCGCTCTTCCTGCACGGCCAGTGCCTCCGGCACGAAATCCCTTAGGAAGGTCTTCAGCTCGGCGAAGACCGGCGTGATGTCGGCGGCGCGGTTGCCGGGATCGTATTGCTCCATCAGCGCGTCATAGGGATCGAGGCCGAGCACGTCGGCGCGAAGTGCTGCTTCCTCGCGCACCAGCGCCACGACGCCTTCGAGCGCCGGCAAAAAACCTGCCCAGTCGTTCTTTGCACGCAAGTCGCGCCACAACTGCTCGGAGCGCATGCGCGCGGTCGTTTGACGCTCGACGAATTCGACCGGCAGACAGGTCAGGTTGGTGTATTGCCGCCGGAACTCCTTGACCGCTGCCTGCTGTTCTTCGTTCAGCGTTTCCTGTTCGGCGGCTGCGATCCAGTCGGCGATCTCCGGCGCTGTCGCTCTGGCGTGATGCATGCCGGCCAGCGCCGACATCGCCTCGGCGCGCTTTTCGCCGCCGCCGACGGCCATGTGGGTCGCCTCGTCGGCGCCGAGAACGGCGAGCGCATGCTCCAGTGCTTCGAGCTTGTGGCCGAGGTCGTCGAGTTTTTGAAAGGACATGGCGGGTTCCGCTGAATCTGAACGGCGGGAAAAGATACCAATGCGTGGGCATTGGCAACCCTGAAGGCCGTCGGCGATAGGCACATTGGTCGCTAGCACGATGCACGCCGCAATGCGTCTTGCGGGAGCGGCGGCGTGCGTGATCAATATCGCGAGGCGGCGCCGTGCCGCGACGGGAGATGAAGCATGATCGCCAATGTGCTGGTCGGGTTGGTGGCGCTGATCCACCTCTACATCGTCTATCTGGAGATGGTGCTGTGGAATACGCCGCGCGGCCACAAGGCGTTCAAGCTGACGCCGGAATTCGCCAGCGCATCGAAAGTGCTTGCGGCCAATCAGGGGCTTTACAACGGCTTTCTCGCAGCCGGGCTGATCTGGGGGCTTTACCTCGGCGAGGCCGGTTTCCAGATCAAGGTGTTTTTCCTGCTCTGCGTCGCCATCGCCGGCCTCTACGGCGCGGCGACGGTCGACAGGAAAATCCTCTACATCCAGACCGCACCGGCGGCAGCTGCTCTGATCGTACTTTGGCTGGGCGCATGACCCCGAAATCGGAATCAATTTTCGGAAGGGTTCTTGAACGGATCTGCTGCGCGGGCCTTCGGTGCGGAACGGATCTTGCGCAAAAATCAAAGGATCATGCGCAAGATCGAACTGCGGCGCTGTAATGGATGGTTTCAGCCTTTTGGATAGCTTGGGCCGTAGCCGTTTGGATAATATCCGGCATCGCCGCCGCTGCCGATGAGGAAGGCGCTGCCGGTGGCAGCCCGCAGCTTCTGGCTCACATGATCGAGCTGCGCCAGCAACTGCTGATATTGCGTGGTCGGCATCGTCCCATCTCGCGCGGCCCTCTGGGCCGCCCGATCAAGGTGAGCGACCTGCGTGCGCAAGCCACGCGCCTCGTCCGGCTTGATCCTGTTGGCCTGCATCGCGGCCCGTATACCGGTATCCACGCTCTCTATCTGGTTTATCAAAGCTGTCTCACGCGGGCCGGCGTAGGCGCCAGCAAACGGAACGGTGACGAGAAGTGCGGCGAGCGTTGCAGTCGTGAGGGTTTTGGGCCTGAGGGTTTTGGGAGTGAAAGAGCGCATGGTTGCGTCTCCTTTTACTGGGGAAGGCGGCGGTTGGGACGCCGCCTTCCGGCCGTGGGCCGTCGGTTCCGTCGCGTCGCGATGGACGGTTCCACCGCCGGCGGTTCTCGGCCCCGTGGCACAACCTAGGAGCGGTTTTCGGCAAAGTGTAATCAAAAAAAGGTAATCTTTTCAGTCCTTGCCGGCTCGCACGGGCACCCTAAATCCGGGCGTTCGCCTTGAGGCCAGCCCGGATCAGCGCTCGGTCAGTTTCAGCTCGATGCGGCGGTTCTTGTTTCGCGCGTCTTCGGTGTCGGCGGGGTCGAGCGGCTGAAATTCGCCGAAGCCGGCCGCAACCAGGCGGTTGGCCGGCACGCCGTTCTCGATCAGGAACTTCACCACCGAGGTCGAGCGCGCCGTCGACAATTCCCAATTGTCGCGGTAGCGGCCGGTGCCCGATAGCGGCTTGTCGTCGGTGTGGCCGTCGACGCGCAGCACCCAGTTGATCTCCGGCGGGATCTCCTTCTGCAGGTCGATGATGGCGTCGGCGAGCTTCTTCATCTCGACCTTGCCGGCGTCGTTGATCACTTCGGAGCCTGTCGGGAAAAGCACTTCCGACTGGAAGACGAAGCGGTCGCCGACGATGCGGATGTTCTCGCGGTCGGCGAGGATTTCGCGCAGCCGGCCGAAGAAGTCGGACCGATAGCGGTTCAGCTCCTGCACCCGTTGCGCCAGCGCGACATTCAGGCGGCGGCCGAGATCGGCGATCTTGGTGTTGGACTCGCGATCGCGCGTTTCGGATACGTTGAGCGCTTCTTCGAGCGCTCCGATCTGCCTGCGCAGCGCCGCGATCTGCTGGTTGAGGATTTCGACCTGGCTCAGCGCCTGCTGACTGATCTGGCGCTGGCTGTCGAGTTCGCCCGAAAGTGCCGTGGCGCGCTGGTTGGCTGCGTCGCCGGCACCGGCGCCTTGCGCCAGCAATTGCTCGAGCCGGCTCTTTTCCGCCTCCGACGCCGACAGCGACGCCTGCAAATTGGCGAGCGAATCTTCCTTGTCCTGCGTCGTCGAGCGCTCCAGCGCCAGAAGCTGGGTCAGTTCATTGATCTGCAAATTGAGGCGATTGAGCACCGTGTCCTTGCCGGAGATTTCGCGGCCGAGCAGGAACTGCGCCAGCACGAAGACCGTGAGCAGGAACATGATCGCGAGCAGCAACGTCGACAGCGCGTCGACGAAGCCTGGCCAGTAATCGATACGGCGATCGGTACGCCGGCTCCTGGCGAGAGCCATGCTAATGGACTCCCGTCTTCTTCAGGGCGTCGGCGATCTTCTCCAGCGTATTGCGCATCGCCTTCTGCTCGTCCGATTGGGCCTCGACCCAGTCGCGCATGATCTGCTGCTCCGAGCGCATGTTCTTGACCAGGCCCGAAATGCCGTCGGCAAGGTTGGCCATGGCAGTGGCAACACGCGGATTGGCGCCGCCGCCGTTCTCCTGCATGCTGCGCAGTCTTTCCGACAGGACGCGGATCTCGTCGGAGGATTCGGCCCTGGCCGGTTCGGCGACGACGATGTCGGACGACAGGTCGGTGACCGAGGACAGCCAGTTTTCGAGCTCGGTGTAGAAGCGTGTCTGGGCGCGGCCAGCCTGCAGGTCGAGGAAGCCGAGCACCAGGGAACCGGACAGGCCAAACAGCGAGGACGAGAATGCGGTGCCCATGCCGGCGAGCGGCGCGGAAAGCCCCTGCTTCAGCGATTCGAGCACGGCGGCGGCATCGCCGCTGCCGGGATCGAGCGACTCGATGGTTTCGCGGATCGAGCCGATCGTGCCTAGCAGGCCCCAGAAAGTGCCGAGCAGGCCAAGGAACACCAGCAGCCCGACAAGATAGCGCGAGGTGTCGCGGCTTTCATCGAGGCGGGTGGCGATCGAATCGAGCATGGTGCGCATCGAGCTGGTCGAGAAGGCGATCGTCGACGAGCGGCCGATCATCGCCTTCATCGGTGCCAGCAGCACCGGCTCGGTGGTTTCGGAGCCGGCCCGAAAGGAGTTGACCCAGCGCACTTCGCGAAACAGCCGGCCGACCTGCACGAAGGCCAGCAGGATGCCGACCACAAGCACGCCGATGATCAGGCCGTTGAGACCGGGATTGGCGGCGAAGGCGCTCGAGATCTGACGGGTCAGGATGGCGGCGATGAAGGCGACGATCATCAGGAAGATGAAAATGGTCAGGAGGAAGACCTGCGGGCTCGACAGTTTGTGCGGATCGTACATCAAAACGTCGGAGCGCCTGCCTATGCCGAAGGATTTGAGAAAAGCCATCCGTGCCCCGTTTCCGATGCCGCTGCCGCAACTTCACGTTTGACGGCGACTCTAAACGCAATTGTGACCAAATTGAATGGCGCTTGGCAATATTGCCAACCGGACATCGGCGTCAGAGCCGCTTGATGACCAGGCAGTCGACCATGGCGGCCAGATGCAGGCCGGCGCCGGTGACGACAAAACCGTGCCACAGCGCATTGTGGAAGCGCAGGCCCTTCCAGGCAAAGAAGATGACGCCGCAGGAATAGACGATGCCGCCGGCAACGATCAGCACGATCGATGTCGTCGGCAATGTCTGGACAAGCGGCTCGACAAGAACGATGCCGCTCCAGCCGATGGCGAGATAGAAGACGATCGCCAGCCGGTCGAAGCGACCGGGAAGAAGCACTTTAATGGCGATCCCGATCGCTGCCGCGCTCCAAACCAGGACGATCATCGAGATGGCCAGCGGCGAGCCGTCGAGTTGGGCGATGAAAGGCGTGTAGGTCGCGGCGATCAGCAGATAGATCGCGGCATGGTCGAAGCGCCGCAATATCCACTTGGCCGGCGACACTGGCCACAGATTGTAGGCCAGCGACACCGACAGCACGGTGAGCAGCGAAACCACGTAGAAGGCGGCGGCGACATATTCGCCCGGACCGGTATGGAAGGAAGCCAGCGCCAGCAGCGCCGAACCGGCGGCAATGGCGAGCACGATGCCCACCGCATGGACGATGCCGTCGGCGATCATTTCGGCGCGCGAATAATGCCAGCGTCCCATGAAGGGGATTTCGATCTGGGTTTCGGGGCCGATGTGCGTCATGAATGATCCTGCATCCCCTTATCTGGGCGGATGCCGGACAATATTTCAAGCTTTGGTTGCGGTTTTGCGACTGCGGCGGTTCAGCGCGCCGAGTCCCTAGAGCCTAGCGCGGCATCACCGGCTTCTTGACGGTCTTCAACAGCGCACGCTGGATGATCTCGTTGCCGGCGACGACCGAACCGCCATCCAGCATGTTCTGCCCGCCGGCGTAGTCGGAGATGAACCCGCCCGCCTCGCGGATCAGCAGGATGCCGGCGGCGACGTCCCAAGCCGACAGGCCGGTTTCCCAGAACCCGTCCATGCGGCCGGCAGCGACGTAGGCGAGATCGAGCGAGGCGGAGCCGAGGCGGCGCACGCCCGAGACCTCGGCCATCACATTGCGCAGCTCGACCAGAAAATTGCCATGCTGGCCGCGCCCGAGATGCGGCACGCCGCAGCCGATCACCGCGTCGATCAGCTTGGTACGTCCGGCGACCCGCAGCCGGCGATCATTCATGAAGGCGCCGCCGCCGCGCTCGGCCGTATAGAGCTCGTCCATTGCCGGATTGTAGATGACGCCGGCGACGATCTGGCCCTGGCGCTCCAGCGCGATCGAGATGGCGAAGAGCGGAATACCGTGCAGGAAATTGGTGGTGCCGTCGAGTGGGTCGACGATCCAGCGGTGCTGGCCGTCGTCGCCTTCGATCACTCCGCGCTCCTCCATCAGGAAGGCGTATCCCGGCCGCGCCTTCGACAGCTCGGTAAAGAGGATTTCTTCGGCCTTACGGTCGGCCTGGCTGACATAGTCGCCCGGCCCCTTCATCGAGACCTGCAGGTTCTGAACTTCGCCGAAATCGCGCGACAGCGAGCGGCCGGCCTTCATGGCGGCCTGGACCATGACATTGAGGATCGCGGAACGCGCCATTGTACTTCTTCCTGCTGCGCTTCTTCCTGCTGCCGGGCGCTTTAGTCGGCGCGGCGCACGTAAGTGATTTCGTTGGTGTCGACGATGATACGTTCGCCCGAACCGATGAAGGGCGGCACCAGCACGCGGATGCCGTTTTCCAGCATCGCCGGCTTATAGGATGAGGCGGCCGTCTGACCCTTCACCACCGGATCGGCCTCGGTGATGGTCAGCGTCACCTGGTCGGGCAGTGAAATGCCGATCGGCCTTTCGTCATAGAGCTGGACCGTCACCATCATGCCGTCCTGCAGGAAGGCAGCGCGATCGCCGACGAAATCCTTTTGCAACTCAAGCTGCTCGTAGCTTTCGGTGTCCATGAACACCAGCGCGTCGCCCTGCTCGTAGAGGAAGGAGAAATCCTTCATCTCCAGCCGGATCTGTTCGACGGTTTCGGCGGAGCGGAAACGCTCATTGAGCTTGGTGCCGTTGATCAGGTTCTTCAACTCGACCTGGTTATAGGCGCCGCCCTTGCCTGGTTTGACAGCGTTGGTCCTGACCGCCACCCACAGGCCGCCGTCATGCTCGATGACGTTGCCGGGACGGATTTCGTTGCCATTGATCTTGGCCATGATGATGTGATCCGGAATGAGATTTTCGCGATGAAAGCGATTTGGCGCCTCCAAGACCACAAATCGCCAGGAGAGGCAAGGGAGTGGTTAGGAGGGGGAGTAGGCGCGGAGTCATTCCCTCGCCAGCATCCAACCCGAGCCGCTGCCAGATATTCACCGCCCGTGCGCTTTACGGAAGGCGGTTGGCCCTCTGCAGCGCCTGCTTCGTCTGGTCGTCGGTCAGGCCCTGTAGGAAATCGTCCATCTGCGGATCGATCAGCCCGGCGCGACGGGCGACGACGTACCAGGCGCCGGCAAGGATCGGATCCGGATCGGTGCCGATGCCGCCCATATAAAGCTTGGCGAGGCGGTTCTGGGCGGCGACATTGCCGCCCTCGGCGGCCTGTTTCATCCAGCCGAAGCCGGACTTCAGGTCGCGGGCGCCACCGCGTCCCTCGATCATCCAGGCGGCGAGATCGATCTGCGCCGTATCGTAGTTCTGCCGTGCTGCCTGCGCCAGCAGCCCTCGCGCCTGGACATCGTCGCGCGGCTTGCCGCCGACGCCGTTGGCATAGACCTGCGCCATCGCATATTGCGCGTCGGCAAGGCCGGTCGCGGCGGCGCGCTGATAATAGGACACCGCCTTTGCGATGCCGGCATCGCCGGGGTCCTGCTGGACCAGCAGCTGCGCGAAATTGAACTGCGCCAGACGGTTGCCGGCCTCGGCGGCGGCCTGCATCAGCGCGTAGGCCCCCTTTTCGTCCTTCCTGACGTAGCGGCCGTCGAGCAGCATCAGCGCATATTGGAACTGCGATTCCGGTATGCCCTGCTCTGCCGCAAGCGCGTACCACTTTGCCGCCTCCGCCGCGTTGACCGGCACGCCAAGACCGCGCGACAATATCTCGGCGATCAATGTCTGCGCCGCCGGATCGCCGTTCTGGGCGCGAACCAAGGCGAGGTTGTAGGCCGTCTTGTAAAGGCCGCGCTGGAAGGCGCCATAGGCAGAATCCGACGGCTTTGCACCAAAGCGGTCGGGATTGATGGCGTCGGCCGACGGCTGCGGCGCCGTGGTGGCGGGCTGCGGCAGCGGCGTGGCGATCGGCTTTTCCGTGCTTGCACCGATGTCGGGCTTGGGTTGCGGCGATGGGACGGTTTCCGCCACGGCGGCCCCCACCATGAGCGTCGCAAGCAAAGCACCGAAAAGGATTGTCCGCGCCGGCACCTCAGTCCTCGAAACGCGGCGCGGTTTCGTCGAGCAGCGCATTGGCGCTAGCGACTGCCATCTTTGGGTCGACGCCGTCGGCAAAGACGGCGCTGGACAGCGCCACGAATTCGGCGCCGGTGGCAGCCACCGCTTCCACCGAAGCGATGTCCGACCCGGCCATGACGATGCAGGGAATCTGAATCACATCTGCCCACCATTGCCCCAGAGTCAGGTTGCGTGGGTGCGGCTCCGGCTTGTTGTCGTAGCCGAAGCGGCCGAAGAAGATGTACTCGGGCCTGAGCTCGCCGAGTTCCAGCGCATCGTCGCGGGTCTTGGCGCCGCCGGTGCCGACCATCATTTTTGCCTGAAAACGTTCGATCGTCTCGGCGAGTTCGGCCTTGCCGACCTCGACATGAATGCCATCGGCCTGGACGCGGCCGGCGATGCGGGTGTCTCCGGCAATGACGACGGCAACGCCTGCCGCTTGCGCCGCCGGCACGATCTGTTCGGCGAAGGCCTGGAAGGAGGCATCGTCCATGCCGTTCTCGGGCAGGATCAGCGAGGCGACGTCGCCGCCCTCGAACGCCGCGCCGATGCGCTCAGCCGGCACGCCGGGCGGCGCGATCAGCACGATGCGGCAGCGATTTGGAGGCGTTACGTCGTTCATTGGTTTTCGATCCCGGTTTTCGCCTATGCCGGGCGAAGATGGTTGCATTGCGGCATAGAGCAAAGTGCCGGCCTTGAACAGGCGGGCGGGGCAGGATCATTGGCGCAGGATTGTCGTCCGGCGTTCCTCTCTCACTTGATTGCCTGGGGGCTCTCGGCCGGGATCTTCGATTTCCACAGCGTCCAGCCAAGATTCATGCCGCCGGCGGCGATCAGGATGGCGGCGGCGCCGACGATCTGGGCCGGATGCAGCCGGTGGCCGAAGGCGACCACATCGACCAGGATCGCAACCACGGGATAGATGAAGGACAGCGACCCCTGCAGATGCGTCGGCAGTTTCTGAATGGCGCCGTACATCAGGATGTACATCAGACCGGTATGGACGACGCCAAGCGTCGCCAGCATGCTCCAGCTCCACGCATCGGCGGGAAGCTGGGAAAGATTGGCGAAGGGTGCCAGCACGACGACGCCGACGCAGACCTGGATCAGGGCGATCAGGTGCGGCGGCGTGCCTTTGAGCTTCTTGGTGACGATGGCGGCGACAGCCCAGAAGAAAGCCGCACCCAACGCCATCGCGATGCCGGTAAAATAATCTGTGCCGACATTACCTGTATTGGGGCCTGCATCGGAGCTCGCATCAGGCGAGCCTTGCACGATCAGCAGCATGCCGGCGAAGGCGATGCCAAGCCAGGCCAGCTTCGTCATGGTCAGCCGCTCTGAGAAGAAGAGCGCGCCAAAGCCGACCAGCATGAAGGGCTGCGTGTTGTAGACTGCCGTGGCGATCGAGATCGAGGCGCGGGAAAACGAGCTGAACAGCAGCAACCAGTTGATGACGATGGCCGCGCCGCCGAGAGCGGCGATCGCCACGATGCGCAGTGACAGCCTGCCGCGCAGCAGCCCCAGGGCAGCGCAGATGATCAGCAGCGTTATCGCGCCGAAGGCGCAGCGCCAGAAGACGACGTCCATGATGGGCTCGCCCGACATGATGACGAACCATCCGATCGTGCCGAGGATCACCATTGCGGCCGTCATTTCGACCGTGCCACGCACCGTGCTGTCCATGAATATTGCCTCTCGAAACGCTGATGCTTGATAATTCCATGCCGCATCAGCGCTTTCTATAATTTGCGCCAGGTGATATGCCAGTCGTGCCTAATTAAATAAGGTGATGACGGCCTTTTCATTGGGAATGTCAAATGCTGGACGATCTGGACCGACGCCTTCTCGAAATCCTGATCAAGGATTCGCGAACCTCATTGAAGGAACTGGCCCAACAGGTAGGACTGTCGTCGCCGAGTGTCGCGGAACGCCTGCGACGGCTGGAGGATCGTGGCGTTATCAGGGCCTTCACTGTCGAGATCGACCCGCAAGCGCTCGGCTACACGCTGCAGGCGATCGTTCGCATCCGGCCTTTGCCAGGCAAGCTGCATATCGTCCAGAAGCTGATCGAGGAGATTCCGGAGTTTGGCGAATGCGACAAGGTGACGGGCGACGACTGCTTTGTTGCCCGGCTGTTCGTTCGCTCGATCGGCGATCTCGACAAGCTCCTCGACCGTATCGCCGACAAGGCCGAAACCAGCACAGCCATCATCAAGGCGCAGCCGATCCGGAGGCGCCCACCGCCGCTCGCTGCAACCGCCATCTCAAAACCGTAACAGGCCTCGGCACTCACGACGCATCGCATTGTGTGTACATTTGCAGTCGCGGCGCGAAGGTTTATCGGCTATTCCAGCGTCTACACGCTTTCCCTCCAACTGCTCCCCGCCGATGTCAGGTCTTCTCCTCGATCCCTGGTTCTATGCCGCCGCCATTCCAGCCGTCATCCTGGTCGGTCTGTCCAAGGGCGGCTTTGGCGGTGCGGTCGGTTTCGTCGGCGTCCCGCTGATGGCGCTGGCCATGTCGGCGGCCCGCCCTTCCAGGTCTATGCGCTGCCGATCCGACTTGATCCGAAAGTGCTGTCGGGCACCGCCGCAATCTTCTTTGCCGCCACCAACGCATTGAAGCTCATCCCCTATTTTGCGCTGGGACAGTTCGACACCACCAACCTGACCGCGTCGGCGGTTCTGGTACCGCTGGCGCCGCTTTCGACCATCGCCGGCGCCTGGCTGGTCCGGCGGATGCGGCCGCAACTGTTCTACCCCTTCACCTACGCAACCGTGGCGGTCGTCGCTGTCAAGCTTCTGTGGGACGGGATTGCCGGCCTTCTCTAAAGCGCGTCGCGTTTGACCGGCCTCATGCGACGCGCATTAGGTTGTTGTTTTATGCATGACGTTATCGCAAAACCGCTGCACACTTTTGCGCGACATGCATTAGATTGCCAGCCATGGAAGCTGCCGGCAGCCGAGCCGCCGTCAGCGTCACGGCAGATTTCAGGCGGCGCTCGGCACCAACCGACGCGTTCCGCCGAGGGCGAGAGCAATTCCGGTGGTCAGGACCAGCGCCATGCAGCCCAGGATGGTGACATCGTTCAGCGTCGGCTTCAGCACCATGTCGGCGATGATCACCAGCATCACCGAATAGTCGATGCGTGCAGCGTTGAGGATGCGCTGGCCCTGGGCGAGGGCCGCCGGCGTGACGCCGTCCTTGGCGATCATCCCCGCCATGCGGTCGGCGGTCGGCTTGAAGATGAACATGCCGATGCAGAAAGTCGTCGCGTAGCCGGCAAGGCCGATCAGGATCCACAGGTCGGAGAAGCCGACCCAGAACCCGCACATGATGAGGCCGAAGGCGAGCGTCAGCATCGACATCGGCGCGAAGAACCTGTTGCCCAGCTCGCCAGTGGCGCGCATGGCCTGCAGCATGCCTTCGATGTTTCCGGCGCGATCGGCGCGCACCGCAAGCACCATCAGTGTGAAGCCGCCGCCGACCCAGAGGATCGCCGAGAGGACGTGCAGAAATTTGACGATCGAGTACCAATCCATGGTTGCCTCCTTGGATGTTTGACGATCGCGAGCGGCGCACATCTGCTCCGTCTCGCTGCGAGGAGCGGGCGTTTAGCGGGGCGCCTGTTTCGGAACGATGTCGCGCGGGGGGCAGCTTTGTTTCGACGTCCTATGAGACACGGCCGTAAC
Source organism: Mesorhizobium onobrychidis (assembly GCF_024707545.1). Taxonomy (NCBI): domain Bacteria; kingdom Pseudomonadati; phylum Pseudomonadota; class Alphaproteobacteria; order Hyphomicrobiales; family Phyllobacteriaceae; genus Mesorhizobium; species Mesorhizobium onobrychidis. The sequence continues at coordinate 1,243,776 of NZ_CP062229.1, forward strand.
GGGATCGCTCAACAATTGTGCCAGCGCGTCGTGCTGTTTTCTGCTATTCTGACGGCGCCGGGGGAAGGGTCGGGCGCCATGCGGCATCGTCCAGAAACATTGCCGATGCTAATGCGCCGATGCCGGGGACCCGGTGGCGGGTCGACCGCCTGAATTCAACCCATTCCCATGACGGGAAAAGGCAAATCGGGGGATACTATGCAAAAGGTAGCACGAAATTTCTTCACGCTCGCCGTCGTCTACGCACTGTTCGGGATGGCGCTCGGCCTTCAGATGGCAATCAGCAAAGATCATGCGCAGATGCCGACCCACGCCCACATCATGGTGGCCGGATGGCTGATGTCGGCGGTGTTTGCCTTCTTCTACCATTTGTTTCCGGCAATCGGGCAAAAGACGCTCGCCACGGTCCATTTCTGGTTGACGGCAATCAGTGGCATCGGCCTGTTGATCGGCCTTTACATCATGCTTGCCGGCAACCCGGCGATCGAGCCGCTGGTGGCAATATCCTCGATGGGGTTTTACGCCGGATTGCTGCTGTTCGCCTATATCGCGCTGCCGGTGGTCTGGAAAGCCGAGCGGCTTCCTCAAGCCCAAAAGGCCTGAATATTGTGCTGTTACGGCACAGGCGGGCGACGCTTGTTCAAAAAATATCCGCGCCGTTAAGGCTTCATTAAGCTTTACAGGCGTTTACTATGTGCATCCAGTGATCTGGATTCTTACCGAGTGGTTGGAGCCACTTTGTTTGACGCCTCCCTGTTAAACTCCTGAGAGCCGCCTTATCCGCGGCTCTTTTTTTGTGCGCGATCCGGATTGCCAACGCCTGCGCCGCCATTAACCGTTTGTTAAACATGTGCTTGCCTTCGCCGGCGGCGAAGCGCATTTTCAAGCCTCGGTCATATAGGGTGCAGGGCGTGACGGCGATGACGCCGATTCGGCCGGCTGTAAGGCAAGTGCAGGGCGTATCGATGAACGACTCTTCGAAGGGAAGCGCGAAAACCATCAAGCTGGCGGAGCGCCGGGTTTTCTCCCAATCCTTCAAGCCGCTCTACCAGGAAGGCATGGGCCTGGTCGAGCAGGCGGCCGAATATCTGGACGGCAACGGCCGGGCCGAAGCGAAGAAACTGTCCAGGCTGGCGGCGACGCTCTATGCGGCCGAGTCGATGCGACTGACCACGAGGCTGATGCAGGTCGCCTCCTGGCTGCTTTTGCAGCGCGCGGCGAATTCCGGCGAGATGACCCGCGATCAGGTTGCTTCCGAAAAATCCAAGGTGCGTCTCGACACCGCTTCCGCCAACAACGATGCCGCAGGCTGGGTCGAACTGCCCAAGGATTTTCTTGATCTCGTCAACCGTTCGCTGCGCCTGCAGGCGCTGGTGCGTCGCATGGACGAGGAAATCTACGGCAGCGCCGTGGCCGAGGTCTCGCCATCCGGCCACCCCGTCAATCCGGTTTCCGATCAGATCACGCTGCTGAACACGGCTTTCGCCCGCGGCTGAGAGACTGTTTGGAAACTTTACTCCGGCGGCCATCTGACTGCGCTTTCTGCGCTTCCGGTGCTCACGGACCCAAATGTCCGCTCCGCTCCGGTTCTCGAAACCACCACCATATGACTCGCCGGAGCGACTTTCGAAACGGCCTCTTAGAGGCTCTCCTGGACGTAGCCAGAACCTGTTTCTGGTTTGTTCACATTTCGCTGGCATCGCTGTCCGTCAAGGGTAAACTCGGCGGATGGGGGAAACGATTCGCATCATCGGCATCGATCCGGGGCTGAGGCGCACCGGCTGGGGCATCGTCGAGAGCCTCGGCAATTCGCTGCGCTTCGTCGCCTCCGGCACCGTGCGTTCCGACGACAAGGCGGCGCTGGCGACACGGCTTTGCCAGTTGCATGACGGGCTTGCCGAGATCCTGCATACCGCCATGCCGCACGAGGCAGCGGTCGAGCAGACTTTCGTCAACAAGGATGCGGCCGCGACGCTGAAGCTTGGCCAGGCGCGCGGCATCGCCATGCTGGTGCCGGCGCTGGCCGGTCTGGTCGTTGCCGAATATGCGCCCAACGCCGTCAAGAAGGCGGTGATCGGCGTCGGCCATGGCGACAAGAAACAGATCCACATGATGGTCAAGGTGCTGATGCCGAAGGCGACGTTCGACACCGACGATGCCGCCGACGCGCTGGCCATTGCCATCTGCCACGCGCATCACCGGCAGAGTGTTGTCTATAGGATGGCGGCGCTGGCCGGATGAGTTTGTTCTTGACTTGTTCTCAGGCCGGCAATAAGTAATACCTGCGAGGTATTACCATGCGAGTGACAACCAAAGGACAGGTGACGATCCCGAAAGAGATACGGGATCGCCTGGGCATCGGCCCAGGCTCGGAGGTGGAGTTCTTGCCCACCGAGGACGGCGTCCGTGTTGTTGCGGTCAACGAAAACATTTCCGAAGAAGAGGTTTCCCGTAGATTCAGCCGGATTCTCGATCAAATGGCCGGTACGTTGGATCTGGGAGGGATGACGACGGACGAGTATATGGAGTGGCTGAGGGGTCCACGTGAAGATCTCGACATTGATTGACATGTCCTGATCGACGTTTGGGGTCCCGCCGGACGGGAGACGAAGTGGTCGGCGTCGGCGATCACCGCATGCCGGCGCGATGGCGCACTCGTTATCAACACAATCGTCTGGTCTGAACTCGCGCCGCTGATAGCGGAGGCGGCCCTTCGTAAAGCAGTCGAGACGCTCAAGATGGATCGCGAATTCTTGCCTTGGGAGGCGGCATTCCTTGCCGGCGTCACGCATTCCCGCTATCGCCGCGCTGGCGGGGTCCGCGAACAAATGCTGCCGGATTTCTTCATTGGAGCCCATGCGGTTGTCGCCGGACATCGTCTGCTGACGCGCGAAGCCGCGCGTTATCGCAGCTACTTCCCGGACCTCGACATCATGTCTCCCGAAACCCATCCATGAGGGCCTTGTATACATGAGAGCTTTGGCATGATCGGCAAGCTCAAAGGCACGCTGGACGAAATCGACGAGGATTTCTGCATCATCGACGTGCATGGCGTCGGCTATGTCGCCCACTGCTCGGCGCGCACGCTGGCCGCCTTACCGGCCCCCGGCGAGGCGGTGGTGCTGTTCATCGAAACCTATGTCCGCGAGGACATGCTGCGGCTTTACGGTTTCCAGTCGGTGCTGGAGCGCGAATGGTTCCGGCTGTTGATGAGCAATGTGCAGGGTGTTGGCGCCAAGGTGGCGCTGGCTATTCTCTCGACCCTGGCGCCGGCCGATCTCGCTAATGCCATCGCGCTGCGTGATATTGCTATGGTCAGCCGCGCGCCAGGCGTCGGCAAAAAGGTGGCCGAGCGCATCGTCACCGAACTGAAGAACAAGGCGCCAGCCTATGCGGGCACTGCCTCTGGCACGATTGGCCTAAAGCAGGAGCTCGGCGATGGCGTCGCGCCGGCGCCGTTCACCGACGCCGTCTCGGCGCTGGTCAATCTCGGCTATTCGCGCGATACCGCCGCCAATGCGGTGGCGGCGGCGCTGAAGAGCGCCGGCGAGGATGCGGATGCTTCGAAGCTTATTCGATTCGGGCTGAAGGAGCTGGCGCGGTGAGTCTGCGCTTGTCCCGTTCCCTGCCCTGTGCAAGGAAGGCCGCATGAGCCTTTCGCCACGCCTCATTGCTCCCGACAAGCGCGGCGAGGATGCCGAGCAGACCTTGCGGCCGCAGACGCTCGGCGACTTCGTCGGCCAAGCGGCGGTTCGGGCCAATCTCAAAGTGTTCATCGAGGCTGCCAAGGGCCGCAGCGAGGCGCTTGACCACGTGCTGTTCGTCGGGCCGCCCGGCCTCGGCAAGACGACGCTGGCGCAGATCATGGCGCGTGAGCTCGGTGTCAATTTCCGCTCGACCTCCGGTCCGGTCATCGCCAAGGCCGGCGATCTCGCAGCGCTGCTCACCAATCTCGAAGACCGCGACGTGCTGTTCATCGACGAGATCCACCGGCTCAACCCGGCGGTCGAGGAAATTCTCTATCCGGCGATGGAGGATTTCCAGCTCGACCTGATCATCGGCGAAGGGCCGGCGGCGCGCTCGGTCAAGATCGATCTTGCCCGCTTCACCCTCGTCGCCGCTACCACCCGGCTCGGCCTTTTGACCAATCCGCTGCGCGACCGCTTCGGCATCCCGGTCCGTCTCAATTTCTACTCCGTCGAGGAACTGGAGCAGATCGTGCGGCGCGGCGCCCGCATCCTTGCCATGCCGCTCGGCGACGATGGCGCGCTGGAGATCGCGCGACGCGCGCGTGGGACACCGCGCATCGCCGGCCGCCTTTTGCGCCGCGTGCGTGATTTTGCATCAGTCGCCGGCGACGGTCATGTCGATCGCCAGATCGCCGACGAGGCGCTGACGCGGCTCGAGGTCGACGCGCTCGGCCTCGACGCGCTCGACCGCCGCTATCTTTCGATGATCGCGCGGAATTTTGGCGGCGGGCCGGTCGGCATCGAGACCATTGCGGCAGGGCTTTCCGAGCCGCGCGACGCCATCGAGGACATCATAGAGCCCTATCTGATCCAGCAGGGTTTTATTCAGCGCACGCCGCGCGGCCGCGTGCTGACCGCCAATGCCTGGCGGCATCTCGGACTCGACGCGCCGAAGGATCTGGCGCAGCAGCAGATCAGCCTGTTCCAGGAGGAATGACGAAGTCTGCAGGCGCCTCTCAGTCGCGAATGCTTCTGTGTCTTCGTCGGATCCAAGGTGATGAATGACAAGGATTATAATCCTCATCATGCTGCTCGTTTCTTAACCATAGAAGTTCAGTCAAATTTCGATTTGACTTTTTTCAAATAGTATAGCGTTATTTCAGGCGCCGCGTAATATGCGACATTAAGCGCTCACGCATAACTATGCATTGAAGTCCTGGCTTTCTACGCCGCTGACAGCGGCGAAGAAGTATATTGTCAATTGTTCAATATGGCAGGGGGAAGCTATGATTGCAGCAAGCAGAGTGACCGAGCTTAAGACAGAACCCCGCTACATCGATATCGCCAGACAGGGTGATAGCGATCTCGATGTACTCAAGTTACTTCCTGGAACGTGGAAGAATGACCCGGGCATGAAGGGGCGCGGCTGGAATGCGATCGCTTTGCCATTCGCTTCATCGGGCAGCGGGATCGACTACCGGCTCCTGGTCAATCAATATGATGAGGTGCTCAAATTCACTTTGGTGGACAAGGGCGTCAAGAATCGCGGCATCCAGAGGAACGGAACTTCGATCAACACCGACCAGGTCGTGGTCGCACTGGATTACGAGCAACGGATCGAGCAGTTGCTTGCCGACGATTTTCCGGCGAGCGGCCTGCAGGGAGATCCGAACACGACGATTCACCACGAGCCGGGCCTTTGGTTGTTCATGACCAATGAGGCAGAGAAAACCAGCAACATTGGACGCCTTGGGACCATTCCGCACGGCGACTCACTGCTTGCATTGGGTGCGGGCGAGGTCACCAACGGGCCACCGACAATTCCGCCAATCAATGGATTGCCGATAGGCGTCAATCAGAATCTCACCAGTCCCTATCTGGCGCCCTACAATCATTTTCATCTCGCTCCGTTCAAGGGTGTTGTGGCGGATCCCACCTTTCCGGGTTTCGATCCGGTAAAGCCACATCTGCTTCTTGTCGGCGGCGCTCCGGGAACCGTAACCAGAACGACAAAGCTGCAGGTCAGCACGACTGTCGAGACCGCCGGGATCGTCAATATTCCCTTCATCGTAAGGCAGGCCAACGCGGCCGAAATGATTTCGACTTTCTGGATAATGGAATTGGACGAGCTGACGCCCGCGGGAACGCCGCGCCTCATTCTGCAATATCTGCAAATCGTGCTTCTCGATTTCTTCCCGCGTCGCGATGGTCTGCCGGGCCTGATAAGATGGCCCCATGTCAGCATCAACACGATGGAGAAGGTCGCGGATGCCGACGCAATGAAGACAGCGGCGCCAGCCACGCCCTGATGCATGTCACCCAAAAGTGCGCAGCGGTTTTGGGGCAACGACATGCATAGAAACAAACATTTGAAGCGCGTCGCATGAATCCTTTCAAACGCGGCGCGCTTTGAGCCTGGTCCATCCCGACAGCGGGATGGGGCTCTATCTCAATGTTTGAGCACCGGATTTTCCCAAAACCGGTACCCACTTTTGGGTCCGATGCTTTAGCTGCGCAAAATCTCCTAATCCTGGTCAGCTTGCCGGCACATTTGCGGATTTTAACGCGAAGCCTCGCGCTGTGGGACGACGATCCCGCGAACGACGGAGCTGAGCGATGATCACCAGACGTGGCTTCCTGCGCCTCATCGGCGGTTCGTTCTTATCGGCCGTGTCGCTCAGCGCTTATGCGGTTGGCCTGGAGCCGATGTTGCTGACGCATGTAAAGCGCTATTCATTGACGCCGCCAAACTGGCCTGCAGGATTGCGGCTTCGCGTTGTCGCTCTCGCCGATATTCATGCTTGCCGGCCATGGATGACGCCGGAGCGGATTAAGTCGCTTGCCGAACGGGCGAACGCCCTGCAGCCGGATCTGATTGTCCTGCTTGGCGACTATGCATCCGGCACTCGCCTGGTGACGGACTAGGTGGATTCCTCCGAATGGGCGCCGGCCTTGTCCGGTCTGAAGGCGCCGCTCGGCGTGTGGTCGATCCTTGGCAATCACGACTGGTGGGAGGACCTTTCCGCGCAAAAAGCCGGGTTGGGGCCGACGGTGGCGCGCAGGGCGCTCGAGAGCGCCGGTATCCCGGTCTTAGAAAACGATGTCGTCCGCCTGGAAAAGGACGGGCATGGCTTCTGGGTCGCCGGACTTGCGGACCAACTTGCGCTGCGGCCGGGCAAAGCCTGGGGCCGCAGCAGATTCAAAGGACTGGACGACCTGCATGGCACGCTGGCAAAGGTAAGCGACAAGGCTCCCGTTATTCTGCTCGCTCATGAGCCGGACATATTTCCCAAGGTCCCGTCACGGATATCGTTGACCCTTTCGGGCCATACCCATGGCGGACAGGTGCGGTTGCTCGGCTATTCTCCGGTCGTGCCATCCCGCTTCGGCAACCGTTTTGCCTATGGCCATGTCGTGGAGGAGAACCGCAACCTGATCGTCTCCGGAGGCCTCGGCTTCAGCATCCTGCCGGTGCGTTTTGGGATGCGCCCAGAGATTCTTTCGATCGAACTGGGTTCAGCCTGAACCGCTCAATGAAGGGACTTGATCATCTCCATCACATCCGGCTCTGCCTTGTCGCCGTCAAAAGCGTCGACGATGCCGAAGGCGCCGCCATAGCTCCAGACCGACCATGCGAAGCCATGGGCTTCGGCGCGCGCGATCATGTCCCTGACATAAGCGGCGCGGTATTCGGCCGGCATCACATAGGCATTGCCGTATTCCTGGCGGATCATGCCGAATTCGCCCAATGTGATGTTCTCCGGCTTGATGCCGTTGGCCTTTGCCCAGGCTTCGACCCTGGTGAACGGCGCATCCATCGTCTCGAGCAGCTTCTCGTCCGTATCGATGCTGGCGACCTGCTCGTCGAGATAGGCAAGCAGACCGCTTTGCCGCGTCCATGGCGCCTCGGCCTTGATCCTTGCCCGGATCGTGTCGAGCGTAGCATCCAGCTGGGCGCGCGGGACGGCGCTGAGCGGATATGGCAGGCCGATCACGTAGGGGATGAAGTCGCCGGCCCAGGTCGCGCCCTGGTGGGTCAGCAGGAACGGCTCGTGCGAGTGAAAAGTCCAGATGACGTTGTCGTCCGGGATCGCCTTCGGATCGATCTTTGCCAGCGATGCCGCATTGGAATAGCAGGCGCCGGTCAGGATCAGGGTGAGCTTGGTGGCCGACGAACGCGCCGCCGCGAACAGTCTCTGCTGGCGCTCCGGCCAGAGGCCGGTGCCGTCGGCGTCACAGTCGACGACCGGCTCGTTCATCGGCTCGAAAGCGACTTGGCGCGGATCCTCATCGGCCAGCGTGCGCGCCATCTTGCGCACCATTTCGACATAGGCGTCGAACATTTGTGGATCGTCCATCACCTCGCCCATGCCGACCTTGCGGCTGCTGCCGCTGGGGATCAGATGCATGTCGACGATCACTTTCAGTCTGGCACGGTTGATCGTGCGCACCGAGCCCAGCACGCTGGCATAGAGCTCGTCGCGCAGCGCCAGCGCCTCGCCGGACAGGAACGGCGACGGATCGACCGGCATGCGCAGGAAATCGAAGCCGGCGCTCTTCAGCGCCTTAAGGTCATCGTCGTTAAGGAATTTGCGCCATTCCGGATAGGGCAGGATTGCCTGCGGGTCGCTCCATTTGTCCTCGCCCGGCCAGGTCGTCCATTGGTCAAGATTGAGGCCGCGCTTCATCGAAAAACTGGCTGCCTGGCCCGGCAGCACCAGCGCGGCCAGCACAAGCAGCGCCGCCATCAGGGTCTTGATCATCCCGGTCAACAATGCCATCGGGGTTAATGCGCCAAGTTAATGCGTGTCGCCCAAAAGTGTGTAGCGGTTTTTGGACAACGACACGCACGGAAACAATTACCTAAAGCGCGTCGCGCTTCAGGTGCCCGGTCAGGCCCGAAAAGGAAAGCGCAATGGACGATCATGGTGAATCGGCGACGCTCTGCGCCGGGCTTTCCGGCGCGCTGACGGAATTCGGCCACCGGCTGATGGCGCGGGTCTATTATGCCGACACCGATTTCTCCGGCGTCGTCTACCACGCGCGCTATCTCGAATTCTTCGAGCGTGGCCGTTCCGATTATCTCAGGCTTGCCGGCGTCCATCACACCGAGCTCGCCGAGGGCAAGCATGGCGAAAAAATAGTCTGGGTGGTGCGGCGCATGGAGATCGACTTCCGTGGATCCGCCCGCATGGACGACATCCTGACCATCGAGACGCGCACCGAGGACATTTCGGGCGCCCGCATCTTCATGGCGCAGCAGCTGAAGCGCGGCGGCGAGGTGCTGGTCGAGGCGCGGGTCGAGGCGGCGATCATCGGCGAGAATGGCCGGCCAAGACGTTTTCCGAAGGAATGGATCGCAGCCTTCATACCGAACGCAAATCGGTAAGTTACTGACGCCGGTGATCCGCTGACGATGCCGGGCGGCTCGCCCAAGGCGCGGCAATGCGCCGCGCTGTACGTCCTAACCCATCCTTAACCATAACGGTTCATGAAGAGGGTGGTGAAGATTGGAGGAATCCAGCGCCTTCCTTTCACCAACATTTTCCCCGAAAAGGCCGCCAACGGTGCATTTTGGGGTTATTCCGCAAGCGTTGCGCAAACGGACCACAAGGGATGCCCATGGGCCAGCCGCCAGCCGTGCCCGGAAAATCTTAAGGACGTAACCATGGAAAATATCGCACTCGCCGAACCGGGCGCGCATTTGTCGATTTGGGCGCTGTTCATGCAGGCCGGCTGGGTGGTCAAGCTGGTCATGATCGGGCTGCTCTGCGCCTCGATCTGGACCTGGGCGATCATCGTCGACAAGCTCGTCGCCTATGGCCGCATGCGGCTCGCGCTCAATCGCTTCGAACAGGTGTTCTGGTCCGGGCAGTCGCTGGAGGAGCTCTACCGCACCCTCGCCGACCGCAAGACCACAGGCATGGGCGCCATCTTCGTCGCCGCCATGCGCGAATGGAAGAAGAGCTTCGAGAAGGGCGCGAAATCGCCGCTCGGCCTGCAGACCCGCATCGACAAGGCGATGGACCTAGCGCTGACCCGCGAAATGGAAAAGCTGGAAGGACGGCTTGGCTTTCTCGCCACCACCGGCTCGGCGGCGCCCTTCATCGGCCTGTTCGGCACCGTGATCGGCATCATGACCTCGTTCCAGGCGATCGCCGCATCCAAGAATACCAGCCTGTCGGTGGTCGCACCCGGCATTGCCGAAGCGCTGCTGGCCACGGCAATAGGCCTGCTCGCGGCTATCCCCGCTGTCATCGCCTACAACAAGCTGTCGTCGGACGCGAGCAAGATCGCCGTGCGCATGGAAGGGTTCGCGGACGAGTTCTCCGCCATACTCTCGCGCCAAATCGATGAAAAAGTCGCGCAGAAGACCTGAGGAACAATCATGGGAATGTCTGTAGGCGCGGGTGGCGGAGGACGCGGTGGTCGCGGCCACAGGCGGCGCGGCCGCCATCACGCGATGATATCGGAAATCAACGTCACGCCGATGGTCGACGTGATGCTGGTGCTGTTGATCATCTTCATGGTCGCGGCGCCATTGCTGACGGTCGGCGTGCCGATCGACCTGCCGGACACACAGGCCAAGGCGATGAACGCCGATACACAGCCTATAACCGTGTCCATCAACCCGGTCGGCCAGATTTACCTGCAGGAAACTGAGATCCCGATCGAGGAACTGGTGGCGAAGCTGCAGGCGATCTCCAAGACCGGCTACGACGAGCGCATTTTCATCAGGGGTGACAAGGCGACGGATTACGGGACGGCCATGAAGGTGATGGCCCGCATCTCGGCCGCCGGCTACAAGAATATCGGCCTGGTTTCACTGCAGGAACAGGATCAATAGACGCAAGATGAGGACCGGCCTCACCACATCGGTGATCTTGCATGCGGTCGTGATCGGCTTCGGCCTGTTCACGCTGTCGGCGCCGGCTGCATTGCCGGCGTCCGATGCCGAGTCGCTGGCGGTCGAAATCGTGCCGATGGAAGCGATCGCGCAAATACAGAAAGGCGACAAGAAAGCTGCGGTGAGTGAAAAGCCGGCTCCATTGCCGACCCAGCGCCCGGACATCGTTCCCGACGCGCAGACGGTCGGCGACAACAGCGTCGATACCGACAAGCCGCCGACGCCGGAACCCAAGCCCCAGCCGGTCGATAAGGCTGAGGCGCCGCCGCCCGCGCCGACGCCGAAAGAGAAGCCAAAGCCCGAGGATGTGCCGAAGCCGAAGGAGCAGCCCAAGCCTGTCCCGGCGACCGAGGTCGCACCGGTGCCGCAGCCGAAGGAAGAGGTCAAGCCCGAGCCGGTCAAGCAGGCGGAGCCAAAACCGACTCCGGCCAAGGAACCGGCGCCGACGCCGCCGCAGGACAAGACCGCCGCCATCGACCCGAAGCCTGAGGTCAAGCCGGACGCCGTCGCCGAAGCGATTGCCAAGGAACCGCCAACCGAGGAGACGCAGCTTCCGGACTCTGCGCCGGCCCCGCAGGCGCGGCCAAAGCCGCAGCCGGCCCAGGCCGAAAGCGCCAAGGCACCCGAGCGCAAGGACGCCGACAAGCCGGTCAAGGAAGCCTCGTCAAAGCCGAAATCTGAAGACAAGCAGTTCAACGCCGACGAGATTTCGGCGCTGCTCGACAAGCGGAAGCCGTCCGGCGGCGGCGCCAAGCGTTCGACCCAGCAGGCGTCGCTCGGCGCCGACAAGGATCAGGGCCAGAAGCTTTCAAGGTCGGAGCAGGGGGCGTTGGAGGCCCAGCTTGGTGGTTGCTGGACACTGCCGGTAGGGCTCGAGGGTTCCGAGAATTTCATCGTCGTAGTCCGGTTCAACCTGGACGCCTCCGGCAAGCTGGACGGACGGCCATCCGTCGAAAAGTCGAGCGGAAACCGCCCGTTCGACGAAAGTGCCGTGCGCGCGGTTCAGAAATGCGATGTGGCCGGCCTGCAGGTTCCCGCAGGCAAACAAGACATCTGGGCCGACGTCCGGGTCACGTTCGATCCGAGGGAGATGCTGGGCCTGTAGGCCCGGCGCCCGTAGAATCATTGAAGAGAAGCGAGAAGACATGAAATCCATCCTCAAGCCGCTCCTGATGATCGTAGCGATGGCGCTGGGCATGACTGCCGCCGCCACCTTGCCGGCGCGGGCGCTCGTTGAGCTCAACGTCAACAAAGGCAATGTCGAGCCGCTGCCGATCGCCATCACCGATTTCCAGGGCGGCGATGCGTTGGGCGCGGAGATTTCCGACATCGTCAGCGCAGACCTGAAACGCTCCGGCCTGTTCGCGCCGATCGACAAGAGCGCCTTCATCGAAAAGATCTCGAACCCGGATGCCACGCCTCGCTTCGAGGACTGGAAGGTGATCAACGCCCAGGCGCTGGTCACTGGCAGCGTCAGCAAGGAGGCCGATGGCCGCGTCCGCGCCCAGTACAGGCTGTGGGACACCTTTGCCGGCCAGCAGATGTCAGGCGAGCAGTTCTTCGCCAACGACGCCAATACGAGGCGTGTCGCCCATATCATCGCCGACAAGATCTATGAACGGCTGACCGGCGAGAAGGGCTATTTCGACACGCGCGTCGTCTTCATCGACGAATCGGGCGCAAAGAACGCGCGCAAGAAGCGCCTCGCCATCATGGACCAGGACGGCGCCAACGTCCGCTATCTGTCGGATGGAAGGTCGATCGTGCTGACCCCGCGTTTCTCGCCAAACCGGCAGGAAATCACCTACATGTCCTATGAAAGCGGCCAGCCGAAGGTCTATCTGCTGCAGATCGAGACAGGGCAGCGCGAACTGGTCGGCGACTTTCCCGGCATGACCTTTGCGCCGCGCTTTTCGCCCGACGGCCAGAAGGTGATCATGAGCCTGCTGCGCGACGACGGCAATTCCAACATCTTCGCCATGGATTTGAGAAGCCGCTCGACGACCAGGCTCACCAATTCGACGGCCATCGACACCTCGCCGTCCTATTCGCCGGATGGCAGCAAGGTGGTGTTCACCTCCGACCGCGGCGGCCGCGCGCAGATCTATGTGATGGGCGCCGACGGTTCGGGCCAGACCCGCATCTCTTTCGGCGACGGTGTCTATTCGACGCCGGTGTGGTCGCCGCGCGGCGACCTCATCGCCTTCACCAAGCAGACCGCCGGCGAATTCCAGATCGGCGTCATGCGCATCGACGGTTCGGGCGAGCGCATCCTTTCAACCGGCTTCCAGCAGGAGGGGCCGACCTGGGCGCCCAACGGTCGGGTGCTGATGTTCTTCCGCGATTCAGCCGGCGGGCCGAAACTCGTTTCGGTCGATCTCACCGGCCGCAACGAACAGTCGATCCCGACCTCGAATTTCGCGTCGGACCCGGCCTGGTCGCCGCTGCTCGAGTGAGAGGAATTGGAGAAATGAAGAATTGAAGAGATGGAGAAAACCGGAAGCTATATTAAGCGAGCGAGGGATCTAGAGGTCTATAAGCGCGCTTATGCGGTTTCTCTGGACGTGCACGGAGCCACGCTTGCTTTCCCGAAAATGGAGCAATACGCACTGGCCGATCGTATGCGTTCGACCTTGAATACATCACGCAAGCTGCCGTCCCATGCCCACATCTATGGGATGCTGGTGAATCTGAGAGAGAAGCTAAAGTGACCTCTCTCTTCAGTTCTTCGATTCCTCAACTCTTCAATTCGCTCTTTCCACGGCCTGGTCGCGTTTTAGCCGCATTTCCGCCTACGGTCCGCGCGCATCGTTGCCCCCTCGGATGGCCCCCTCGGATGGCCCCCTCTGGTGGCCCTCTGGCAAAACGGCTGCGGACGGCAGCCGAAACCAAATTTTAACCGTGTTTCTTGAACGTCGGTTAACCCAAACGTGGTTACTGGACGATCAACGAAATCACTCGAATTGCGAAGGAGAGGCGGCATGGGCCGTATCGCAGCACTTACCAGAAACCCGGTGATGATCGCGCTGGTGGCGTCGCTCGCCATCGCCGGTTGCGCCTCGAAGAAGACCCCGAACAGCGCCGCCGATCTCGGTCTCAGCGGCGCCGGGGCGGCAACGCCCGGATCGGCCCAGGACTTCACCGTCAACATCGGCGACCGCATCTTCTTCGACACGGATTCGTCCTCGATCCGTGCCGACGCGCAGACGACGCTTTCGCGCCAGGCGCAGTGGCTGAACCAGTATAGGCAGTATGCCATCGTCATCGAAGGCCATGCCGACGAGCGCGGCACGCGCGAATACAATCTGGCGCTCGGCGCCCGCCGCGCCGCCGCCACCCGCGACTTTCTCGTCGCCAGGGGTGTTTCCGCCCAGCGCCTGAAGACCATTTCCTACGGCAAGGAGCGTCCGGTCGCGGTTTGCGACGACATCTCCTGCTGGTCGCAGAACCGCCGCGCCGTCACCACGATCAGCGGCGCCGGTTCTTGATCGGCAATTCTTGATCGGCAGAAATGCAACACATATGTGCGAAAGGCGGCCGCGGCCGCCTTTTTCATGTCCGGCGCCCGGATATGGGACTTGAAACAAAATTTGGCCGAAGTCCTGCGTCCTGGTAAGAGCCGAGGCGCCTGACGGTCCGACTCCGATCGGAAGGCATGCAACAGGCAAACAATTCACGGCGAGAGGCACATGCATTTCAGATCGGTCTTGAGCGGCACGCTTGCGCTGCTGCTCGTATCAAGCGTCGCTGCACTTGCTGGCGGTACCGGGGCAAGCAGCAACGAGCAAGCTGCAGAAAAAAGCGGTTTTTCCTTCCGCCTGCCGACGCTCGGCATTTTCGGCGAAAAAAAGAAACCGGATCAGGTTCAATTTGCGCAGGATGGCACTACGGCGCTCGAGGAACAACTCCGGCAAATGAACGGCAAGATCGAGGAGCTCAACTTCCAGGTGCTGCAGATGCAGGAGCAGATCCGCAAGCAGCAGGAAGACAATGAGTTCCGCTTCCAGCAGTTGGAAGGCGGTTCGCAAGGCGCGCAGCAACCAGCCGAGCAGAAAAAGTCGGACGCCACCACCAACCCCGACAGCAGCGTCGCCGAGGCTCCGGCGACGCACGCTCCGGCCGACGCGGGCACACCGCCCGCCGACGGCCAGGGCGGTGAGGTCATCGTTGAGTCGCCGACGGGCGAACCCGGCACGGTGATCCCGGGCACGCCGCCGAAGACGTTCGGCACCATCACCGTCGACAAGAACGGCAATGTGATCGACGCCGACGGCAACACGCAGGCACATGCACCGGCGCAGAACACCGCTCCTGCTACCGGCGCCCAAGGCGCCGGCGACCAGGCCGCCGGCACGCAGGCCGGCAAGTCCGACGATACGGTGGTCGCGGCGCTGCCCGCCACCGACGACCCGGAGGAGCTTTACCGCAATTCGTATCAGTTCATCCTGTCGGGCGACTACGGCACTGCCGAACAGGGTTTTCGCGATCACATCGCCCGCTTCCCCAAGGACGCCAAGACGGCGGACGCGCATTACTGGCTAGGTGAGTCGCTGCTTGGCCAGCAGAAATACCGCGACGCGGCCGAGACTTTCCTTGCCGCCAGCAAGGATTATCCGAAGGCCAAGAAGGCTCCCGACATGCTGCTGAAGCTCGGCGTGTCGCTCGTCGGATTGAACCAGCGCGACGTGGCCTGCGCCACTTTCGGCGAGATCGGCAAGCGCTACCCCAACGTTTCCGGCGCGCTCAAGGAACGCGTCAAGCAGGAAAGGGCGCTCGCGGCGTGCTAGTTTTTTTCTTGCATGTCGTTGCCCCAAAACCGGGGCCACTTTTGGGCGACATGCATTGATGCTCGAAACCGAGCCTGACCTTTCGGTTTTTTCGCAGATCGATTTTACCAACGGCGCTGTTGCGGCCGTGTCCGGCGGCAGCGACTCGACGGCCCTTCTCCTTCTGCTCAAAGATCACCTCGACCGTACCGCGCCCGCAACGAAATTGCTGGCTGTGACGATCGATCACGGTCTGCGGCCGGGCTCGGCCGCTGAGGCGCAAGCCGTGGCCAGGCTTTGTGCCGGGCGCGGCATTGCCCACCGCACCCTGGTCTGGTCCGGGCGCAAGCCATCGACCGGCCTGCCGGCTGCCGCGCGAGAGGCCCGCTACCGACTGCTGGCCGAGGCAGCGCAGGCGGAAGGTATCGGCCTGATCCTGACCGGCCACACTGCCGACGACCAGGCCGAGACCGTGCTGATGCGGCACGCGCGCGGCTATGGGGCACGCGAAGAGGGGCGAGGCCTTGCCGGCATGGCACCGGCCACCCTCTATGATTGGCGGATCTGGATCGCACGGCCGCTTCTCGGCACACGACGTGCGGCGCTACGCGAAGTCCTGCGGCGCGCAAATGTCGGCTGGGCCGAAGACCCGACCAATGAAGACGAGGCTTTCGAGCGGCCGCGAATCCGCGCAGCGCTTGCCGACAGCAATGGTGCGCAGCGCGTGGAAGATGCGGTGGCGCTGGCCGCGCGGGCTGCGGTGGAGCGCGAACAGCTTGGCCATCGCGCCGCCGCGCTGATCCGTGGCTTTGCCAGCAGCCCCGCCGATGGCCTTATCCGTCTCGATCCGGGTTTTGCGACGGCCGGCGACGAACCGGCGGCCGTCTATGCGCTGCGCATCCTGCTGGCGACTGTCGGCGGCGTTGCCTTTCTGCCCGACCAGGCTCGCAGCGAGGCGCTGCTCGACCGGCTGAGGACCGCGCCATTTTGCGCCACATTGTCGCGGACGGTGGTCGATGCACGGCGTGCCGGCATCTTCCTGCGTCGCGAAACCCGCAATCTGCCGCCCGCTGCTCCTGCCGTGGACAATGCCCTCTGGGACGGCCGCCGGAGGATCACATTGGGCGACGAGCCAGGCGCATTATTGATCGCGCCGCTCGGCGCGGCTCGTGCCGCAAAACTGGCAACTGCCGAAGGCGGCACGCCGCCAAGCGTTGTCCGCGCGGCTTTGGCGGCCGAGCCGATCCTGTGGCGCGCAGGCGAATATCTTGGCGAATGCCCTGGTTCGGCGCAGGACAGCCCGGTCTTGCCAGGTCTGGCGGTATGCCCGGTCGTCGCGCCCTTTGCCCGCTTCCTGCCGTCCTTCGACCTGGCGCCGGCCGGAACTGTCACCGCGCTGATCGGCGCGCCGCTTCTTCCTGCCCCGCCTTTCAGCGGCCACACTGCCGGTTGATCATGGGCGAAAGCTTAACCGCGACATGCTGTTCTGCTTGGCAAGGGAAGGCGCCATCCCTATGTTAGACCCAAGTTTCCTCTCACGACGCGTGTCCGCCAGCGGACGCCAACGGGACAATTGATGAATCCGAATTATCGCAATCTCGCGCTCTGGGCGATCATAGCGGTCCTGCTCATCGCTCTCTTTAATCTGTTCCAGACGCCGCAGACGCGCGGAGCAGCGAGCGATGTCCCCTATTCGCAGTTCCTGCAGGATGTCGCGGCCGGTCGGGTCAAGACGGTGACCATAGCGGGTGCCCGCATCTCGGGCACCTATACCGACACCTCTACCGGCTTCCAGACCTATTCGCCGGGTGATCCGTCGCTGGTTTCGAGACTCCAGGACAAGAACGTCACCATCAACGCGCGCCCCGAATCCGACGGTTCCAATTCGCTGTTCGGCTATCTCATCTCCTGGCTGCCGATGATCCTCATCCTTGGCGTCTGGATATTCTTCATGCGCCAGATGCAATCCGGCTCCGGCCGCGCCATGGGTTTCGGCAAGTCGAAGGCCAAGCTTTTGACCGAAGCGCATGGCCGCGTCACCTTCCAGGACGTCGCCGGCGTCGACGAAGCCAAGCAAGATCTGGAAGAGATCGTCGAATTTTTGCGTGATCCGCAGAAGTTCCAGCGGCTTGGCGGCAAGATCCCGCGCGGCGTGCTGCTCGTCGGCCCTCCCGGGACCGGCAAGACGCTGCTTGCCCGTTCGGTAGCCGGTGAGGCCAACGTGCCGTTCTTCACCATTTCCGGCTCGGACTTTGTCGAGATGTTCGTCGGCGTTGGCGCCAGCCGCGTCCGCGACATGTTCGACCAGGCCAAGAAGAACGCGCCCTGCATCATCTTCATCGACGAAATCGACGCGGTCGGCCGCCATCGCGGCGCCGGCCTCGGCGGCGGCAACGATGAACGCGAGCAGACGCTGAACCAGTTGCTGGTCGAAATGGACGGCTTCGAATCCAACGAAAGCATCATCCTGATCGCCGCCACCAACCGGCCGGACGTGCTCGATCCGGCGCTGCTCAGGCCCGGCCGTTTCGACCGCCAGGTGGTGGTGCCGAATCCCGACATCGTCGGCCGCGAGAAGATCCTGAAGGTGCATGTGCGCAACGTGCCGCTGGCGCCCAATGTCGACCTCAAGGTGATCGCACGCGGCACGCCGGGCTTTTCCGGCGCGGATCTGATGAACCTCGTCAACGAATCCGCCCTGATGGCGGCGCGGCGCAACAAGCGCCTTGTCACCATGGCCGAGTTCGAGGACGCCAAGGATAAGATCATGATGGGCGCCGAGCGCCGCTCGTCGGCCATGACCCAGGCCGAGAAGGAACTCACCGCCTATCACGAGGCCGGCCACGCCATCCTGGCGCTGAACGTGCCGTCGGCCGATCCGCTGCACAAGGCGACCATCATCCCGCGTGGCCGGGCGCTTGGCATGGTCATGCAGCTGCCGGAAGGCGACCGCTATTCGATGAGCTACAAATACATGATCTCGCGCCTCGCCATCATGATGGGTGGCCGCGTCGCCGAGGAGTTCAAGTTCGGCAAGGAGAACATCACCTCGGGTGCCTCCTCGGACATCGAGCAGGCAACCAAGCTGGCGCGCGCCATGGTCACGCGCTGGGGCTTCTCCGACAAGCTCGGCCATGTCGCCTATGGCGACAACCAGGAGGAAGTCTTCCTCGGCCATTCGGTGGCGCGCACGCAGAACGTCTCGGAAGAGACGGCGCAGATCATCGACGCCGAAGTGCGCCGGCTGATCGACGAGGCCTATTCGACGGCGAAATCCATCCTGACCAAGAAGAAGAAGGAATGGATCGCGCTGGCGCAGGGGCTTTTGGAATACGAGACGCTGTCCGGCGAGGAGATCAAGCAGTTGATCGCCGGCCACAAGCCCGCTCGCGATCTCGGCGACGACACGCCACCGAGCCGTGGCTCGGCCGTGCCGAAGTCCGGCAGCCGCCGCAAGAAGGGCCCGGAGCCCGAAGGTGGCATGGAGCCTCAGCCGTCAAGCTAGGGTCCGGCTCTGGAGATTGATTTCGAAAACGCCGCGGCTCGAACCGCGGCGTTTTTTGTTCAGGAGGTTGCCGACAGCCGATCGCGGCGCGAAAGCCTTTCACCCCATCGCATTCGCTCCCATAACTTGATTGGATTCGGCAAATGTTGAGTGACAGGCGCGCTGTCCTGCCGTCCTCTCAAGACCGGGTTCCTCGCCCACCGCGAAGCAGGGGAGAGATGGCCGCCCACGGGTCTTGCCTTTGGCAAGGCCGAGGACAGGCTCCGCGACCGGAGAGAGGGGCTTTCCTAGAGCGCGGTTCACCCCTCTCCGTCTCGGCTTCGCCGAGCCATCTCTCCCCATTTCGTGGGGGCAAGGAACTCAAGCTGGAATGGAGCCGCGATCCTTCCGCTCTGTCCTGCCCTCTTTGCCACCACTTGGCATCTGCCCTCAAAGGGGAGATTGGCAGTGGCTTCGCCGGCGCCAGCAGGACCGTCCGCAGCCGGCAACAAAAAGGCCCGCGGACCTTGCGGGTCGCGGGCCTTCCGTCTTCAGATGCTGCTGCCGATCAGCTCTTCAGCGCGGCATTGCACAGGCTGTAGAAGCCGCCACCCTTCTGGATCCATTTGAGGCCACCCAGCGTATCGGCCTCCTTGTTGGCGTGGTACTGGTCGCGGCAGGTGTGCATGCGGGCCTTGGCCGGGGATTCGCTGCTATACTTGGTGGAGATCGCCTTCGGAAACGTCACTCCCTGGGGAGCGGTGACGGTCGGTGTTTCCGGGTGGCTGGTGAGGCTTGCCTGATCGGCTGCCGGCACGGTGTCTTGGTCGGAACCATCGGCACCGCACTGGCTCATGCGGAAGTCGTTCCACTTCATGCCGTTAAGCGTGTTGCCGGTCTTGGCCGCCTGATATTTGGCGCTGCAATCCGCTCTGCTGAGGCCGTTGCCGGCGTTGACAGTTGCCGCTGCCTTGGTCGTCGCTGCGGCGGCCGCATCGGTAGTTGCAGCGCTGGTGCTGTCCGCCTTGGCTGGCGTGGCGTCGGTTGCGGCGGCCTCGGTGCCGCATTCTGCCTTGCGGAACTGGTTCCAGTTCTGCCCGCCAAGTGTTCCGGCGTCCTTTGCCGCGTTATACTTGGTGCTGCATTCAGCCATGGTCAGCGCATTGGCGGGCGCCGCCAGGAATAAAGTCACGACGGCAAGACCCGTCAAAGTGGCAAGTCGATGGATGATCATGCGTCTTCTCCCTCAGGTGTTCACGTTATGTACCGCGCAAGCAATAGCACTCAACGGCTGGTTGTGCCAGAGGCTAAATGGCGTGAAAGCTGTCGGAAAGTGCATTATTTTTATGAGATCGTTGCCAGCTCCTGTTCGCCCGGCAATTTTCCCGGGCGCATTTGCACGGAAAACTTGTATAGAGCGGACCACAGTCAGGAACTGCCCCACATGACGGGTCGATCGGGTCGGCCAGTGCGGCGGACCTGAATGCCCGGTCCAGAGCAACACGACGTGTGGGTTCCGAATTCAATGCCTACTGATTGGCACATGAAAGAATCCGGATGCGGTCTGAAGTTCCTGAACGCTGCTGCCGCAACCAGGGCAGGAAACTCAACACATTAGCGTGACACAAAACACACAAACCAACAATTTTCTAAGGATTGGCGACATATAATCATGCATTGTGATGATAGGGCTCGGGCCAATTTGTGGCATGACGTGCCGGAAAAGAACCATCGGGAAGCTGGCTAGCATGGCAGGAAGTTATTTCGGTACGGACGGCATTCGCGGGCGCGCCAACAGGTTTCCAATGACGGCGGAGGTCGCCATGAGGGTCGGCATGGCCGCCGGCCTTTCGTTCCAGCGCGGTAACCATCGCCACCGCGTCGTGCTCGGCAAGGATACCAGGCTTTCCGGTTACATGATCGAGAATGCGATGGTGTCGGGCCTGTGCGCCGCCGGCATGGACGTGTTCCTGCTCGGCCCGATTCCGACGCCGGCGGTCGCCATGCTGGTGCGCTCGTTGCGCGCCGACATCGGTGTGATGATATCGGCCTCGCACAATCCTTACTACGACAACGGCATCAAGCTGTTCGGCCCAGATGGCTACAAGCTCTCCGACGAGATCGAGGAGCGCATCGAGGGGATGCTCGACAAGGACATCGATCTGGCGCTCGCCGATTCGGACGGGCTCGGCCGGGCCAAGCGCGTCGACGGCGTTCATGACCGCTACATCGAATTCGCCAAGCGCACGCTGCCGCGGTCGATGTCGCTTTCGGGCCTCCGCATCGTCGTCGACTGCGCCAATGGCGCCGCCTACAAGGTGGCGCCCGAGGCGCTGTGGGAACTCGGCGCCGAGGTTGTCGCCATCAATGTCGAGCCCAACGGCTTCAACATCAACAAAGAGTGCGGCTCGACCCATCCGGCCGGCCTGCAGAAGAAGGTGCACGAAGTGCGCGCCGATATCGGCATCGCGCTCGACGGCGATGCCGACCGCGTCGTCATCGTCGACGAGAATGGCGCGATCGTCGATGGCGACCAGATCATGGCGCTGATCGCCGAGTCCTGGCATCAGAGCGGACGGCTGGCCGGAGGCGGCGTCGTCTCGACGGTGATGTCCAATCTCGGCCTCGAACGCTTCCTCGGCGAGATGAACCTGCAGTTGCACCGCACCAAGGTCGGCGACCGCTATGTCGTCGAGCACATGCGTGCGCACGGCCTGAACGTCGGCGGCGAACAGTCGGGCCACATCGTGCTGTCCGATTTTTCCACGACCGGCGACGGCCTCGTTTCGGCGCTCCAGGTGCTCGCCTGCATCAAACGGCAGAACCGGCCGGTCAGCGAATTGTCGAAGAAGTTCGCGCCGGTGCCGCAGCTGCTGAAGAACGTCCATATTTCCGGCGGCAAGCCGCTCGAGGAAGCCCCTGTCAAGGCGGCGATCGAAGATGCACGCCACCGGCTGGGCAAGGCCGGGCGCCTGGTCATCCGGCCATCCGGCACGGAACCGCTTATTCGCGTCATGGCGGAAGGCGACGATCAGCAACTGGTCGAGGCCGTCGTCAACGACATTGTCGAGGTCATTTCGGAAACGCGCAGCGCCGCCTGATCCTGCAGCTTTGCCAGTTCGAAAGCCCGCCTTCCGGCGGGCTTTTTTATTGGGTTGCATTCCAGTTTATCCAGGGAAATGACGCGAAATCCTGAAAGATTTAGAGATTCATGGTTAAGCGATAGGGTTAAACGCCCTTTAACTTTTCCAATTCATTATCCACGACTGAAGCCAATCAGATTCGGACGCGTTCGCTGTGCCGAGGGTTCTCAGGGGTGACAAGCATGTTCAATACAGCAAGAACGGTCCTCTTTGCGGCGCTGTTCGCCGGCGTGGCCGGACCAGTGTTCGCCGCCGACTTCGTCGAGCCGCCCGTGGTCGAACCGGCCCCGCCGCTGCCCGTCTACGAGCAGCCAGTCGAATATGGCGGCTGGTACATTCGCGGCGATATCGACTATCACTGGTCGGAGTTTCGCGGCGGCGACTACATCACCTACGGGCCGGATCCAGGCACCGGCCGCTTTGACAGCGGCGAGCTGGACGGCGCCTTCTCGGCCGGTGCCGGCGTCGGTTACCAGATCAACCAGCATTTCCGCACCGACCTGACCGCGGACTGGATGAGCAAATCCGAATTCCGCGGCTCGACCACCGGCATCTGCCTCGATGGAGATCCCTGTACTTCGACCGACACCTCGTCCTATACCGCGCTGCTGCTGCTCGCCAACGCCTATGTCGATATCGGCACCTGGCACGGCATCACGCCCTATGTCGGCGCCGGCATCGGCGGCGCCTGGGTCAAGTGGGATAAGCTTCACAACACCATTGAAGACGGCGAATTCTCCCACAATGGCGGCAAGGGTTGGCGTTTTGCCTATGCCGCCATGGCGGGCGCATCCTACTGCTTGACCGATCGGGTCAAGCTCGATGTCGGCTACCGCTTCAGCCATATCGAAGGCGGTAAGATGTTCGACTTCGACAGCGATGTCGGTCCTGGCCATGACGAGGGCATCAACACGCACGAAGTGCGCGGCGGCCTGCGCTACCAGTTCGGCAACTCGGACTGCGCCCAGCCGGTGCCGATCGCCTACGAACCCGAACCGGTCTACACCAAGTAATCACTTCGAGAGCAGGTTTGCAGACCGCCCGGCAAAAGCCGGGCGGTTTTCGTTGTGTCGGGAAAGCGCATCAAAATCAATTCGCTAACGCGCTGTTATCCTTAACCGCCACTTAACCACTATGGTTAACAATGCCTCATGAAACGGCGCTCGCGATCGCGAATGGCGCCACCTTCGGGAGCCGGGATCAATGACAGTCAAATCGCGCATAGCGCTGGCGCTTGCAGCAATCGCCCTGATGCCGCTGTCTCAAGCGCTTGGCGCCGACTACGATCCGCCGATCTATGTCGACCAGGCGCCGGACTATGTGCCGGTCGAAGTCGGTTCGGGATGGTATCTGCGCGGCGATGTCGCCTATTTGCCGGAAAAGAGCTTCGACAATGAGGACTTCGCCTTCGCGCCAGCGGACTTCGAAGAAGAAGAAGATCGCATCTTCGCCAGCATCGGCTTCGGCTACCATTTCAACGATTATCTGCGCGCCGATCTCAATCTCGGCTATCTGCCCGGCAACGAGATCAGCGTCAGCTATGACAACGGAGCGACCGTGGCGTCGGCGGACCTGGAAAACTATGCCTTCTCGGGCATGCTCAACGGGTATGTCGACCTTGGCACCTATGTCGGGATCACGCCCTATCTCGGCGCCGGCATCGGTATTGTCCAGAGCAATCGCCGCCTCTCGGCGGACCACTTCACAAACAACGGCAACCCCGCCGACGATTTCGTCCGGGATGACGACAAGACCCAGTACTCTTTCGCCTATACGCTGAATGCCGGCCTTGCCTACCAAGTGAGCAAGAACGTCTCCATCGATCTCGGCTATCAGTATTTTTCCGCACCTGACGCAGAATATGGGACTGCTGAGAGCCTGACTTCTTATCCGACCCGCAAAGGCATCAATAACCACCAAGTCAAGGTCGGGCTGCGCTACGATCTCTGGTAGGCATGGCGAAAGCCTCGGAAATGCCAGCGGCGGACTTCGGTCCGTCGTTCTGTTTTTCGGTGAGGACGCGGCAGTATCCTGCCAGCGACAAAAACTTTCCCCTTGACGCCGGAAGCCTGAACGCATATCGCCGTCCGTGGGCCACCCCTCCCCAACGAGGGGCCACTATCTGGAAGGATAGACCACGATGACGACGCATACGAAGCCCGGACTCCGTCCGGAAAATCCCAATTTTTCTTCAGGTCCCTGCGCAAAACGTCCCGGCTGGTCGGTCGAGGCGCTGGCCAATGCCGCGCTCGGACGCTCGCACCGCGCCAAGATCGGCAAGACCAAGCTCGAACAGGCGATCGAGCTGACGCGAGAGGTCCTCCAGATTCCCGCAGATTACCGCATCGGCATCGTGCCGGCGTCGGACACCGGCGCGGTCGAAATGGCGCTGTGGTCGCTGCTCGGCGAACGCGGCGTCGACATGGTCGCCTGGGAGAGTTTCGGCTCCGGCTGGGTCACCGACGTGGTCAAGCAGCTGAAGCTCGCCGACGTGCGCAGGATCGAAGCCGGTTACGGCGCGCTGCCGGATCTGGCAAAAATCGACTTCAACCGCGATGTCGTCTTCACCTGGAACGGCACGACATCAGGCGTGCGTGTGCCGAACGGCGATTTCATCCCGGCCAGCCGCAAGGGCCTGACCATCTGCGACGCGACCTCGGCGGCCTTTGCGCAAAAGCTCGATTTCCAGAAGCTCGATGTCGTCACCTTCTCCTGGCAGAAGGTGCTGGGCGGCGAAGGTGCGCACGGCATGCTGATCCTCAGCCCGCGCGCCGTCGAGCGGCTGGAAAGCTACAAGCCGGCCTGGCCGCTGCCGAAAATCTTCCGCCTCACCTCGGGCGGCAAGCTCATCGAAGGCATCTTCAAGGGCGAGACCATCAACACGCCATCGATGCTGTGCGTCGAGGATTATCTCGACGCGCTGCGTTGGGCGAAGTCGATCGGCGGGCTCGACGCATTGATTGCCCGCGCCGACGCCAATGCCGCCGTTCTCGATGGTTTCGTCGATAAATCCGCATGGCTCGGCCATCTGGCGACCGACCCGGCGACGCGGTCGAACACGTCCGTCTGTCTTTCCTTCACCGACCCGGATGTCGCGGCACTCGACGCCGACGGACAGGCGGCCTTCGCCAAGGCGATTGTCTCGGCGCTCGACGAGGAAGGCGTCGCCTATGATATCGGCGCCTATCGCGACGCGCCGCCCGGCCTGCGCATCTGGTGCGGCGCGACGGTCGAGACGCCCGACCTCGAAGCGCTGCTGCCGTGGCTCGACTGGGCCTTTGCCGCACAGAAGGCGTCGCTCAGGGCGGCCGCCTGACCCCTCCCCCTTGAGGGGAGGGTGGCCCCGAAGGGCCGGGTGGGGTCGCCTCCACCCAGCTCAATGACCCACCATCCAAAAAGAATCGGCCGCGTCCGGCCGCAACGACCCACTCGGCGCTCGCGCCGACCCTCCTCTCAAGGGGAGGGGCGCCAATCGCAAAGGACCAAGCCAATGCCCCGCGTTCTCGTCTCAGACAAACTCTCCACCACTGCCGTGCAGATCTTTAGGGATCGCGGCATCGACGTCGACTACCTGCCCGACCTCGGCAAGGACAAGGAAAACCTGCTCGAAGTGATCGGCCAGTATGACGGCCTCGCCATCCGTTCGGCGACCAAAGTCACCGAGAAGCTGATCAACGCCGCCACCAGACTCAAGGTCGTCGGCCGCGCCGGCATCGGCGTCGACAATGTCGACATCCCGGCGGCGAGCCGCAAGGGCATCATCGTGATGAACACGCCCTTCGGCAATTCGATCACCACCGCCGAGCATGCCGTCGCCATGATCTTCGCGCTGGCCCGCCAGATACCCGAAGCCAATGCCTCGACCCATGCCGGCAAATGGGAAAAGAACCGCTTCATGGGCATCGAGATCACCGGCAAGACACTGGGCATCATCGGCTGCGGCAATATCGGCTCGATCGTCGCCACGCGCGGCGTCGGCCTGAAGATGCATGTCATCGCTTTCGACCCGTTCCTGTCGGACAGTCGCGCCGAGGAACTCGGCGTCGAGAAGGTCGAGCTGGACGAGCTGTTCACCCGCGCCGATTTCATCACCCTGCACACGCCGTTGACCGACAAGACGCGCAACATCATCGACGCCGCGGCGATCGCCAAAATGAAGACCGGCGTGCGCATCATCAACTGCGCCCGTGGCGGGCTGATCGTCGAGGCCGACCTGATCGCGGCGCTGAAAAGCGGCAAGGTGGCAGGCGTCGGCATCGATGTGTTCGAGGTTGAACCCGCCGAGCAGAACGAACTGTTCGGCATGGAGAATGTTGTGGTGACGCCGCATCTCGGCGCTTCGACCACCGAGGCGCAAGAGAATGTCGCCCTGCACGTCGCCGAGCAGATGTCCGACTATCTGATCAAGGGCGCCGTTTCCAACGCCATCAACATGCCGTCGATCACCGCCGAAGAGGCGCCGCGCCTGAAGCCTTTCGTCAAGCTGGCCGAAGTGCTCGGCGCCTTTGTCGGCCAGGTCACCGAGGATCCGATCAAGGAGGTCGAGATCCTGTTCGACGGCTCGACCGCGACGATGAACACGCGCGCGCTGATCAGCGCCACCCTTGCCGGACTGATTCGGCCGCAGGTCTCCGATGTTAACATGGTGTCGGCGCCGATCATGGTGAAGGAGCGCGGCATCATCGTCGCCGAGGTCAAGCGCGACAAATCCGGCGTGTTCGACGGCTATATCAAGTTGACGGTCAAGACCGAGCATAGGACGCGTTCGATCGCCGGCACCTGCTTTTCGGACGGCAAGCCGCGCTTCATCCAAATCAAAGGCATCAACCTAGACGCCGAGGTCGGCCAGCACATGCTCTACACGACGAATGCCGATGCGCCCGGCATCATCGGTCTGCTCGGCACGGTCTGCGGCGAGAACGGCGTCAACATCGCGAACTTCCAGCTCGGCCGCAACCGGCCTGGCGGCGATGCCATCGCGCTGCTCTATCTCGATGCGCCGTTTCCGGAAAACGTGCTGGAACAGGTGCGGGCGCACAAGTCGATCGACTCCGCCAAGCGGCTGCATTTCGATGTGGGCGGCGCCTGAATCATGCCCGCGCGCCCCGCGTGCTCCACAAGCACACGGGGCGTTTCGACAATCATGGCTGCGACGGGCTCTGGATTGCACCATTCTGATCCGATCCCGAACATCTGCCGGCTAAATCGCCAGCTTCCTTCCGCTGTATTCGGCGAGGCTGATGCCGCCGAGCACCAGCACGAGGGCCAGACCCTGATAGAGCTGGAATGTCTCACCGACGATCAGCACCGACAGCAGCGTGCCGAAGATCGGCACCAGGTTGATGAACAGGCCGGCCCGGTTGGCGCCGATCAGTTCGTTGCCCCTGATATAGAAAATCTGCGAGACGACTGAGGCGCCGATCGCGGTGTAGAACGCTATCGCCCAGCCGCGCGCATCGGGGACGATGACCTTGCCGGCGGCCACTTCCCACAGGAAGAAAGGCAGCGAGGTGACAAGTGCGGCAATCGACAGCGCCAGCATCAGGCTTTGCCAGCGTATGGCCGGCTTCAGCCGCAGCCCGACCGAGTAGAAACTGTAACAAAGCACCGCGATCAGCATAATGGCGTCGCCGAAGTTGAGATCCAGCTTGAGAAGCTGGCGCAGATCGCCATGGCTGGCGGTCAGGGCGACGCCGATGATCGTCAGCACGACGCCGGCGATCTGCACCCGGTTCACACGCAGGCGAAACAACACGAAATTGGCGAGGATGATCACGATCGGGATCGCCGCCTGCTCGATCGAGACGTTGATCGCCGTCGTGTAGTTGAGCGCCGTGTAGAAGATCGCGTTGAAGAAGGTGAAGCCGCAAGCGCCGAGCCCGCCAAGCAGCAACCAATGCTGGCGCACCACCGGCCAATCCTCGCGCAGCGTTCGCCAGCCGATCGGCAGCATGATCAGAACGGCCAGAACCCAGCGCAGGAAGACCAGCGTCATCGGCGAAATGTGGTCGACCGCCAGCTTGCCGGCCACGGAGTTGCCGCCCCACAGCAAGGTGGTGAACAGCAAGAACAGATAGGCGGTTCGATGCATCGCGAAATTCCAGCCGGGGAGGGGCAGGCGAAGGGTCTTTGCCGACCTATTGTGGCGGTTCGCGCAAGTAAATGATGTCAAAGGCGAAAATTGTTGTGCCTGAGGGCGCTTTCGGCGGTAAAGAATGGTCGCGCTCGCCGGGTCTTGACGTTATAGAGCGACGTGCGTCCACTTGGACGGACAAAGTACGCGTCTCAAGGCTTGAATGTCCGCATCGTGCTTCCGAAATCGATTCCGATTTTCGGGCCTATGCGATAGAAGCCTGTCGTTTCGAACCATTTCAAGCCGCTCCGAGCGGCGCCTCAAGGGAAAAGAAACATGGCCAATGTGGTGGTCGTCGGCTCGCAATGGGGCGACGAGGGCAAAGGCAAGATCGTTGACTGGCTGTCGGAACGCGCTGACGTCGTCGTGCGCTTCCAGGGCGGCCACAATGCCGGCCATACGCTGGTCGTCGACGGCAAGGTCTACAAGCTGTCGCTGCTGCCGTCCGGCGTGGTGCGACAAGGCAAGCTGTCCATCATCGGCAATGGCGTCGTCTTCGACCCGCACGCCTTCGTCGCGGAAGTGGCGAAATTGAAAGCGCAAGGCGTCGATGTGACGCCCGAGCGCCTGAAAATAGCCGAAAACACCGCGCTTATCCTGTCCTTGCACCGGGAGCTGGACGGATTCCGCGAAGACGCCGCCTCCAATTCCGGAACGAAGATCGGCACGACCCGTCGCGGCATCGGCCCCGCTTATGAGGATAAGGTGGGCCGGCGCGCGGTCAGGGTGATGGACTTGGCGGATTTGGAAACGCTGCCCTTGAAGGTCGACAGGCTGCTAACGCATCACAATGCGCTGCGCCGTGGGCTCGGTCACGCCGAGGTCACGCATGACGCCATCATGAGTGAGCTGATTTCGGTCGCCGACGAGATCCTGCCCTATATGGACCGTGTCTGGAAGATCCTCGACGACAAGCGCCGCGCCGGCGAACGCATCCTGTTCGAGGGCGCGCAAGGCACGCTGCTCGACATCGACCACGGCACTTATCCATTCGTCACCTCGTCCAACACGGTCGCCGGTCAAGCGGCCGCCGGATCCGGTGTCGGCCCGGGTGCCATCGGTTATGTGCTCGGCATCACCAAGGCCTATACGACGCGTGTCGGCGAAGGTCCGTTCCCGACCGAACAGAAGAACGAGATCGGCGAGTTCCTGGGCACGCGCGGCCACGAGTTCGGCGTCGTCACCGGCCGCAAGCGCCGCTGCGGCTGGTTCGATGCCGTGCTGGTTCGCCAGGCCGTTGCCGTCAACGGCATCAAGGGCATCGCGCTGACCAAGCTCGATGTGCTCGACGGGCTGGACGAGATCAAGGTCTGCACCGGCTACCGCCTCGATGGCGAGGCGATCGATTATCTGCCGGCCAGCCAAGGTGCGCAGGCGCGCGTCGAACCGGTGTACGAGACGCTGGAGGGCTGGAAAGGCACCACCGCCGGCGCCAGAAGCTGGAACGATCTGCCGGCCCAGGCAGTCAAATATGTCCGTCACATCGAGGAGCTGATCGGCGCGCCGGTCGCACTCCTTTCCACCAGCCCTGAACGGGACGACACAATACTTGTGACCGATCCGTTTCAAGACTAGATTCTCAGCCGTTCCGGGCATCGCGGCCGATTTGCGGGGGCCGGCCCAGAAACGAAATGCAGGTCGACTGAAGCATGGCAGATTTTGTTGGTGCTCTGAAAAAGACGCTCAATGGTCTCGGCGAGCCGTCGCCGGAGGTACGCGCGAGGGTCTATGACAAGGCCCGTTCGACGATCGCGGACAAGCTGGCCAAGATCACGCCGCCGCTGGCGCCTTCGGTCGTTGCCCAGCATAAGCGCACCCTGGAAGACGCCATCGCCAGCGTCGAGCGGGATTATACCAGGAGTGTGCCGGTATCCGATCCGCTGTCGGAGCTGGAAGACATCTTCTCCTCCATCGACCGCAACAAGAACCAACCCAGCCATGTTCGGCAGCCGGCAAAAACCGAGCCGGCGTGGCAGCCGGCAGAGACTGAGCCGGCATGGCAGCCGGTAAAGACTGAGCCGGCATGGCAGCCGGCGCCTGCCGCCAAAGCCGCGCCGAATTGGCAAAAACCGCCATCCGTTGCTTCTCCTCCAGAGCACACCGATGCGGTGCCTTCGGACGCGGGTCTTCCAGCGGAGGACGAGAAGAGCGATACCTTTAGAGACGATGTCTTTCCCAACGACGAGGAGCCGGCGCCGGACACCTTTCAGCGTCTGCGTCCTGCCGAGCGTAGGCGCAGCTATGGCGGGCTGATCGCCGCTGTCGTCGCTTTGCTCGTCGTCGCCGGCGGCGGCTATGGCATCTGGCTGAACAAGGACGCGTTCAGCAACATGCTAGGTCTCAACAGCACGACGGTCGCAACCATCGAACCGTTGGTGAAGCCGACCCCGGCCGAGCCGGCTACCGATGCCGCGGCAAGGCCTCCGGCAGCAGCGGCTCCAACGGATGCCGAGGGCACAAAGTTCACCCAGCGGCTGACGCCCGAGGGCGGTGAGGTCGATCCCGGCCCCGCTTCAGGACAAAGCGGTATCGGAGAGGGCGAATCCGTCGCAGCACTGACCACGCCGCCGCCGGCCGCACCTGCGCCTGCAGCGCCGGCCGGCGATACGCCAGCCACGACTGCGCCCGCCACGCCGGGTGCTGCCCCCACGACACCGCCTGCCGATGGCGCCACGCCGGCGCCGGCGGCGCCGGCCGATAGCGCAACCGCCCCGGCAGCGCCGGCCCCGGGTGCCGCCCCGGCAGCGCCGGCCCCGGGTGCCGCCCCGGCAGCGCCGGCCCCGGGTGCCGCCCCGGCAGCGCCGGCCCCGGGTGCTGCGCCGGCCGCGCCGACAGCCGCGCCTGCGGAAACCGCACTGGCGGTCGGCCAGAAGGCGATCTTCTACGAGGAGCGCACCAGCACCGCCCAAGGGTCGGCCGAGTCCGGCAGCATCGTCTGGTCGCTGGTGCAGGAATCGCCCGGCGGCAATCTGCCGCCGGAGCCGGCAATCCGCGCCGAGGCGAGCATTCCGGGTAAGGACGTGCAGCTGCGCATGACCATCCGCCGCAACACCGACCAAACGCTTCCGGCCAGCCACATCATCGAGATGATTTTCCTGACGCCCGATGGTTTCGATGGCGGCGGCGTCGACAATATCCTGCGCGTCGCCATGAAGGGCTCTGAACAGGATGCCGGCAGCCCGCTGATCGGCATCCCGGCGAAAATCGCGGACGGCTTCTTCCTGGTCGCTCTCAACGACACCAAGGCGGACGAAGACGCCAATCTGACCCTGCTCCGGGGCCAGAACTGGATCGACGTGCCGGTGGTCTACAAGACCGGACGGCGGGCGCTGCTCACCATGGAAAAGGGCATTCCCGGCGAGAAGGTGTTCGACGAGGCGCTGAAGGCCTGGCAAACAAAGACGGCGGGCTGAGGCCGGCTAACCAGCCTAACTCCCCAACGGTTCAGAAGCCTTGGAACAGCATGTCGAGCGCGGCCACGATGTCGTCGTGATGCCTCGTCAGATTCAGCCGGCTTTCGCCCAGTTCAGTCGTTGCAACCGTGGCGATCAAATGGGTAGCCATGACCAATTTCCGCCCATTGATCTCGAAAATGGGATGAAGCTTTCGCATTGGCGATGGCGCCGTCGCGACCGGCAGAAGCGGGACGACCACCCGGGTCTTGAAATGGTCGAGCAGATCGGCCTGGACGTCGAGGAGATAGCCGCCTTCAATGCTAGCTGCGAAGGCGTCATACCGCGCCATCAGAATTGCCGATGTTCTGCCAGTGGAATGCCGTGTTTTTCGACATATTCGTTCCACGCATCTATCGTTGCGCGGTTCTCAAGCTTCCACAGCCGTGTCTTTTCGGCGGCCACTGCCTCCGCAATGCCGGCTTCGGCGGCGCGCGAGACATTCACATCGAGTCCCTTGGCTTCCTTCATGAGCTTTGAGTCGATCGACAGATTTGCCGGCTGA
Source organism: Mesorhizobium onobrychidis (assembly GCF_024707545.1). Taxonomy (NCBI): domain Bacteria; kingdom Pseudomonadati; phylum Pseudomonadota; class Alphaproteobacteria; order Hyphomicrobiales; family Phyllobacteriaceae; genus Mesorhizobium; species Mesorhizobium onobrychidis. Next base: position 1,275,855 of record NZ_CP062229.1, read on the forward strand.
CGAACCGCATTCATAGCTATCTTTCGCATGATACCCCCGCAGCATGCGCATAATATATGCGCATTTTCATATTGGAGCAACGGCGAAGCGTCTACCCCTCCATCTCCTCGCGCAACATCTCCAGTTCCAGCCATTCCTCCTCGAGCGCTGCCAGCGTGGCGCGCTCCTTGTCGAGGGCGGCGATGGTCTTCTGGAACGAGGCCGGATCGCGCTCGTAATAGGCCGGGTCGGCAATGTTGTTCTCCAGCCGTGAGATCGAGGCGTTCACCGCCTCGATCTTCTTCGGCAGCGATTCCAGCGCGAATTTTTGCTTGAACGAAAGTTTTTTCGCCGGGCCCTTCGGCGCAGCAGCTCCGGTCCTGGCTGCCACCGCCGCTTCGCTGATCTCGGCTTTCGGCCGCGTCCCGCGGTCGTCCAGCCTGGTGCCGCCGCGCTGCGCCAGCATGTCGGAATAGCCGCCGGCATATTCGATCCAGCGGCCACCGCCGTCCGGCGCGATCAGGCTGGTCACGGTGCGGTCTAGGAAATCGCGGTCGTGGCTGACCAGGATCACCGTACCGGCAAAACCGGCGACCAGTTCCTGCAGCAATTCCAGCGTCTCCATGTCGAGGTCGTTGGTCGGCTCATCGAGCACCAGCAGGTTCGCCGGCCGCGCCAGCACGCGGGCGAGCAGCAGCCGCGCCCGCTCGCCGCCCGAAAGCTCGCGCACCGGCGTGCGCGCCTGTTCCGGTTTGAACAGGAAATCCTTCATGTAGGAGACGACGTGGCGCTGCTCGCCATTGATGACGAGGTTCTCGCCGCGCCCGTCGGTGAGGTATTGCGCCAGTGTCTCTTGCGGATCGACCGCCTCGCGTTTCTGGTCGAGCGTAGCGATCTCCAGATTGGTGCCGAGCCGCACCGTGCCTGCGTCCGGCTTCAATTCGCCGGTCAGCATCTTCAGCAGTGTCGTCTTGCCGGCACCGTTCGGGCCGACCAGGCCGACGCGGTCGCCGCGCTGGATGCGGGTCGAGAAGCCCTTGACCACAGTGAGGTCGCCAAAGCTCTTCTCGATGTTCTTGGCCTCGATCACCAGCTTGCCGGATTCGGCGGCGTCGCTGGCCACCATGGTCGCCGCACCCTCGGCGCCGCGATGGCCACGAAAGCGCTGGCGCATGGTCTGCAGTTCGCCGAGCCTGCGCATGTTGCGCTTGCGCCTTGCAGTCACGCCGTAGCGCAGCCAGTGCTCCTCTCGCACGATCTGGCGGCCAAGCTTGTGCTGCTCGCGCTCTTCCTCTTCCAGCACCGTGTCGCGCCATTCCTCGAAATGGCCAAAGCCCTTGTCCAGCCTGCGGGTCTGGCCGCGATCGAGCCAGACGGTGGCGCGCGACACGCGCTCGAGGAAGCGGCGGTCGTGCGAGATGACGATCAGCGCCGAAGACGTGCGGGCAAGCTCCTCCTCCAGCCATTCGATGACCGACAGGTCGAGATGGTTGGTCGGCTCATCGAGGAGGAGAATGTCGGGCTCCGGCGCCATGACGCGGGCAAGGGCGGCACGGCGCGCCTCGCCGCCGGAGAGATCGTTCGGCCGTTCCTCGCCGGACAGGCCGAGATGCTCCATCAGATAGGTGGCGCGGTAGGGATCGTCGGCGGGTCCGAGCCCCGCCTCGACGTAGGCGCGGACGCTGGCGAAACCATCCATGTCGGGCATTTGCGGCAGGTAGCGCACTGTCGCCGAAGGCTGGCGGAACACCTCGCCGTCCTGCAGCTCGATCAATCCCGCAGCGATCTTGAGCAACGTCGACTTGCCCGAGCCGTTGCGGCCGACCAAAGCGATCTTGTCGCCCGCCGACGCTGTCAGTTCCGCCCCGTCGAGCAGCGGCGTGCCACCGAAGGTCAGTTTTATGCCGTCGAGATTGAGAACTGGCGGCGCCATGTCAGCTTTCAGGTAAGGGGAATGGGTGGGCGAGCAACAGCGCGCGGCCGCTGCCCAGCGCAATTTCCAGCCGGCCCTTGACCTCGTTGGAAATGGTCAGCGACGAACCGAACGCCATCTCGATATGGTTCAGCGGCCATTTGGCGCCGGTCACGGTCAGGCCGGTAAGGTCGGAAAAGCCGAGAATCGAAAACAGCGTGCCGTCGGCGTAGTCGAAGCCGGCCTTTCCGCGAAGCAAGGGGGTGCCTTCTTGTGCGCCGCTGGTCAAAAGCACCTCCGTCCCTGCCTCGGCCAGTCGGACACTGAGCGCCAGGTGCAGGAAGGCGTGGTCGGTGCGTTTGCCGCCGAACGCGCCGGCGAGCACGAGGCTGGTTGCGCCGCGTTCGAGCGCGGCGGCGATAGCCAGTTCGCCGTCGGTCTTGTCCTTTTCTGCCGGAAACACCTGGCGGGGCACGGCGGCCAGCTCGCCCGGCAAATCCGCCGGCACCGAATCGAAGTCGCCGACCCAGAGTTCCGGCGTCAGGCTCAGCGTCCGGGCATGGCTCATGCCGGCGTCGGCGGCGATGACACGGGAGCCTTCGACCTGGCGGTCGAGCAGCGGCGTGCGGATTAGATCGCCGCCAAGCAGGATGGTGAATTTGCTCATATGCGTGGCCCTTACCAGCCCTGCTTGCGAAACGGAAGGCCGCGTTCCGGATGCCCGGCAAACTTCCGCTTGCGCCGCAACTGGGCCGGGCCTATGTGTCGAAACGCTCTAACGGGGTGCTGGACGCGATCTTCGCGAACCAGCTGAGAGGCAACCAAGCCAACCCGCTGAACCTGATCCGGTTTGTACCGGCGGAGGGATTAGACGTTTCGGACAGCCCGACGCCTCAATTCCTTTCAACGCGAACGAAGGAGGCGCCGATGCGCACGTTTTTATACACTCTTGTTTCGGCAGTGCTGCTTGCGGCGACCGTTCCCGCCGGCATCGGGCCGGCATCCGCGCAGGAAAAACTCACCGTCTACACCTATGAGAGCTTCACCGCCGACTGGGGTCCGGGCCCCGCGGTGAAGAAGGCCTTCGAGGCCGAATGCGGCTGTACTCTCGAATTCGTGGCGGTCGCCGACGGCGTCGCCCTGCTCAACCGCGTCAAGCTGGAAGGGGCCGCGACCAAGGCCGACATCGTGCTCGGCCTCGACACCAACCTGACTGCGGAAGCCAAGGCCACCGGCCTGTTTTCGCCGCATGGTGCCGTCATCGACGTCAATGTGCCGGGCGGCTGGAGCGACGATATTTTCGTGCCGTTCGACTATGGCTATTTCGCCGTCGTCTACGACACCGAAAAGCTGAAGACGCCGCCGAAGAGCCTGAAGGAATTGGTCGAGGGCAATGCCGATGAGAAGATCGTCATCCAGGATCCGCGCACCTCGACGCCCGGTCTCGGCTTGTTGTTGTGGGTGAGGTCGGTTTATGGCGACAAGGCGCCGGAAGCCTGGGCAAAGCTTAGGGCAAAGGTGCTCACCGTGACGCCGGGCTGGAGCGAGGCCTATGGCCTGTTCACCAAGGGCGAGGCGCCGATGGTGCTGTCCTATACCACCTCACCGGCCTATCACATGGTCGCCGAAAACACCGAACGCTATCAGGCGGCGTCCTTCGAGGAGGGCGAGTATCTGCAGATTGAGGTTGCCGGCATCACCACGTCAGGCGCGAAGAACCCGTTGGCGAAACAGTTCCTGACTTTCATGACCGGACCGAAATTCCAGGATGTCATCCCCGAGACCAACTGGATGTTCCCTGCCGGCAAGACCGACAAACCGCTCAATCCGGCTTTCGACAAGCTCGTCAAGCCGACCAAGACTTTGCTTTTCAGCCCCGAAGAGGTCGCCGCCAATCGCAAGGCCTGGGTCGACGAATGGCTGTCGGTGATGAGCAAGTAGCTTGTGATTGAAAGATGATTACTCTACGGCGCCCCCCTCTGTCCTGCCGGACATCTCCCCCTCAAGGGGGGAGATCGGATGTCACTTCCGCTTTCGCCAATCGCAACAGTCGAAAGATTGAGGCGAGGGTGAAGCTGCCAATCTCCCCACTTGAGGGGGAGATGTCCGGCAGGACAGAGGGGGGTGGGCGGGAACTCGACCTCAGCCATATTTTCTGCTTCGACGATCGTTGAACTAGGCAGGGCGGCATGCATACCGGATATCCTGCCGATCCCCGCGTCACTGCCGGCACCATCGCGCTTGCCGCTGTTGCGCTGCTGATCGGCGGAGCGTTCGCCGGGCTCATCGTCGAAGGCGCCCGCGACCCGTCCGGCGCCATGTCGGCCTTCGATTCCTACCTCTTCCGCGTCGCCCGTTTCACGCTGTGGCAGGCTTTGCTGTCGACACTGCTTTCCGTCGTGCCGGCGCTGTTCGTTGCGCGGGCGCTGTCGCGGCATCCGCGCTTCTTTGGTCGCGGCCTGATCCTGCAGCTCTTCGCCGTGCCGCTTGCGCTGCCGGCCATCGTCGCCGCACTCGGCATTCTGGCTCTCTATGGCCGTGCCGGCTATTTCGCCGGCGTGCTCACCGCGATTGGCGGTCAGGGCTGGCCGGGCATATACGGCCTGTCCGGCATCCTCATCGCCCATGTCTTCTTGAATCTGCCGCTGGCCACGCGGCTGTTACTTGAAGCGCTGACGACAGTGCCGGCCGACCAGTGGCGGCTGGCGAGCCAGCTCGGCATGGGCGCCAGACCCGCCTTCCGGCTGATCGAATGGCCGACGCTGCGCGCGGCGTTGCCGGGCGTCGCCGGGCTTGTCTTCATGCTCTGCATCACATCCTTTACCATCGTGCTCACGCTGGGCGGCGGGCCGCGTGCGACGACATTGGAGGTCGCCATCTACCAGGCACTGCGTTTCGATTTCGACCCTGCCCGCGCGGTGACGCTGACACTGCTGCAGATCGCGCTGACCTTCGTCGTTGTGCTGGCATTGATGCGGCTTGGTGCCAACACTGTCGGCGACGCCAATCTGCCGGTGGCACCGCGCCGCTATCTTTCGGCCGGCACGGCCGAGACCGTGCTGAACACAGCATTGATCGTTCTCGCATTGCTGTTCGTCGCCGGGCCGATGGCTGCCATGGTGATGTCAGGCCTTGGCGCCGATCTCGGCCGGCTGGCGGGCGAGATCGCGGTGCGGCAGGCGACGCTGACCAGCGCCGTGCTCGCCCTGCTGGCGGCGCTGCTTTCAGTGGCGCTGTCGCTGTCGCTCGTCATGGCACGACGGGCGCTGGCCTTGAGGCGTCGCGTCGGCGCCAGGACGCTGCTCGAATACGCCACCGATACCGGCGCCGGCTTCGTCCTCGTCGTGCCGCCCATCGTCATCGGCGCCGGCTGGTTCCTGCTCCTGCGGACCGTCAGCGACGTCTTTGCCATCGCCCCTGTGATGGTCGTCGTCGTCAATGCGGTGATGGCGATGCCGTTTGCCATCCGCGCCATTCGCCCCGGCTATGATGCGGCGAGCGAACGCCACGAACGGCTCTGTTTGCTGCTTGGCATTTCGGGCTGGAACCGGTTCCGGCTAGTCGACTGGCCGTCGCTGCGGCGGCCGCTCGCCACCGGTTTCGCGTTCGCCATGGCTTTGTCGCTCGGCGATCTCGGCGTCATTGCCCTGTTCGGCAGCGACTCCCTGCAGACACTGCCTTACCTCTTGCTGGCGCGCATGGGCAGCTACCGCACGATGGACGCCGCAGGCCTGGCGTTGCTGCTCGGCCTGGTTTGTCTTGCGCTTGTCCTGGCCGCTGACTGGCTGGGGCGCGGGGAAAAATCATGATGCTCAACAGCGCGGAAAGCGGTACGGCTGTGCGGCTGGAAAAGGTCTCGTTCAGCTATGGCGAAGCGCCGTTTTTATTCGATATCGAGTTCGCCGCCTCGAAGATCACCGCCATCATGGGGCCGAGCGGTTCGGGAAAATCGACACTGCTCAATCTGGTGGCCGGCTTCGAGACGCCGCAATCGGGCCGCGTGCTGATCGGCGGCGCCGATGTCGGCGCCAAACCGCCGTCGGCGCGGCCAGTGTCGATGGTGTTCCAGGAAAACAATCTCTTTGCCCATCTTTCGGTCGAACGAAATGTCGGCCTTGGCCGCTCGCCGTCGCTCAGGCTGACCGAGGGCGACCACACTGCAATCGCCGCGGCGCTCAAGCGCGTCGGCCTTGCCGGCAAGCAACAGCGCCTGCCGCACGAACTCTCCGGTGGCGAGCGGCAGCGCGTCGCACTC